>JBBRFU010000078.1:0-17031 GCA_038241315.1 Acidimicrobiales bacterium | reverse complement strand
GCCGTGGGCCTTCGGGCTGTCGGTGAGGGTGGGGGAGGGGTACGCGATGTGGCTGCGCACGATGATCAGCGAGGGCTGGTCCTCCACGGCCATGGCGCCGCGGATGGCGCCTTCGAGGGCGTCGAGGTCGTTGGCCTTCTCTCCGAGGTCGTCGACGTGCCAGCCGTAAGCCGCGAAGCGGGCGGCGGCGTCGTCGGACAGGGCGAGCTCGGTGGGCCCGTCGATCGTGATGTGGTTGTCGTCGTAGACGTAGACCAGCCGGCCGAGGCCGAGGTGGCCGGCGAGCGAGGCGGCCTCGTGGCTGACGCCCTCGGAGAGGTCGCCGTCGCCGCAGATGACGAAGGTGTGGTGGTCGACCACCTCGGGGCCGAGGAGGCTGCGGAGGTACTGCTCGGCCATGCCGAACCCGACGCCGTTGCCGACGCCCTGGCCGAGGGGGCCGGTGGTGACCTCCACGCCCGGGGTGTGGTTGCGCTCGGGGTGGCCCGGGGTGCGCGAGCCCCACTGCCGGAAGGCCTTGAGGTCGTCGAGCGAGAGGTCGTAGCCCGTGAGGTGGAGCATCGAGTAGAGCAGGACCGAGGCGTGGCCGGCCGACAGCACGAACCGATCCCGGTCGAACCACTCGGGGTCCGTGGGGTCGTAGTCCATGATCCGGGACCAGAGCACGTGGGCGAGGGGCGCCAGCGCCATCGCCGTGCCCTGGTGCCCGCTGTTGGCCGCCTGTGGCATGTCCATGGCCAGCCCGCGGATGGTGTTGATCGCGCGGAGTTCCAGGTCTGGGGAGGTCATCGGTGCTCGTCGTGGTCGGGGCGGAGGACGGGACAACCCTATCGACTGGGGCTGCGGCGGCCGGGGGCCTCGGACGGCCGGAGCGACCGCGCGTGACCCCCGCCACAGCTCTGACGATGCGTCAGATCGGCGCTACGCTGCCCGCCACACAACCAGGCCAGGGGGTCTACACCCGTGATCGTCCAAGATCGTCTCTACATCGGCGGGGAGCTCGTCGCACCGGCGGGCACCGGCACCATCGATGTCATCAACCCGTTCACCGAAGAGGTGGCCGGTCGGGTCCCCGACGGCACCAACGCCGACATCGACGCCGCCGTGGCCGCCGCCCGGCGGACCTTCGACACCACCGACTGGGCCACCCGCCCCGCGTCCGAGCGGGCCGACGTGCTGGCCAAGGCCTCGGCGCTCATCAACGGCCGGATGGACGAGATCGCCGAGCTGATCTCGATCGAGATGGGCAGCCCCAAGAGCTGGGGCATCATGGGCCAGGTCCTGGCCCCCACCATGATCCTCGACTACTACGCCGGCCTCGGTCGGGAGTACCAGTTCGAGGAGGTCCGGGCCGGGCTCCTGGGCCCCGTCGCCGTGCGGCGCGAGCCGCTGGGCGTGGCCGCCGCCATCGTGCCGTGGAACGTCCCGCTGTTCGAGAACGTGATCAAGCTGGCGCCGGCCATCATCGCCGGTTGCACCGTGGTGCTGAAGACGGCGCCGGAGACCCCGCTCGACGCCTACGTGCTCCACGAGATCCTCACCGAGGCAGGGATGCCGCCAGGGGTGGTCAACATCGTCCCCGGCGGTCGGGAGGTCGGGGCCTACCTCGTCACCCATCCCGGGGTCGACAAGGTGACCTTCACCGGGTCCAGCGCCGCCGGCCGGAGCATCGCCGCCGCGGCGGGCGCCCTCCTGCGGCCGGTCACCCTCGAGCTCGGCGGCAAGTCGGCCGCCATCATCCTCGACGGCGCCGACCTGTCGACGATCATCCCGCAGATCGTCGACGCCGGCGTGATGAACAACGGCCAGGCCTGCGTGGCCCAGACCCGCATCCTCGCCTCCCAGGGCACCTACGCCGAGGTGCTCGAGGCGGTCACCGAGGCCGTCTCGGCGCTCAAGGTGGGCGATCCGCTCGATCCCGCCACCCAGGTCGGACCGCTCGTGGCCTCCCGCCAGCGCGACCGCGTCATGGGCCTCATCGACCAGGGCAAGAACGAGGGGGCCCGCATCACCACCGGTGGTGGCCGCCCCGACCAGGATCGCGGCTGGTTCGTGGACCCCACCGTGTTCGGCGACGTCGACAACACGATGACCATCGCCCAGGAGGAGATCTTCGGACCGGTGCTCTCGGTGATCCCCTACACCGACGAGGCCGACGCCATCTCCATCGCCAACGACTCGGCCTACGGCCTGTGCGGCACGGTCTGGGGCGCGGACGCCGCGCACGCCACTGACGTCGCCCGCCAGATCCAGACGGGTACCATCGGGGTGAACCACTTCTCGATGGCGTTCGAAGCGCCGTTCGGTGGCTACAAGCAGTCCGGACTGGGCCGTGAGCTCGGTCCCGAAGGTCTCGAGGCGTACCTCGAGCACAAGTCGATCAGCCTCGACCCGTCTGCGGGTTGAGCGCAGGTCAACCCATCGGTGGCCTGCCCGTCGGGGGGCGGGCAGGCGACCGAATCTCCTCTTCCTCCCACCCGCCGCTCGGCGGGCACCGGCGACCAGCGTCAGGGGACCGACATGGGTGACCGACCGTTCGAGCTGCGGGGCATCAACCACCTGGCCCTCGTGTGCCGGGACATGGCGAGGACGGTCGCGTTCTACGAGGGCGTCCTCGGGATGCCGCTGGTGAAGACCATCGAGCTGCCGGCCGGGCTGGGCCAGCACTTCTTCTTCGACTGTGGCGGCGGCGACCACCTGGCCTTCTTCTGGTTCCCCGACGCCCCCGAGCCGGCCCCCGGCGTCAGCGCCCCGGCGGCCCGGCCCGACCGCGGCTCGCTCACCAGCGCCATCGGCTCGATGAACCACGTGGCCTTCGACGTGGCCCCGGAACGGATGGAGGAGTACCGCGACCGCCTCCGCGCCGCCGGCGTCGAGACCACCGACGTGGCCAACCACGACGACAGCGAGTGGGGCCTCGCCCCGGAGTGGACCGACGAGGTCTACGTCCGCTCCGTCTACTTCCAGGACCCCGACGGCATCCTCCTGGAGCTCGCCTCGTGGACCCGCGGCTTCGGCGAGGCGGACACGCTCGTGGCCCCCGCCGGCGCGGTGCGGCCCGACCCGGCGACCGCCCCCGACACCGTCCCGCCGGCCGGCCCCACCTCCGAGGACGTCCCGGACCGACCCTGACCCGCGTCCCCGCCGGCCCGCAGCCCCGCAGCGTCGCGGTCAAGCGGTCGCCGTCAGCGGTCGGCGTCGGTCCTCAGCGGTCGAAGAGGAGGATCGAGGCGGAGAAGGCGTGGACGAAGGGGTGACCCCCCACCGGCCCGATCTCGCCGGCGCAGAACATCCCGGCGGTGGGCCCGCCTCCGAGGTGGTCGCTGACCACGGTGGCGTCGTGGTCGGGGTCGCCGAAGAGGTGCGTGCCCCGGCCGTTGCAGGTGAAGACCAGGGCGGCGTCGCCGGCGGTGCCGGCCAGGGTGGCCCGCAGGTCCTGGTCGGCCGAGTCGGCGTCTCGGACCTGGAACTGGACCGTGGTGCCGACCGCGACCTCGGCGGCGACGGCCACCGCCTTGGTGGTGCGGTCGGCCCCGAGGACCGAGCGCACCAGGAAGTCCCCCGGCCCGAACGACTCCTGCGACTCGTCGAGGACGAGGCCGACGTGGAGGGACCGCGCCATCAGCGAGCGGTCCTCCGGCGAGGCCAGCTCGGCGGTCTCCAGGACGCGGTCGAGCGCCGGTCGGCCGGCGATCTCCTCGATCAGCGACCCGGTGCTGCGGGTGACCACGAGCGGCTCGCCGACGGGTCGACAGGCCTGTGACACGATGGCCCGCACCGGTGACCCGGGCGGCAGGAACAGGCCCACCGCGCCGTGGTCGACCACGAGGTCGTCGGCCACGAGCCGGTTGCCGCCGGGGCCCCGTGCCGCGGAGGCGAGCCCGCCGACCACCGCCAGGCCGGGGGCCCGCAGGGCGAGCTCGGCCACGAAGGCGTCCACCGGGAACGAGAAGGGGTCGGCCAGCAGGACCAGCGTGGCGCCGTCGACGGCCACGTCGTCGGTGCCGGTGAGCCGCCACCCGTCGTCCTCTCGCTCCGCCTCGAACCGGACGGTCTTGAGCCCGTGGGCCCCCACCCGCAGCCGACCGCCCCAGGTGGCCGCGAAGAGCACCACGGCGGGGCGGTCCTCCACCTCCCGGTCGCCGGCGAGCACCGACACGGCGGTGGCGCCCACGAACGCGCCGGGCCGCAGCAGGGTGCGCACCGCGCTGGCCAGGTCCTCGGTGGCCCCGGCGAACGCGCCGGTGACGAACAGGACCGCCAGGTCCGGGGCCTCCCCGAGCTCCTCCAGGACCTGCCCGACCACCTCGCCGACGGCGTGGGTGGCGAGCGGGTGCTCGGAGATGGCGGCGGCGAAGGCCATCGCAGGCTCAGACCGGCGCCGGCGGCAACAGCGTGTAGGGGACGGTCGTGATGGGCCCGTGGTCGATGCGGACCTCGACCTCCACGGTGCCGTAGTCGTCGAACTCCAGCTCGGCCCGCACCAGCCGGTAGGCGAACTTGCCGGGCTCGACCACCAGTGGTTGCACGTTGCGCGCCACCTGCTCGCCGTCCCGCTTGTAGACGGCCTCGAGGGCGCCCTCGCCCTTGCCGTCGGGCGGGCAGCGCACGAGGACCACGAGGTGGGGCTCCACGGTGACCGGCACCGGGGAGGGGGCGGCCATGGAGAAGTGCACGCCCGTGAGGTCGATGCGGGTGGAGGGCCCGGGTGCGGGGCGCAGCTCGATGTTCTCCATGAACACAGCAGCGACGATGTTCATGTCCATGGCCCGACGGTACCGGCTGGCCCCCGCCGCCCCCGACTGCCCGAAGCGGGCCGGGAGGTGGTCGTGGGGGGCGGCCGGATCGCCGCCCGGTTCGGGGTGGGTGCGGCGCGGGCGGATCGGGGAGCGGGGCTGTCGGGGATCGGTCGCCGGTAGCGTCGGGCGGTGCCCGCCGTCGCTGCCTCCCAGGTGGTCCTGCCCGACCGGATCGAGCACGACGCGGCCGTGGAGGTCGACGATCGCGGCCGGGTGGTGGCCGTCCGGCGCGCCGCGGGGCCCTTCGAGCACCACACCCTCGTGCCGGGCCTGGTCGACCTGCAGGTGAACGGCATCGACGACGTCGACGTGGCCGGGGCCCGAGACGGGGCCTGGGACCGTCTCGACGAGGCGCTGCTCGCCCAGGGCGTCACCGCCTGGTGCCCGACCTTGGTGACCGCGCCGCTGGCGTCGTACGCCGGGCCGCTGGCTCGCATCGGCGCGGCGGCGGACCGCACCGGCCGACACCCCGAGATCCTCGGCGCCCACCTCGAGGGGCCCTTCCTCGGGGATCGGCCCGGTGCCCACCGACGGGAGCTCCTCCGGGGCGTCGATCGGGGCTGGCTCGACGAGCTGCCGGCCCACGTCGCGATCGTCACCGCGGCACCGGAGTGCGAGGGGGCCGACGAGCTGTGGGCCTGGGCCCGGCGTCGGGGCGTGGTGGCGTCGGTGGGCCACTCGGGCGCGTCGGCCGACGTGACCGGGCGCGCCTTCGTGGCGGGGGCCGCCATGGTGACCCACCTGTTCAACGCCATGTCGGGCCTGGAGCACCGTGCGCCGGGCGTGGCGGCGGCCGCCCTCCTGGCCGACGGCGTGGTCGCCGGGCTCATCGCCGACGGCGTCCACGTCCACCCCGATCTGGTGCGCCTGGCGTTCCGCGTCAAGGGCCCGGCGGGCATCGCCCTCGTCACCGATGCGGTGGGCTGGCGCGCCGGCAGCCTCGCCACCGTGGACATCGAGCACGACGGCAGGGCCCCCCGCCTGGCCGACGGGACGCTCGCGGGCAGCTCCCTCACCCTCGACCGCGCCGTCGCCAACGTGGTGGCCTGGGGCGCCACCGACCTGGTGGGTGCGGTCCACGCCGCCGCCACCACCCCGGCCGACCTGGTCGGGCGGCCCGACCTGGGCCGGATCGCGCCCGGCGCCCGCGCCGACCTGGCCGCCCTCGACGCCGACGGCACCTGCTGCGCCACCTGGCTCGGCGGCGGGCGCGTGGCCTGATCGGGCCCGTCCGATCGGGGACCCGGCCCCGGCGGTGCGCCGGGCATCGGGGTGTCGGAGGGGCGTCGCCCAGGTCCCGGCGTAGGCTCTTCGACGATGGCGGCCGCTGAACCAGTGCTCTCGACCCGCGACGCGATCGTCGTGGAGGCGCGCCGCTGCTTCGCCGAGCACGGCTACGAGGGCACCTCGCTGAACGTCATCGCCGAGGCCGTGGGCATCCGCCGGCCCAGCCTCCTGCACCACTTCCCGTCGAAGGAGGCGGTGTACGCCGAGGTCTTCCGCATCAGCCTGGCCGAGTGGGGCGCACGGGTGGAGGACGCCGTCGGCGAGGACCGCCAGGGGTGGCAGCAGGTCGACTCGGTCATCACCACGGGGTTCCAGTTCTTCCAGGAGAACCCGGAGTTCGTGCGCATCGTGCGGCGCGAGGCGCTCGACGGCGGCGCCAACCTCGGCATCGACCTCGGCGCCGCCCTGCGCCCGTTCCTGCAGCGGGCCATGGGGTGGTTCGAGCGGGAGATCGAGGCCGGCCGGTTCCGCCGGGTCGACACCGAGCAGCTGCTCCTCACCGGCTACAGCGTGATGTTCAGCTACTTCAGCGACATCCCGTTCCTCGAGGGACTCCTGGCCGACGACCCGCTCGCCCCGGACGCCATCGAGGCCCGCCTCAAGCACATCCGCAACCTCTTCCACGTGGCCCTCTCGCCCACGGCCCCCTGACGGCCGGCGGTCAGTCCGAAAGCGGTCGGCGGCGATTCGACGTCGATTCGCCGGGCTCGCTCGCTCCATCCGGCCTCGAACCGGCCTCGAACCGGGGCTGATCCGGTCCTGGTGGTGACCGGGGGAGCAGGTGGCCCGGCGTACAGTCGTCGACCATGTCTGCACGGACCCTGAGCGAAGCCGATTCCAAGGTGCTGCTGGCGGCGCACGGGGTGGCGTTCGCGCCTGAGCGCGTGGTGGCCACCGCGGACGAGGCGGTGGCGGCGGCCGCCGAGGTCGGGCTCCCGGTGGTGGTGAAGCTCAACGGCGACGCCATCGCCCACAAGACCGAGCGGGGCCTGGTGCGGCTGGCGCTCGCCGACGCCGATGCGGTGGCAGCCGCGGCCACCGAGCTGCTGGCCAAGGCGACACCCGCCGACGGGGAGGTCGGGTTGCTGGTGGCGCCGATGCTGAAGGGCAACCGCGAGCTCATCGCCGGGCTGTCCACCGATCCGGCGTTCGGCACCACCGTGATGGTCGGGGTCGGCGGCATCCTGGCCGAGGCGGTCGCCGACGTGTCGGTGCGCCCGGTGCCGATCAGCGCGGTCGACGCCGCGGAGATGATCGACGGCCTGGCCACCCAGGCCCTGCTCGGCGAGTTCCGTGGGGAGCCGGCCGTCGACCGCGAGGCGCTGGTGGCGGTGCTGCTGGGCCTGTCGGCCGCGGCCGAGGCCGACCCCACGATCGTGGCCGCCGACCTCAACCCGCTGATCGTGGTCGACGGTCGCCCGATCGCCGTCGACGCGCTGGTGGAGCTCGACCCCGACGTCGCCACCACGCGTGCGGCCACCCCCGCGGTGGCCACCCCGGTGGCGTCGGGGTTCCGGGCCCTGTTCGATCCCAAGGGCGTGGTGGTGGCGGGCGCCTCGAGCCACCCGGGCAAGTTCGGGTTCGTGAGCCTCCACAACATCTTGGCGGCGGGCTACGAGGGGGCGGTGGCGGCCACCAACCGGGACCGGGCCGAGGTGCTGGGCATCGAGACGGTGGCCGACCTCGCCGAGCTGCCCGCCGACACCTATGACCTGGTGTTCGTGTGCACCCCGGCGTCGGTGAACCCCGACCTGCTGCGCGCCGCGGCCGCCAAGGGCGTCACCGCGGCGTTCGTGACCTCGGCCGGCTACGGCGAGGCCGGGCCCGACGGCGTGGCCGCGCAGGCCGAGCTGGTGGCGCTGTGCGACGAGCTGGGCATCCTCCTGGCCGGGCCCAACGGCCAGGGCGTGGTGTCGACCCCGTCGAAGCTCTGTGCCCAGATCGTCGCCCCGTACCCGCCCGCCGGCCGCATCGGGGTGGCCTCGCAGTCGGGCAACTTCGTGTCGTCGTTCCAGAACTACGCGGTGCAGACCGGCGTGGGCATCAGCCGGGCCGTCTCCGCCGGCAACGCCGCCGCGGTCACCGTGGCCGACTTCCTCGACTTCTACGCCGACGACCCCGCCACCGCGGTGGGCCTCGCCTACGTGGAGGGCGTGCCCGACGGGCGCCGCTTCCTCGAGCGCATGGCCTCGGTCACCGCCCGCAAGCCCCTCGTGCTGGTGAAGGGCGGTGCCACCGCCGGCGGGCAGCGGGCCGCGGCCAGCCACACCGGCTCGCTCGCCACCGACGACCGCGTGTTCGACGGCGCCTGCCGCCAGGCCGGCATCACCCGCGCCGCCACCGTGGAAGAGGCCTTCGAGGCCGCCGCCACCTTCGCCACCCAACCCATGCCCACCGGCCCTCGCGTGGTGGTCATGACCACCGCCGGAGGCTGGGGCGTCGTCTGTGCCGATGCCATCACCGCCAGCCCGCTCGAGCTGCTCGAGCTGCCCGAGGACCTGCTGGCCCTGATCGACACCAAGCTGCCGCCGCGGTGGAGCCGCAACAACCCGGTCGACCTGGCCGGCGGCGAGACCCGCGACACCATCCCCGAGGTCCTCGAGATGATCGCCTCGCACCCCGACGTCGACGCCGTGATCCAGCTCGGCCTCGGCATCCAGGCCAACCAGGCCCGGCTCATGCGCAGCGGGCCCTTCTACCCCGACCACGGGATCGAGCGCATCGTGGCGTACCACGAGCGCCAGGACGCCCGCTTCGCCCAGGCTGCGGCCGACATCTCCGACGCCACCGGCAAGCCCATCCTGCTCGCCACCGAGCTCGCCGTCGCCGACCCCGACAACGCCGGCCCGGCCACCGTCCGCGCCACCGGCCGGCTCTGCTACCCCTCGGCCAACCGGGCCGTGACCGCCCTCGCCCACGCCTGGGAGCACGCCCGCTGGCGCCAGGCCCGCGGGCTGGCGCCGCACGGCTCCGCCTGAGGTCGTGCCCATCTCGTCCGCACCCCGCCGCCGCGGTCGGCTCCTCGCGGTCGCCGGGGCGGCCGCGCTCCTCCTCGCCCCCGCCGTGGTGCCCACCTGGGCCGTCGGCGCGTCGCCGGCCCGGCCGCTCGGTGCGGCGCAGGCGGCCCCCGCCACGGAGGACACCGCCCCCGACCCGGACCTGGTCCGCGACCTCGACGCGATCATGGCCGCGTCCCCGCCCGATAGCTGCCTCTCGGTCGCCATCGAGGGCGAGACGGCCTACGAACGGTCGGCCACCACGCCCGTGGTCCCGGCCTCCACGCTGAAGCTCCTCACCGCCACCGCCGCGCTGGCGCAGCTCGGCGGTGAGCGCCGCCTCGAGACGCGCGTCGTGGGGGCCGCGCCGGTCGACGGGGTGGTCACCGGCGACCTGGCCCTGGTGGGCGGGGGAGACCCCACGCTCGTCACCGACGAGTACCGGCTGGTCCGGCGGATCGGCGCCGACCAGCCCACCACCTCGCTCGACGCGCTGGCCGACGAGGTGGTGGCCGCCGGCGTGCGGCGCGTCACCGGCCGGGTGGTGGGCGACGAGTCCCGGTACGACGCGGTGCGCACCGTGCCGTCGTGGCCCGAGCGGTACACGGCGCAGGGCCAGAGCGGCCCGCTCAGCGCCCTCACGGTCGACGACGGCTACGTCCTGCGTCCCGTGCCGCCCGAGGAGCCGGACGCGGCCCGGGTGCGGGACCGATCCGCCGACCCACCCGCCGATGCCGCGCGCGCCCTCACCCAGCGGCTCGCCAGCCGGGGGGTCGTGGTCGACGGCGCCCTCCTGGCCGGCGCCGGCCCGGCACCGGCCGGCGCGGTCGACCTGGCCGTGGGCCGGTCGGCGAAGCTGGCCACCCTGGTGGGGCAGATGCTCCTGCGGAGCGACAACCAGATCGCCGAGCTGCTCACCAAGGAGCTCGGGCACCTCGCCGGCCCACCCGGCACCACCGCGGCCGGCACGGCCCGCATCGTCGAGGAAGCCGTGGAGCTGGGCGTGGACCCGGCCGGGCTCACCGTGGTCGACGGCTCCGGCCTGGATCCGGGCAACCGGGTCACCTGCGACGGCCTGGCCACGATCCTCGAGGCCACCGGGGGCCCCGACGGGGCCCTCGGGCCCTCCCTCCCGGTGGCGGGCGAGACCGGCACGCTGGCCGCCCGGTTCCGGGAGCCGCCCGTGGCGGGGCGGATGCGGGCGAAGACGGGCTCGCTCAACGGCGTCACCTCGCTGGCCGGCTACGTGGCCCTCCCCCAAGAGGCCAGCGCCACCTTCGCCTACGTGGCCAACGCCGAGCTGGTGTCGTCCGACGTGCGCAACACCCTCGAGCTGCTGGCCGCGGTGCTGGCCGGCACCACCGCGCCCTGTCCGGCCACCGGCGCCGACGGCCTCGTCGCCCCGGTCGGTCCCTACGCTGGCCAGGTGGGCACCCTCGCCATGTTCCCCCTCCAGTCCGTCCTCCTGCCGGGGGCCGTGCTCCCGCTGCACGTGTTCGAGGACCGGTACCGGGCCCTGGTCGACCGCTGCCTCGCGCTCGACGAGGACTTCGGCGTGGTGCTGATCTCCCGCGGGAGCGAGGTCGGTGGCCAGGACCAGCGCACCGAGGTCGGCACCCGAGCCCGCATCGTCGAGGCGCAGCAGGCACCCGACGGGCGGTGGGCGGTGGTGGCGCTCGGCATGGCCCGGTTCCGGGTCGACGCCTGGCTGCCCGACGACCCGCACCCCCTGGCCGAGGTCACCGAGTGGCCCGATCCGCCGGCCCGATCCGGCACCGGCGAGCTGTTCGACGCCGCGGCGGCGCGCCTCCGGCGGGTCCTGGCCCTGCGCACCGAGCTGGGCGAGCCCGGCCCCGCGGCCACCGTCGACCTGAGCGTGGACCCCGCCGTCGACGACCCCTCCCTGGCCAGCCACCGACTGGTCGGGCTGTCGCCGTTGGGCGACCTCGACCGGCAGCGCCTCCTCGCCGCCGCCGACATCGCCGACCGCCTGGCGGTCCTCGACGGGCTGCTCGACGAGGAGGAGCAGGTGTGTCGAGCCCGCCTGTCCCAGGCCTGATCCTCCGCCCGACCGTTCTTGCACGGTCGCGAAAGGGCAGGTAGGAAGGTTCTCGATCCCCGGACCGCCAGGAGGCGACGTGGCACCCAGCGGTGCGAACCCCCCAGAGGACAAGGGCACGGCGGAGGTGATCAGCGACCTGTGGCAGCTGGTGCGCGACTACGCCAAGCAGGAGACGATCGACCCGCTGAAGTCGATCGGCCGGTTCCTCGGCTACGGCGTGGCCGGCGCCGCACTGCTCGGCCTCGGCACCCTCTTCGCGGTGCTGGCGATCCTGCGTGGCCTGCAGACCGAGACGGGAAGCCACCTCACGGGGAGCTGGAACTTCGTGCCGTACCTCGTGGCCCTCGTGGTCAGCACCGTGATCGTGGGCCTCTCGTACCGGGCCATCACCAAGCCCAGCCGGACCACCGGCGCCCGCCCGTGACCCCCGCCGACACCAAGGGAGGCCGGCCCGTGGCCGAGCAGGACCAGAGCACGCGAGACGACAAGATCACCAGGGACGACCTCGAGGCCAAGTTCCGCGAGCTCACCGGCGACGTCGAGGACCGGGCCGAGGCGGCCAAGAGCACGGCCATCACCATCGGCGCGGTGGTCGCGGTGGCCGTGGTCCTCGGGGTGTTCCTCTTCGGCCGGAGTCGTGGTCGCAAGAAGACCACCGTCATCGAGGTCCGGCGCTTCTGATGGCCGGTCGGCTGTCGAGAGGACGCCAGGGCGGGTGGCTCCGCACCGCCGAGCGCATGGGCGTCGCGCGTGGCGTCTTCGGGGGGAGCAAGGGCTGGCTCTACGTCGGCACCGGCCTCTGGACGCTCCGCACGGTGCGCCGGCTGGCCGCCCGCCAGTCCGAGGTGCTGCTGTCGGAGGAGCTGAAGCCGGGTCAGCGGGTGGTCATCGCCAACGGGCGGGCCACGCTGGACCAGGTGGCGGCCACGGCGGCTCCCGCCGCGGGCCGGGCCCGCCGGCGCAGCCGTCGCTGAGCGGGCCAGGGGCTCGATCCCGGTCGCCACGGGTGCTCCGCGCCGCAGGGCCGACGACGGTCCCCGCGCCGCCAGCGGGCAGGATGGAGGGGTGAAGGTGAACCTCCGCAACCCGAACCGGACGCTCGAGATCGAGGGCCCCAAGAGCATCGTCGCCCTCCTGCAGGACCTCGAGCTGAACCGCGAGTCCGTCCTGGTCATCCGCGGCGGCACGCTGGTGCCCGGCGACGCCCTGCTGGGCGCCGACGACGAGGTGGAGATCCGCCCGGTCATCTCGGGCGGCGCAGCGTGAAGTGCAAGGTCTGCAAGGAGCCGGCGGTCATCGACATCCGGCGCCACAACGCCAACTTCTGCTCGGACCACTTCGTGAAGCTGGTGCGGGACCAGACCCAGAAGGCCATCGACACCTTCGCCATGTTCGCGCCGACCGATCGGGTGCTGGTGGCGGTGTCGGGCGGCAAGGACAGCCTGGCCCTCTGGGACCTGCTCATCGCCCTCGGCTACCAGGCCGACGGCTTCTACGTGGGCCTGGGCATCGGTGGCTACAGCGACCGGTCCGGTGATCGGGTGCGCGCCTTCGCCGCCGAGCGCGGGCTCACGCTGCACCAGGTCGACCTCCGGGAGGACTACGGCTACGACGTCCCCACCGCCGCCGCGGTCACCCGCCGGGTGCCGTGCTCGGCGTGCGGGCTCTCGAAGCGCCACCTCTTCGACAAGGCCGCGCTCGACGGCGGCTACGACGCGGTGGCCACGGGCCACAACCTCGACGACGAGGCCGCGGTGCTCTTCGGCAACACGCTGCGGTGGCAGGCGGAGTACCTCGCCCGCCAGCTGCCCGTGCTGCCCGCCCGGCCCGGGTTCCCCCGCAAGGTCAAGCCGCTCGTGCGGCTCGGCGAGCGGGAGACGGCCGCCTACTGCGTGCTCCGCGGCATCGACTACGTCGTGGAGGAGTGCCCGATGGCGGTCGGCAACAAGCACATCGGATACAAGGAGGCGCTCAACGAGATCGAGGCCCGCTCGCCCGGGTCCAAGCAGGCCTTCTACTTCGGGTTCCTGGCCCGGGCGGTGGACCGCTTCGCCGACGCCGCGCCGGCCCACGACGAGGCCGGCGACACCGCCTCCTGCGATCGCTGCGGCGTCCCCACCACCTCGGGCACGTGCGCCTTCTGCCGCCTGCTCGAGAAGACGGCCGGGGCCGAGCCCGTCCACCTCACCATCAAGGGCAAGCGGGTCGACGCGTGAGCGCCTCCGTCCCCGAGCCCCCCGACGAAACGACCCCCGCCACCATGGACGAGACCACCGACGCCCCCACCGACCCCGACCTCGGTGCGCAGCTCGAGATCGAGCACGAGCCGGCCGCGCCGGAGGTGGCCGAGCGCGAGGCGGTCGACCGCGAGCCGTCCGCGGACGCGATGCCCGTGAGCGAGCCCGCCGTCGCCCCGACCGCCCCGGCCGACGGCCTGCCCGACCGGACCTTCCGGGCCGAGGAGCAGATCCTGCTCATCGACCGCAAGAAGCGGCGCTACCTCGTGACCCTGGCCGAGGGTGGGGAGTTCCACACGCACTCCGGGTTCGTGCCCCACGACGACATCATCGGCCGACCCGAGGGCAGCCCGCTGCGCTCCACGCGGGGCGCCACCTTCACCGCCTTCCGGCCCACCCTGAGCGACTTCGTCCTCAAGATGCCCCGCGGGGCCCAGGTGATCTACCCGAAGGACCTCGGGCCGATCCTGATGCTGGCCGACATCTTCCCCGGCGCTCGCGTGCTGGAGTCGGGGGTGGGCTCGGGCGCCCTCTCCATGACCCTGCTCCGGGCCGGCGCCCACGTGACCGGCTACGAGATCCGGGCCGACTTCGCCTCCCGGGCCGTGAAGAACGTGACGGCGTTCGGCGGGGTGGCGCTCACCGAGCACTACGCGGTCCAAGAGCGCGACTGCTACGAGGGCATCGACGAGCACGGCTTCGACCGCATCGTCTTGGACCTGCCCGAGCCCTGGCTGGTGGTGCCGCACGCCGAGGCCGCGCTCCGACCGGGCGGGATCCTGGTGGCCTACACGCCCACCATCATCCAGGCCGTGCAGCTCCGGGAGCGGTTCGTGGAGAGCGGGTTCGAGCTCGCCGAGACGCTCGAGATCCTCCAGCGCGGCTGGAACATCGACGGCACCTCCGTGCGCCCCGACCACCGCATGGTGGCCCACACCGGCTTCCTCACCCACGCCCGCCTGCTCCCGTCCTGACCGGGGGCACGGTGAACGGCCTCGACCTCCTCATCGCCGCCCTGGCCGTGGCCGCGGCGGTGGGCGGCTACCGGCTCGGGTTCGTGGCCCGGGTGGTGTCGTGGCTCGGGATGCTCGCCGGCATCGTGGCCGCCAGCCTCTGGCTCCCCGACGTGATCGAACGCCTCGACGGCCGGGTCGGGAGCACCGACCTGGTGTTCGTGGCCGCGGCGGTCGTGGTGGGCGGGGGCCTGGTGGGCCAGGCGCTCGGCCTGTTCGTGGGGGCCCGGCTGCACCTCGTCATCCCGCCGGGACCGCTCCGGCGCGTCGACGCCGCGGTGGGTGCCGTGGCCGGCGTGGTCGGGGTGGCCGTGATCGTCTGGCTGGTGGTGCCGGCCATGGCCGACACGCCGGACTGGCCCGCCCGCCAGGCCCGGGGCTCGGCGGTCGCCCGCGCCATCGAGGGCGCCTTCCCCGACGCTCCCGACGCCACGCGCAGCGTGCGCCAGCTCCTCGGCGACCGGTACCCGCAGGTCTTCGACGCGCTCCGGCCCACCCCCGAGCTCGGCCCGCCGCCGGCGGCCAGCGGGCTCGACCAGGCGGTCGCCGATCAGGTGGCCGCCTCCACCGTCCTCGTCTCCGGCGAAGCCTGCGGGCGCATCCAGGAGGGGAGCGGCTTCGTGGTCGGCCCCGACCTGGTGGCCACCAACGCCCACGTGGTGGCCGGTGAGGTCGCCACCGAGGTGGAGACGCCCGACGGACGGCGCCGTCGTGGACGGGTGGTCGCCTTCGACCCGGCGCTCGACCTCGCCGTGCTGCAGGTCGAGGGCCTGGATCGCCCGGCCTTGCCGCTCGACGGCGCCGATGCCGGGGACCGCGGCGCGGTCTTCGGCCGCCCGGGGGGCGGGCCGCTCCGCCTGGCGCCGTTCGAGGTGGGGGAGCGGGTGCGGGCCACGGGCACCGACATCTACGACCGGTCCCGCGTGGAACGAGAGGTGCTGGTGCTGGCGGCCGCCCTGCGGCCCGGGGACTCCGGCTCGGCGCTGGTGTCGCCGGAGGGGGCGGTGGTGGGCGTCGCCTTCGCCATCGCCCCGGACCGCGACGGGGTGGCCTACGCGCTGACCACCGCGGAGCTGCGGGCGGTGCTCGACCGCGTGACCCCGACCGAGGTGACGGCCGGCGGGTGCCTCACCTGACGGTGAGGATCAGCGTCGGTCCGACGGAGCGACGGCAACGGGGCCGACGACATCGGGAGGGGCCGGCCCAAAACGGCCGATGGGGCCCCGGAGGGCCCCATCGACACCGAACGCGGTCGAGCTCAGAGCTCGATGAAGATGCACTCGCCGGGGCACTCCTCGGCGGACTCGATCGTGGCCTCTTCCTGACCGGCGGGGACGACGGCGAGGCCCTCGGGGCCCCCCGGGTCGGAGTAGACCTTCGCCCCTTCCTTGACGTAGGCGAGGCCGTCGTCGAGGAGCGTGAACACATCGGGCGCGATCTCTTCGCAGAGCCCGTCGCCGGTGCAGAGATCCTGGTCGATCCAGACCTTCATGGTGCGGTTGCCTCTTTCGTCGGATGGCGCCACCCGTGCGTGGATGGCCGTCGAGCCGTGGCCCGAATGGTAGCGGACACCATCTGGCGCCCGGAACCGGTGCGGCATGCCCTCCGAGGTCGTCGGTCACGCGGATCGCGGCCCCTCCATCGGCTGGTGTTGCCGGAACGTGAACGTCCGACGGGGGCGCGCCGATCGCCGCGTACGACCGGGTAGCGTCGGCGACGAGGCCCTGCGGCACCCTCGTCGCGAGGGCCCCACCCGACCCGGGAGGAGGTGGTTCCCGTCAGCACCGACGAGTTCCAGCAGCGGTTGACCGACCAGGAGGCCGAGCTCGAGGAGCTCCGCGACGCGGCGGGCGCCCTCGAGGACGAGGTGGTCACGCTCCGCCGGCGGCTCCAGGACGCGCCCAAGCGGGTCCGGACCCTGGAGGAGCGCCTCCTCGAGACCAAGGGCCAGCTGCAGCAGGCGGTCAGCCAGAACGAGAAGCTCACCTACACCCTCCGGGAGGCGCGAGACCACATCGCCGCGCTCCGCGAGGAGGTCGAGAAGCTCACCCAGCCGCCGGCCGCCTACGGCACCGTCCTCGGCGCCAACGACGACGGCACGGTCGACGTGCACTCCGGCGGCCGCAAGATGCGCGTCGCCGTCATGCCCGAGCTGGTCGACCAGCTCAGCCAGGGCGACGAGGTGGCGCTCAACGAGTCGTTCAGCGTCATCCTCTCCCGGTCCAACGACCGCACCGGCGAGGTCGTCACGGTGAAGGACTCGATGGGCAACGGCCGCGCCCTCATCATCGGCCGCGCCGACGAGGAGCGGGTGTGCGAGCTGTCCGACGAGCTCCGCGCCGTGGGCATCCGCGCCGGTGACACCGTCTTGATGGACAGCCGATCGGGCCTGCTGATCGAGAAGCTGGCCCGCCCCGAGGTCGAGGAGCTGGTCCTCGAGGAGGTGCCCGACGTCTCCTACGACGACGTCGGCGGCCTCGACGGCCAGATCGAGCAGATCGCCGACGCCGTGGAGCTGCCCTTCGTGCACGCCGAGCTGTTCGCCGAGCACAAGCTGCCGGCGCCCAAGGGCATCTTGTTGTACGGCCCGCCCGGCTGCGGCAAGACCCTGATCGCCAAGGCGGTGGCCAACTCCCT
>JBBRFU010000077.1:0-17388 GCA_038241315.1 Acidimicrobiales bacterium | reverse complement strand
GTGGCGCTCATCCAGGCGATCATGGACCAGCGCCAGGCCGACACCACACCGATCGAGCGCGAGGACCGGGACCTGCTCGACGTGCTCATGTCGATCGCCGGCGACGACGGCGACCCTCGCTTCGACGCCGACATGGTCACCGGGATGTTCATCTCCATGCTGTTCGCCGGGCACCACCCCACGTCCGGCACCGCGGCGTGGACGCTCATCGAGCTGCTCCGCCACCCGGAGGAGATGGCCGCCGTGGTGGCCGAGCTCGACGAGCTCTACGCCGACGGCGCCGAGGTGAGCTACCAGGCGCTGCGCGCCATGCCCCGGCTCGAGAGCGCCATCAAGGAGGCGCTGCGCCTCCACCCGCCGCTGATCCTGCTCCTGCGGGTGGCCAACGTCGACCTCGACGTCGGTGGCGTGCACATCGCCGCCGGCAAGATGGTCGGCGCCAGCCCGGCGGTGTCGAACCGCCTGCCCGAGGCCTTCGGCGACGGTGACGCGTTCCGGCCGGCCCGCTACCTCGAGGACCCGGGGGCCGACGTCGCCAACCCGTGGAACTGGATCCCCTTCGGCGCCGGCCGCCACCGCTGCGTCGGCGCCCAGTTCGCCATGATGCAGCTCAAGGCCATCTTCTCGGTGCTCCTCAAGGACTGGACCATCGAGGCCGCCCAGCCGCTCGACAGCTACCACAACGACCACTCCAAGATGGTCGTCCAGCTGGCCCAGCCGTGCCTGGCCACCTACCGGCGGCGCACGCCCGCTCCCGGTGCCGCGCCGGCCGCCGGCGGCGCCCCCGGGACGGGCGCCACCGGGCACGAGGTCCCGACCGAGCCGGCCCAGACCCGCACGAGCGGTTGGCGCATCGCCGTCGACCGCGACCTGTGCCAGGGCCACGCCGTCTGCGAGGGCGAGGCCCCCGAGCTGTTCTCGGTCTCGAAGAAGGGCGACCTGACGGTCCTCGACCAGCGCCCGCCCGACGACGCCCGGACCGCCGCCCAGGCGGCCGTCACCTTCTGCCCCACCCACGCCCTGTCGATCGTCGAGGACGACGACGACCCGTCGTGATCCCTCCGCCCACCCGCCCCACCTGTCGCCGCTCCCGGTCGCAGGACCCCACACACCCTCGACCAGAAGGACGCAACTGATGGCTGGATACCCCCGTGCCGAGCTCGAAGAGATGGTGGAGCGCTGGCTCCAGGCCAACCGCGACGTGGAGGCGGCCAACGACTGGGCGCCGCTCGCCGACCTGTACACCGAAGACGCCACCTACGGCTGGAACTACGGGCCCAAGGAGAACTTCATGGCCGTGGGCCGTGATGAGATCCGCGACATCGCCCTCGGGCTGGAGATGGGCGGCCTCGGCGGGTGGGAGTACCCCTACCAGGAGGTGGTGATCGACGAGGTCAAGGGCCACGTGGTCGGCTTCTGGCGCCAGGTGGCCGACGCCGTCCGCGAGGACGGCACCCACTACGAGGTGGCCGGGATCGGCGGGAGCTGGTTCCGCTACGGCGGCAACTTCCAGTGGTCCTGGCAGCGCGACTGGTTCGACTTCGGCAACGCCGCCGCGGTGTTCCTCGAGATGATCACCGACGGCAAGCTGTCGGAGGGCATGACCGAGCGCATGAACCGCTCCCTCAAGCCCGGCCAGCTGCCCGGCCACTACCTGCTCGCCGACACGCCGGTCGGGCTCTGGGACGCGACCTCGTGAGCGGAGCCTTCACCGACGGCCTCGCCGTCAACCTCATCGACGGCAAGCTGGTGCCGTCCTCGGCGGGCAGCACCTTCGAGACGGTGAACCCGGCCACCGAGGAGGTGCTGGGCGACGCCGCCGACGGCACGGCCGAGGACCTCGACGCCGCCATCGGCGCGGCCCGCCGGGCCTTCGACGACGGCGGCTGGTCCACCGACCCCGCGTTCCGCGCCCGCTGCCTCCGCCAGCTGCGCGACGGCATGCTGGCCCACGTGGAGGAGCTCCGGGAGCTCACCATCGCCGAGGTCGGCGCCCCCCGCTTCCTGACGACCTTCGCCCAGCTCGAGGCCCCCATCGCCGACCTCGGCTACGTGGCCGACCTGGCCGAGTCCTACGAGTGGGAGCGAGACCTCGGCGCGGCCACGCCCGCCGGCGTGCCCAGCCACCGCTACCTGCTCCGCGAGCCGGCCGGCGTGGTCGGCGCCATCACCCCGTGGAACTTCCCCAACCAGATCAACCTGGCCAAGGTCGGCCCGGCGATGGCGGCAGGCTGCACCGTGGTGCTCAAGCCACCGCCCGACACCCCCTGGGTGGCCGCCGCCCTCGCCCGCATCGCGGCCGAGGAGACCGACCTGCCGCCGGGCGTGTTCAACGTGGTGAGCTCGTCGGACCACGCCATCGGGGCGATGCTCGCCAGCGACCCCCGGGTCGACCTGGTGAGCTTCACCGGCTCCACCGCCACCGGCCGCAAGGTGATGGCGTCCGCCGCCGAGACCCTGAAGAAGGTGTTCCTCGAGCTGGGCGGCAAGTCGGCGTTCATCGTCCTCGACGACGCCGACCTGGCCGGGGCCACCGGCCTGGCCGCCTTCACCGCCTGCACCCACGCCGGGCAGGGGTGCGCCATCACCACCCGCCTGCTGGTGCCCCGGGCGCGCTACGACGAGGCCGTGGAGGCCACCGCGGCCACCATGGCCATGCTCGGCGCCGGCGACCCGCAGGACAGCGGCACCGTCTGCGGCCCCCTGATCTCGGCCCGCCAGCGGGACCGGGTGGAGGAGTACCTCCGCCTCGCCGTGCAGGAGGGCGGCTCGTTCGCCACCGGCGGCGGGCGCCCGGCCGACCACGACCGGGGCTTCTACATCGAGCCCACCCTCGTGGTGGGCCTCGACAACTCGGCGCGCGTCGCCCGGGAGGAGATCTTCGGGCCGGTGCTCACGATCATCCCCCACGACGGGGACGACGACGCCGTCCGCATCGCCAACGACTCGCCCTACGGCCTGTCCGGGGCGGTCCAGAGCGCCGATCTCGACCGGGCCTGGGCCGTCGCCCGCAAGGTGCGCACCGGCACCATGGGCGTCAACGGCGGCGTCTGGTACGGGGGCGACGTGCCCTTCGGCGGCTACAAGGCCTCCGGCATCGGGCGCGAGTCCGGCGTCCTCGGCTTCGAGGAGTACCTCGAGGCCAAGTCCGTCGCCGTGGGCCTCTGACCCGCCGACCCCCGACCCCGAACGGGCTGGAGGACGGTCGCAGGAGCGACCCGATCCCAGCCCGGTTCGACCGTCAGCACGACCGCACACCGACTTCACGACCAGCACGCAAGGGGAACGAGACATGGGACGCTTCGACGACAAGGTGGCGATCGTCACCGGGGCCGCCGGTGGCATCGGCGAGGCCTACGCCCGGGCGCTGGCCGCCGAGGGGGCCAACGTGGTCGTCGCCGACCTCGACGAGGCCAAGGGGGAGGCCACCGCGGCCTCCATCAGCGAGGCCGGGGGCGGCGCGGCCCTCTTCGTGAAGGTCGACGTCGGCTCGCCCGAGTCGACCAGGGCGATGGCCGAGACGACCGTCGAGCACTTCGGCGGCATCGACCACCTGGTCAACAACGCCGCCATCTACGGCGGGATGGAGTTCGACCTCCTCCTCACCGTCGACTGGGACTACTACCAGCGCTTCATGGGCGTGAACATGAACGGCGCACTGCTCTGCACGCGGGCCTGCTACGAGCACCTCACCGCCCGGGGAGGCGGCTCGATCGTCAACCAGTCGTCCACCGCCGCGTGGCTCTACTCCGGCTTCTACGGCCTGGCCAAGGTGGGCGTGAACGGCCTCACCCAGCAGCTGGCCCACGAGCTCGGGGGCCGCAACATCCGGATCAACGCCATCGCCCCCGGCCCCACCGACACCGCGGCCACCCGCAACCAGGTCGGCGAGGGCATGGTGAAGACGCTCGTGAAGGACCTCGCCCTCAAGCGACCGGGCCAGCCCGAGGACATGGTGGGCATGTGCCTCTTCCTGCTGTCCGACGAGGCCTCCTGGGTCACCGGTCAGATCTTCAACGTCGACGGCGGGCAGGTGTTTCGGTGACACGGTCTCGTCACTCGTTCGCTCTGGTCGCTGCGCTCCCGACGCTCTCTCCGTTCCTCGAGCTGGTCGACGGCCTGACGGCCGGCTGCTTTCGCTGTGACCACCTGCTTCGCCGCCGGTCACAGGTCGTGGGGGGCTCCGCAAGCTCTGCCCCCCACACCCCCCGGGCTCGCTTCGCTCGAAACCCCCGAAACCAAGGGCAGGCTCGATGAACGACAGCCGGAAGTCTGCAGCGCATGTGGGGTTCATCGGGTTGGGGAACATCGGGAAGCCGATGGCGCGGCGGTTCACCGACGCGCCGGGCGGGCTGACCGTGTGCGACGCCAACCCCGACGCCACGCGGTCCTTCGCCGACCGCGGCGTGCACGTGGCCGCCACTCCGGCCGAGGTCGCCGAGCGGGCCACCGTCATCTCGGTGATGGTCCGCGACGACGCCCAGGTGCTCGAGGTGCTCGACGGGCCCACCGGCATCCTCCGCGCCGCCCGCCCCGGCACCGTCGTGGCCGTGCACTCCACCGTGGAGGCCGACACCCCCGCCCGCCTGGCGGCGATCGCCGCGGAGCACGACGTCCACCTGGTCGACGCCCCCGTCAGCGGCGGCGCCATGGGTGCGGCATCCGGCACGTTGGCCCTCATGGTCGGCGGCAGCGACGAGGCCGTTGCGCTCATCCGCGAACCCTTCGCCCCCATGGCCAGCCTCGTCGCCCACCTCGGCCCGATCGGAGCCGGCACCCGCGCCAAGCTGGCCCGCAACCTCATCACCTTCGCCAGCTACGCCGCCGTCGGCGAGGCCATGGCCCTGGCCGAGGCCGCCGGCGTCGACCTGCTCCGGCTCGGCGACGTCGTCCGCCACTCCGACGCCGTCACCGGCGGACCCGGCACAATCATGCTGCGGGCCACGGCGGCCCCCATGGACCCGACCGACGGCCTGCACGAGCCGTTCTCCCACGCCCGCGGCCTCGGCGAGAAGGACCTCCAGCTCGCCCTCGGCCTCGGCACCCACCTCGGCATCGACCTCCCCGTCGCCCGCCTGGCGCTCGACCGCCTGGCCGCCGCCCTCGGCGTCCCCCACGACGCCGTCTGACCCGACCCACCACGAACCGCAGAGGAACCACCATGAGCGATGACGACGACGTGCGGGGGCGGGGCAAGGCGCTCATGCGCCAGGTGTACGGGTGGGACTTCGAGCCCACCAAGGCGTTCGAGGTGCAGACGGTCGACCACCTCTTCGGGGAGATCTGGGCCGAGGGCAAGCTGTCGGTCCGCGACCGCCGCCTCGTCCTCATCGGCCTGGCCGCGGGCGGGGGGCTGGAGGACGTGGCCGCCCTCCAGCTCGATGCCGCCATGACCCTGGGCGAGCTCGACGCCGAGGACCTCCGCACCCTCGTGGTCTTCCTCGCCCACTACGCCGGCTGGCCCCGCGCCGCCAAGCTCAACACCGAGGTCGAGAACCTGATCGCCCGCCACGAGAAGGCGGCAGCCGCAGCCGAGGCCCGCGACGCCGCCGTGGCCGCCGACACCGACGCCGGGTCGGTCTGACGCCGTGACAAACCCGGAACCGACCCGCGCCACCCCGTCCCCCGAGGCCGGACCCGCCCCCACCCCCGACACCTCGCCCTACGCGGGGCGCAGCCACGACGAGCTGGCCGAGCTGGCTCGGGAGCTGCTGCTCGCCGGCCACCTGATCGACCGCTCGGGCATGCCCCACCTCATCAGCCGCTTCGGCCGCGACGGGATGCGTGACATCGCCATCGACGAGTGGATGGCGGCCAGCCCCGTCTACACCAGGCGCATGCAGCGGCTCCTCGGCTTCGAGGGCGACAGCGTGGAGACCATCTTCAAGGGGATGCAGCTCGACGTGGGCGCCCCGCCGGAGTTCATGGACTTCCGCTACGTGGTCCACGATCACCACCACGGCGAGTTCCACCTGGACCACTGCGGTGCGCTCATGGACGTGGAGCCCATGGGCGACGACTACGTGCAGGCCATGTGCCACGACATCGAGGACCCGACCTTCGACGCCACCGCCATGGCGTCGAACCCCCGCGCCCAGGTGCGACCGGTCCACCGCCCGCCGCGCGTCCCGGCGGACCGGGCACCCCACTGCGCCTGGACGGTCACCATCGTCGACGACGCCGAGCCCTTCCCCTTCCCGGTCCAGGCCGAGCAGCTGGCCACCTCGCGGGCGGCCACGCTCCCGCTCGCGGTGGCGCCCGACGGCCTGCCCACCGACGACGGCTGGTCCGACTACACCGCCGACCTCGATCCCGACCTGGTCATGGAGCGCTTCTCCTCGACCACCCTGGCGGCGATCATGGACGAGGTCTGCCTCCAGGGCCACCTGCTCTCCCGGGGCTTCCTCCTCCACGTGGCCGAGCGCAGCAGCGGCGAAGAGGCCATCGCCATCGGCGGCAAGCAGCTCTGCGGCATCGCCGGGGTGGCCACCAAGCGCCTGGCCTCCATGCTCGGCGTGGGGCCCGACCTCGACGGGGTGGCCGCGGTGCTGGCCGTGCACCCCATGTTCCTCCCCCGGACCTACGCCGACGTGGTGATCGAACGATCGCCCGACGGGAGCGAGCTGCTGGTGTCGCTGGGCGGGCCCGGCGTGGCCGAGGACGACGGGCTCACCTGGCCCGCCATCCTCGCCCACGGCAGCGACGACGGGCTCCGTGCCGCGGTGCAGTGCCTGGCTCCTCTCGGTCGGGTGGAGCGGCGCCCGGTCACCGGTGACGAGGTGGCGAGCTGGCGGATCTGGATCGACCCCGACGGCGAACCGGCGCGCCAGGCCGACGAGGTCACCCTCACCGAGTTCTCCACGGGCGCCGGGTTCCACTTCGAGCGCCGACGGTGACCGCCCGGGCGTGACCTGGCCCCCGACGGGCCGCGCCGAGGCGACCGACCCTGATCTCCGTGGCGCGGGTGGGGTGCCGGGTCGGTAGCGTCGCCCGGATGGACCCCTCCCCGCTCTCGGCCGGCGTGCTCGCCGCCACCAACATGGCCGAGACCCTGGGGGCCGGGTGCCTGGCCGCCGGGGTGGTCCTGACGGTCATCGGCACCTGGCAGCGGCGCACCGTCCTCAAGCTGGTGGCCGACGGGCGCCGGGCCACGGCCACCGCCGTCGACTCGGTGCGGCGCCCCACCGCGGGCGCCGGCGACGACACCACCCACCACATCGTCTGGCGGTTCCAGACCGACACCGGCGTGGTGATCGAGCACGAGGGCCTCGCCAGCGGTGTCCACCACCCCGCCCAGGGCGAGACGGCCACGATCATCTACGACCCCGCCGACCCCCACAACGCCCGCCTGGAGAACATGGCCGAGCGGACGCTGGCGTGGGCCCTGTTCTTCTTCAGCGGCCTGGCCCTCATCGCCGTCGCCGTGGTGGCCATCGTGGTGGCCTTCCTGACCTGATCCGGCGCCGGCGTCGGGCCCGAGCAGCGCCGCCGTCGGCCCCTGGTGCCGTCTCCGCGCCGGCCGGTGCGGCGCGGTCGTCAGGCGTCGGGCTCGAGCAGCACGGGGGCGCCGGCGGTGATGGTGCCGGGCTCCAGCACGGTGGCGTAGACCCGGCTGTGGGGCCCGTGGCGGTGGTGCATGGCGTCGAAGCGACCGTCACGGAACCACCGGGCGTTCTTGTGGCAGGGCACCGCGTAGGCCGACACCTCGGCGCGGACGTCGCCGAGCTGGAGCTGGACGCCCGGGCGGACCCGAGCCCAGGGCAGGCCGGTCACCGACACGTTCTCGCCCGCCAGGCCGGGACCGACCGGGTGGCCGTCGGCCCGGTGGTGGTCGATCGACTCGGTGGACCAGATGCACAGCGCCTGCCACGGCCGACCGTGGTTCCGGCGGTCGTCCTGGCGGTCGCCCACGACGCCGTCGAAGCCGACCTCGAGGACCTCGGCCCGGGCCTTGGGCACCCCACCCTGGCCCAGGAACAGCCCGGTGGCGGTGCCGATGGCCGGGCCACCGAACGCGCCGGTGGCTCGCACCGCGGCCATCGCCGAGCGCCACTCGCCCCAGAGCCGGCCGAGCGCGCCGTCGGGATCATCGGCGGCGCCCTCGGAGATCGCCGCCTCGGCGCGCGCCCGGAACGGCGCCGCGGCGTCGACCGCGGCGGTCGGCAGGTCGTGGGTGAGCAGGTCGAACAGCTCGGAACCGATGCGCAACGTCCTGGCCGCGTCCTGCTCGGTGAAGACGTACGGCCCGACGGCGATCATCGGGACAGGGTAGTGCCGTCCCCGGCGGGGCCCGCCGAGGGGCCGGACCGTCAGCCGCGGAGGGCGGCGCCGAAGGCGGTCTCGGCGCCGGCGATGAGCCGGCTGCGCACCTCGGCCACCTCGGCGTCGGTCAGGGTGCGATCCACCGCCTGGAGCCGGACGGCGAAGGCCAGGCTGCGCCGTCCCTCCGCCACCGGGGCACCCCGGTACACGTCGAACAGGCGGACCGACCACACGAGGTCGTCGGTGTCGGCGAGGGTCCGCTCGACCTCGATGGCCGAGACGTGGTCGGGCACCTCGAAGGCGAGGTCGATGTCGCTCGACGGGAAGCGCGACACCTGGCGGTAGGCGTCGCTGCGGCGGGGAGCGTCGAAGCAGGCGCCGAGGTCGACCTCGAGGTAGGCGACCCGCTCACCGATGTCGTGGCGGCCGAGGACGGTCGGGTCGATCTCGCCGACGATGCCCACCACGGCGCCGTCGACCAGGACCCGGGCGGCACGGGTGGGGTGCAGGCCCGGCACCTCGGCGTCGGCCACCGAGGGGGCCCGCAGGCGGAGCTGCTCGGCGAGCACCTGCCACGCCTCGACGGCGGCCGGGGCCTCCCGGCCGGCGAGGACCACGGCGACGTGCTCGCGCTCGTCGGGGAGCACCTGGCCCTCGGGTGCGGGCAGGAAGACGTGGCCGATCTCCCACAGCCCGACGGCGAGTTGGCGCCGGGCGTGGTTGTGGGCCACGGCGGCCACCAGGCCCGGCAGCAGCGCGGTGCGCAGGACCGACTCCTCGGCCACGAGCGGGTTGACCAGCTCGATGCCCACCGGGTCGAGGCCGGCGGCGGCCAGCTGGCCGGGCGCCAGGAACGGCAGCGGTTGGGACTCGGCCAGACCGAGGCCGCAGAGCAGGCGTCGCACGCCCCGCCGCTCGCGCTGGGCACGGGTGAGGCCACCGGTGCGGGGCTCGGTGAGCTGGCGGTTCGGGATGTTGCGGTACCCGTGGTGGCGGCCCACCTCCTCGATCACGTCGATCTCGGTGGCCGAGTCGAAGCGCCAGGTGGGGATGGTGACGAGGTGGTCGTCGCCCACCGGCTCGGCGGCGAACCCGATCGGCGCCAGCAGCTCGGCGATCCGGGTCGCGGTGAGGTCGGTGCCGAGGAGGGCGTTCACCCGGGCGGTGCGGACGAGCACGGGCGGGCGCTCGGGCAGCGTGCCCCGCACGTCGACCTGGACGGGCTCGGTGCTGGCGCCGCAGATCTCCGCCGCCAGCTGGCAGAAGCGGTCGGCGGCCACGTCGGCCACGGCCGGATCGACGCCCTTCTCGAACCGGGCGGACGCCTCGGAGCGCAGCCCCAGTCGGCGCGAGGTGCGGCTGACGGAGGTGGGGTCGAACCAGGCCATCTCGAGCAGCACGTCGGTGGTGCCCGGGCCGATCTCGGCCGAGGCCCCGCCCATGACGCCGGCGATGCCGATCGGGCGGTCCTCGCCGTCGGTGATGAGCAGGTCGTCGGGCGTGCAGGTGCGCGTGACGTCGTCGAGCGTCACGAGGGTCTCGCCGTCGCCCGCTCGCCGGACCCGCAGGGTGGCCGCCGCCACCGCGTCGAGGTCGTAGGGGTGGTTGGGCTGGCCCAGCTCGAGCATCACGTAGTTGGAGATGTCGACCATCGCCGAGATCGGGCGCATGCCGAGGGCGGAGAGGCGTTGCTGGAGCCAGGCCGGCGAGGTGGCGGCGGGGTCGACGCCGCGCAGGACGCGGGCCACGAACCGGCCGCAGCCGTCGGGCGCGGCCACGTCGACGCCGAACGACGCCCCGTCGCCGAGCACGGCCCGCGCGGCGCCGCCCGCACCGCCGGACGCCCACGTGACGGGCTCACCGATGGACCGGGCTGCGGCCGGCGGGGCGGGCGGACAGAAGCCCACGCCCACCTTGGCGGCGACGTCGCGGGCCAGGCCGACCACCGACATGGCGTCGGGCCGGTTGGGGTTGACCTCCAGCTCCCAGAGGACGTCGGGCACGATGCCGAGCACCTCCGCCACCGGCGCACCGGCGGGCGCGGCGGCATCCAGCACCAAGATGCCGGCGTGGTCGTCGCCCAGGCCGATCTCGCGCGACGAGCAGAGCATCCCGTTCGACCACTCGCCGCGGAGCTTGCGCCGCTCGATGGCCATGCCGCCGGGCATGGTGGTGCCGAGGGTGGCCAGCGGCACGAGGTCGCCCACCGCCATGTTGAAGGCGCCGCAGCAGACCTGCCGGGCCTCACCGTCGCCCGCGTCCACGTCGACGAGCTGGATCTTGTCGGCGTTCGGGTGGGGCCGCAGGTCGAGCACCCGGGCCACCACGATCCCGTCGAGCCCCTCGCCGAGCCGGGTCTCCTCCTCGACCGGGGTCCCCAGGTCGTCGAACGCGGCCGCGATCGCCTCCGGCTCGACCGGCGCGTCGAGGAACTCGTGGAGCCAGGAGCTGAGGACCTTCACGAGTGCTCCGATCGGGCGCGGTCGCTGGAGTCGTCCCAGGACTCGAGCGGTCGACAGGTGGGGCGGGTGGGGGGAGGCATCAACGCGGCACCTTCATCAGAACTGCTCCAGGAAGCGGATGTCGGGGCTGGCCAGCTCGCGCAGGTCGGTGACGCCGTGCTTGGTGGCGGCCAGGCGGTCGAGGCCGAACCCGAAGGCGAAGCCCGAGAACTCCTCGGGGTCGATGCCGCAGTTGGCCAACACGTTGGGGTGCACCATGCCGCAGCCGCCCAGCTCGAGCCATGTGCCGTCGGGCCGTTGCAGGTCGAACTCCGCCGAGGGCTCGGTGAAGGGGAAGTAGGCGGGCCGCAGCCGCATGTTCCAGCCGGCGCCGAAGTAGGCCTTGGTGAACATGTCGATGGTGCCGGCCAGGTGCCCGAAGGTGATGCCCCGGTCCACCACCAGGCACTCGAGCTGGTGGAAGACGGCCAGGTGGGTGCTGTCGGTGGCCTCGTTGCGGTACACGCGGCCGGGCATGACCGAGTAGATCGGCGGCGCCTGCTCCTCCATCACCCGGATCTGCACGGGCGACGTGTGGGTGCGCAGCACCACCTCGCGCGGGGCCCCCAGGTCGACGAAGAAGGTGTCCTGCATGTCGCGGGCCGGGTGGTACTCGCCGAAGTTCAAGGCGGTGAAGTTGTGCCAGTCGTCCTCGACCTCGGGACCCTCGGCGACGGTGAAGCCCAGGCCGACGAACACGTCCTCGAGCTCCTCGATGGCCTGGGTGACCAGGTGGAGGTGGCCGGCGTCCCGCCCGGCGCGCACCTCGGTGAGGTCGAGGCGCTCCGCCTCGGCCTGCACCCGGCGGGCGATGGCGTCGAGCTCGGCCCGACGGTCCGCCACCGCAGCCTGGAGCTCCTCGCGAGCGCCGTTGAGCGCGCCACCCACCTCCCGCTTGGCCTCGTGGTCGAGCCCGCCCATCTGGCGCTTGAACGCCGTCAGCTCCGACGTCTTCCCCAGGAGCTCGCGGTCGAGCGTCGCGAGCTCGTCGAGGGTGGCCGCGCCGCGGATGCGGCCGGCCGCGTCGGCCGCGATGCGGCGGATGTCGTCGATCATGGTGCCGGGAACCTTGCCGCCTCGCTGCCCTCGGCGTCCACTTGGTGGCAGCGTCCCCTCGAGCGGCCCGGGCCGCGGCGCCGGCGAGGTCCGGGCCTGTGGCAGCATCCGGCCGTGTCCTTCCTCCGCCGCCGGCCGCCGGGCGAGCTGCCGGCCGACTGGCCGGCCATCGTGGAGCGCCACGTGGCCGCCTGGCGCGGGCTCGACGCCACGGAGCGGGCCACCCTCGCCGAGCACCTGGAGGTGCTGCTCACCACCAAGCGGTGGGAGGCGGCGAGGGGGTTCGAGCTGACCGACCGCATCCGCACCGTCATCGCCGCGCAGGCCGCGCTGCTCGTGCTGGGCCTCGACCTCGACCACTACCGCGAGGTCGACTCGATCATCGTCCACCCCACCTCCCGGCGCGTCGACCGCACGTCGGAGGGACCGGTGCCGGGCACCGAGTCCTGCGGCTCGGTCGACCTGCTCGGGGAGGCGGCCTACCAGGGACCCGTGGCCATCGCCTGGGACGCCGCCTCCGCCTCGGCCCGGCACCCGGCCCGCGGCCACGACGTGGTCCTCCACGAGTTCGCCCACAAGCTCGACATGCTCGACGGCACCATCGACGGCACGCCGCCGCTCGGCGACCCCGACCTGCACGACCGCTGGGTCGACGTCTGCACCCGGGAGTTCCACCTCCTCGAGCGTGGCGAGGGGGGCGACCTCCTCGACGACTACGGGGCCACCGATGCCGGCGAGTTCTTCGCCGTGGCCACCGAGACGTTCTTCACCCTGCCCCTCGACCTCGAGGCCGACAAGCCCGACCTCTACGCCGTGCTGCGCGCCTACTACCGGCAGGACCCCGCCGCCCGGGCCCGCCGCGCCGCCGCCTCCTAGCCTGGCCCGATGCCCGACCGCCCCGGCCTGCTCGCCCGCATCACGCCCACGGGCCTGGTGGAGCGCCGCCGGACCGCCCGGGCCTCCCCCGCCGACGCCTTCGCCGTGGCCAGCTCCTACGGCGTCCGGCTGGAGTGGGATCCCTTCGTGTCGGCCCAGCACCTGGTGAACACCGACGCCCCCGGCCCTGGGGTGCGCACCTACACGCGCTCCCGCCACGGCCTCACCATGATCAGCGAGTACCTCACCTACCGCGAGCCCACCCACATGGGCATGAAGATGGTGGAGGGACCGGCCGTCTTCCGCACCTTCAGCGGGTCGTGGCGCTTCACCGACGTGGGCGGCGGGCTGGTGGAGGTGGTCTACCGCTACCGGTACGACTGCCGGCCCGCCTGGTTGCAGCCCCTCGCCCACCGCATCGGCAACTGGTACCTGGGCCGGGACATCGATCGCCGGGTGGCGGCCTTCGTGGCCGGCTGCGAGGACCCCGACATCGTGGCCCGGGCCCGGGCCGAGCAGGAAGCCCGCCGCGAGCCGTCCACCACCTGACCCGCCGGCCCGCCCGTCGGCTGACCCGACCTCAGGCCAAGGGGAGGGTGAAGGTGAACGCCGCGCCCTCGCCGGGCGGCGACGCCACCGTGAGCTGCCCTCCGTGGGCCTCCACCAACCCGCGGCTGATCCAGAGCCCGAGGCCGGTCCCGGTGGGACGTCCGTGCTCACGCTGGAACCACCGGTCGAAGACGCGGGGCAGGTCGTCGGGGGCGATGCCGGGCCCGGCGTCGCGCACGGTGACGGCCACGGCCGGGCCCTCGACCACCGTCGCGCTGATGCGCAGCCCGGTGGGGCTGCCGTACTTGGCGGCGTTCTCCACCAGGTTGGTGAGGACCTGCTCGACCTTGTCGGCGTCGGCGATCACCCGCGGCAGGTCGTCCGGCACCGCCACCTCGGCCTCCAGCTCGGGCACCGCGGCCCGGACCGAGGTCACCACCCGGGCGGCGAGGTCGGCGAGCGCCACCGGCGCCGGGGCCAGCGACAGCCGCCCCGTCTCGATCCGGCTGATGTCGAGCAGCTCGTTGATGAGCCGGGTGACGCGCTCGGCATCGTGGCTGATCTGGGCCAGCATGGCCTGCTTGTCGTCGTCGCCGATGCGATCCCACCGGTTGCGCAGCAACGAGGTGTAGCCGCGGATCGACGTGAGCGGGCTCCGCAGCTCGTGGCTCACCGCGGAGACCACGGCGATCCCGTCGGCCGACGACCCGAGCACCTCGCCCACGGCCCGGCCCACCACCTCGGCGGCCGGCTGCCCGAGGGCGTCGGCCGCGGCCTGATCGACCTCGACGACGAAGCCGCCGAGGTCGACGACGAGGCGACCCTCGCGCCGGTCTTGCCCGCCCTCGTCCTCGCCCGGGCGCTCCGCCGTGGTGACCATCAGGGCGCCGCCCGATCCTCGCCGACCGGCTCGGCCCCGTCGGGGCGGCCGGCGGGCGCCGTGCGGCGCTGGCGGAGGACCTCGAAGCAGATCACCGTGCCCGCCATGGCGACGTTCAGCGACTCGGTGGGGCCGGCCATCGGGATGGTGAGGAGGACGTCGAGCCCAGCGGCGAGGTCGTCGGGGAGCCCGTGGGCCTCGTTGCCCAGCACCACCGCCACCGGCCCGGTGAGGTCGGCCTGGTCATAGGGCGCACCGCCATCGACCACGGTGCCCACCAGCCGGTACCCGGCGGCGCCCAGCCGCTCGACCGCGTCGGCGGGCGAGTCGGCCCCGACCACCGCGATGCCGAACACGGCACCGGCCGACGACCGCACGACCTTGGGGTTGGTGGGGTCCACCCCGCCGGCCACCACCACGGCACCGGCGCCCGCCGCCGTGGCGGCGCGGATCAAGGTGCCGGCGTTGCCGGGGTCGGCCACCTCGGCCAGGACCACCACGAACGGCGCGGTGGCCGGCCCGGGCCACGAGGCCTCGGGGCGGGCCACCACGGCGGCGAGGCCCTGCGACGTGGCCGCGTCGCCGACGCGGTCGAGGGTGCCGGCGGGCACCACCCAGGGGTCGATCCACGCCGGCAGCCGGCGCAGCACGGCGGCCACCTGGTGGTGGTGCTGGGCCGCCTCGTCGACGTAGACGTCGACGACCTCGGCCCCGGCGTCGAGGGCCGTGCCCAGCAGGACCGGGCCCTCCACGAGCAACGCCCGCTGCTCGGTCCGCTCCTCGCGACGTCGGGCCAGGCGGCCGAGACGTTGGACTCGAGGGTTGCGGGCCGAGAGCGGGCGCACGGGTGCTCGCAGACAGGCCGGCGCCGGAGCGCCGGCCGGTCGGTCAGGACGCGGGAGCGGCCTGGGCGTCGGTGGCCACCTTCACCAGCGCGGCGAACGCGGCGGCGTCGGTGACGGCCAGGTCGGCGAGGACCTTGCGGTCGACGGTGACCTCGGCCAGCTTGAGGCCGTTGATGAACCGGCTGTAGCTGATGCCGTTGAGGCGGCACGCTGCGTTGATCCGCTGGATCCACAGCTTGCGGAACTCACCCTTGCGGGCTCGGCGGTCGCGGAAGGCGTACTGCAACGAGTGCATGACCTGCTCGTTGGCGGCGCGGTACGAACGGCTCTTGTTGCCGTAGTACCCCTTTGCCCGCTCGAGCGTGGCGCGACGGTGCTTCTTGGAATGGACGGCGCGCTTGACCCTGGCCATCGTGGGCTCCTTTCGAAGAGTGTTGTTGGGGTTACTTGCCGAGCATCCGCTTGATGCGGGCGGCGTCACCGGGAGCCACGACGACCTCGTCCTTGAGGCGTCGGGTCACGGTGGAGGGCTTCTTCTCCAGGATGTGGTTGCGGAACGCGCGGCGGCGCCGGAGCTTGCCGGTACCGGTGAGCTTGAAGCGCTTGGCCGCGCCGCGGTGGGTCTTCATCTTGGGCATGTCGGTGGTTCCTCCTGGACGCCGCAGCGGCGGCGTCGGGGTCAGGCGTCGGTGTCGGGCGCCGGCTCGACCACATCGGCCTCGGCGGCGTCGGTGTCGGGCTCCGGCTCGATCGCTTCGGCCTCGGGGGAGACCTCGGTGTCGGGCGCGGGTGGCGCCTGGGTGACCTCGGGGGCCGCCTCGGGCACCGGTGCGGTGACCTCGGGAGCTTCGTCGGTGGGGGTGTCGGGGGTGCCGGTGTCGCTGGCGTCCTCGGCGGCCTTCTTCAGATCTGCGGCGTGTTGGGCCTGGGCCTTCTTGTCGGGCGCCAGGACCATGATCATGTTCCGGGGGCCGTCGAGCTTGGGGTAAACCTCGACCCGACCAGTGTTGATGATCTCCTCGGCCACGCGGTCGAGGATCTTCTTGCCCAGCTCGGGGTGGGCCACCTCACGACCACGGAACATGATCGTGACCTTGACCTTGTGGCCCTCGGCGAGGAACTTCTCCACCTTCTTGGTCTTGGTCTCGAAGTCGCCGCCACCGATCTTGGGGCGGTACTTCATCTCCTTGATCACGACGTTGGTGCTCTTGCGTCGGGATTCCTTGGCCTTCTGCGCCGTCTCGTACTTGTACTTGCCGTAGTCCATGACCCGGCAGACGGGTGGGTTGGCCTTGTCGGCGACCTCGACCAGATCCAGGTCGAGGTCACGGGCGAAGATGAGCGCCTCGGGCAGCGGCTTGATGCCGATCTGGGCGCCGTCGGGCCCGACGAGTCGGACCTCTCGCGCCCGGATGCGGTCGTTGATCCGAGGCTCGCTGTTGTTGGGGGTTGGCGCAGCTATGGCCGGTGGCTCTTCATTCGGTGCGTAGGTCCTCCCTGACGCAGGTGCGTTCTTGCTGACGGTACGGATCCGCGGGGCCGAAAAACGACGAAGCGGATGTCGGAGAAGCCGACATCCGCTGACGCCCGGAGGCGCTGGCAGCATCGACCCGGGCGCACGGTGCCCCGGAGGGCGGTGGCCGGGTGGGGGCGAGGCCCCGCTTCCCTGGTTGTTGCGTGACGTAGGGTACCAGCCGATCGGTCCGGCGCCGCAACTCCGCGCCACCGGCCCCTCCTCCCCTCCCACCCCCTCTTCTCGGAAGGCCCCCCATGAGCTTGTGGACCCCTGGCGGCGAGCACCCCGTCGATCGCGGCGGCGAGCCCGCCCGCGCGCCGGCCGACGCGCCGACCATGCCGGGCTTCGGTGACCAGGAGCTCTCCCCCGAGCAGGCGGCCGAGGCCCAGCAGCTGGCGGCCGAGATGCAGCAGGTGCGCGACCAGCTCAGCCAGGTCCCGGCGGCCGTCGTCGTGGCCAACCACGCCATGGGTTGCTACGAGCTCGCCGCCATCCACCTCTCCCACCAGCCGCCCCGGCTGGAAGAGGCCCAGCTGGCCGTCGACGCCTTCGGCGCCCTGCTCGGCGCGGTGGCGGGCCGCCTCGGCCCCGACGAGGCCACGCTGCAGGACGCCCTGGCCCAGATCCGCCTGGCCTTCGTGCAGGTGAAGGCCTCCTGGGAGGGCCGCACCACCGAGGCCCCCACCGGCCCCGACAGCAGCCCCGCGGCCGCAGCCGCCGAGGAGCCCGACGCGGGCTGATCCGTTCGGGCGCCGGACCGGCTCAGCCCGGCTCGGCGACCACCGGTTCAGGAAGCGCCGGGGCGGGGGGGGCCGGGACCCCCCCCGCCCCCGAGGCGGGGGGGGGGCGGGGGGCGCGGTGGGTGACGCGGGGGCCCCCCCGCCCCCAGCCGGGGCCCCCGCC
>JBBRFU010000076.1:0-17546 GCA_038241315.1 Acidimicrobiales bacterium | reverse complement strand
CGACGCCGACGCCCACCACGCCCTCGCTCGGGCCGCGGCCGCCGAGTGCGTCGTGCTGCTCAAGAACGAGGGCGGGCTGCTCCCCCTGCGGTCCGAGCACGGCACCCTCGCGGTCATCGGCGAGTTCGCCCGCACGCCCCGGTACCAGGGCGCCGGCAGCTCCAAGGTCAACCCCACCCGTGTCGACGACGCCCTCGGCGCCCTGCGCGCCCAGGTGGCGCCCGGGGTCACTGTCACGTTCGCGGCGGGGTTCGGCGTCGACGACCCGACGGCCGACACCGAGGGGCTCCTCGCCGAGGCCGTGGCGCTGGCCGACGGCGCGGACGTGGCGGTGCTGTTCCTCGGGCTGCCCCCCAGCTACGAGTCCGAGGGCTACGACCGCGACCACCTCGACCTGCCCCCCGACCAGCTGGCGGTGCTCGCCGCGGTGGCCGAGGTGGCCGAGCGGGTGGTGGTGGTGCTGGCCAACGGCTCGGTCGTGACGGTCGCCGGGTGGGAGCACCTCGCCGGCGCGGTGGTGGAGGGCTGGCTCGGCGGCCAGGCCGGCGGCGGCGCCGTCGTCGACGTCCTGCTCGGTGTCGTCAACCCGTCGGGCCGCCTGGCCGAGACCGTGCCCCTGCGGCTCCAGGACACCCCCGCCTTCCTCGCCTTCCCCGGCGAGGAGCGCCACGTCCGCTACGGCGAGGGCCTCTTCGTGGGCTACCGGCACTACGACGCCGTCGAGCGCGAGGTGAGCCACCCCTTCGGCCACGGCCTCTCCTACACGACCTTCGAGCACTGCGACCTCGTGGTGACGGTGCTCGACGGCGGGGGAGACGGCCACTGGCGGGGCGCGCCCCGGCTCGACGTGCGCGCCACCATCACCAACACCGGCCCGGTGGCGGGCAAGGAGGTGGTGCAGGTCTACGTCGGCCACCCGGAGGCGTCCGTGGCCCGCCCGGTCCGCGAGCTGCGCGCCTTCGCCAAGGTGGCGCTCGACCCGGGCGAGTCGACGTCGGTGGCCTTCGAGCTCCGAGACCGGGACCTCTCGTACTGGTCCACCCGCGTCGACGGGTGGGTCCTGGAGCCGGGGGCCTTCGAGGTGGCGGTCGGGGCATCGTCGCGGGACCTCCGCCTGGTGGAGGTGGTGGAGGTCCCGGGCCCGCCGCTGGCCTTCCCGCTGGATGCCAGCAGCACGCTCGGGGAGTGGCTCGCCCACCCGGTCGGACGGCCCGTGCTCCTGGAGGACCTCCGGGAGCAGGAGGGCGACCTGACGTCGCTCTTCGACGACGCCGAGACCCTGCGGATGCTCAGCTCGTTCCCCCTGAACCGCCTGGTCACCATGTTGGGTGCCGCCCTCCGCGACGACCTGGTCGACGAGCTGCTGGCCCGGGTCGGCGAGCCGGTCAGCCGGCCAGGAAGCTGAGCCGCACGGTCCGCCCCGCGGCGGACGCCGACCCGCTCAGGGGTCCGGCGTGGCGGTGGTGACCTCGATGCGGTCCTGCTGCCACTCGCGAGCCGCGGCCAGCGCCTCGCGCGCCTGGGCGGTGAGCTGCTCGGCCTCGAAGCCGTAGGCCGGGTAGCAGCTGAGGCCCACCCACACGGTGTGGCCGGGCAGCTCCTCGGCGATGCGACGGCGCACCCGCTCCAGGGTCCAGATGGCGCCGTTCTCCGGCGTGTCCTCGAGGAGGATCAGGAACAGCCCGTCGGGGCCGCGAGCCACCGTGTCGGCCTCGCGGAACACGTCGGTCATGATCCGGGCGATCGGGATCGGGAGGGCCTGGGCCATCTCGGGCGTGCCCACGCCCACCACCACGTCGGCCACCGCGATCGAGAGCGGGCGCAGGCCCCGGCGGGCCGCCGAGATGCGCTTCACGAGCGAGGCGTCGAAGAACACCTGGGTGAACAGGCCGGTGACCGGATCGGTGATCAGGTCGGTGGTGTGGCCCGGCCGCTTGAAGAAGGCGGCCAGGTCGGACCGCTCGGGGGACTCGGGCGCGGGGGTGGCCTGCTCGGCCCGGCGCATGGTCTCGGCCAGCTGGGCACGGGCCCGGATGGCCTCGGCCTCGAACCGCGCGGCGCGGGCGAGGGCCTGGTCGTGCTCGCGCTCGAGGTGCTCGACCTCCTCGCGCTCGGCGGCGGCGATGCGGCGCCGGTCGGGGCCCCGGCCGACGAAGACGGCGATGATCGAGACGAGGGCGAACAGGGCCGCCACCCCGACCAGCACGCGCTCGTCGAGCGCGATGGCGAGCGCCGCGCACGCGAGGGCGAGCACCCCGGCGACCACGGCCGGGAGCGCACGGGACCGGACCATGGGTGACTCGTCGGCCGGAAGCGCCGGTTCGGGAGGTCCCGCGTCCGGTCGTCCGGCGTCCACGCCGGCCCCGCCGTTCACCTCGGCGCTCAGCCGGCCCGGTTGGCGGCCACCAGATCGGCCACCTCGCCCATGATCCGGGCGATGTCGTAGTCCTTCGGCGTGTAGACCGCGGTGACCCCCTGGTCACGCAGCCGGCCCCGATCGGCCTCGGGGATGATGCCGCCGGCGATGACCGGCGCGTCGACGCCGGCCTCGCGGATCAGGCGCACCACATCGGGCACCAGCTCGAGGTGGCTCCCCGACAGGATCGAGAGGCCGATCACGTCGACGTCCTCGTCTCGGGCCACCGCGGCGATCTGCTCGGGCGTGAGGCGGATGCCCTGGTAGATGACCTCGAAGCCGGCGTCGCGGGCGGCCACGGCGATCTGCTCGGCGCCGTTGGAGTGGCCGTCGAGGCCGGGCTTGGCGACGAGGAACCGGGGCGGCCCACCGGCCATGGCCTGCACCCGCTCGGCCACGGCGCGGAGCCCGTCGGAGCCGCCGCCGGCACCGGCGGCTGCGGCCACGCCCGTGGGTGCCCGGTACTCGCCGAACTCCTCCCGCAGGACCGCGGCCCACTCACCGGTGGTGCCGCCGGCGTGGGCCAGGTCGATGCTGGCCGGCATCACGTTCTCGCCCGTGCGGGCCACCCGGCGCAGCTCGTCGAGGCTGCGCTTCACCGCGTCGTTGTCGCGGTCGGCCCGCCACGCGGCCAGGTCGGCCACGGCGGCCTCGGCGATGCCCGGATCGACGCGGAGGATGTTGTCCTCGCCGTCGAGGGGCGAGGCCGCGGTCTCGGTGAACCTGTTGACGCCGACGATCGTGAGGTCGCCGGACTCGATCCGGCGCATGCGCTCGGCGTGGCTGCGGACCAGCCGCCCCTTCAGCTCGTCGATCGCCTCGAAGGCGCCACCGAGGGCCAGGACGTCGTCGAGCTCGGCCTGGGCCCCCTCCACCAGCTCGGCGGTCTTGGCCTCGATGACGTGGGAGCCGGCGAAGATGTCGTCGTACTCCAGGAGGTCGGTCTCGAAGGCCAGCACCTGCTGGATCCGCAGGGCCCACTGCTGATCCCACGGGCGGGGCAGGCCCAGCGCCTCGTTCCACGCGGGGAGCTGCAGCGACCGGGCCCGGGCGTCCTTGGACAACGTGACCCCGAGGGCCTCGAGCACGATGCGCTGCACGTTGTTCTCGGGTTGGGCCTCGGTGAGGCCCAGGCTGTTGACCTGCACGCCGTAGCGGAAGCGCCGGGCCTTGGGGTCGGTGATCCCGTAGCGCTCGGTGCAGATGCGATCCCACAGCTGGGTGAAGGCCCGCATCTTGCAGGTCTCCTCCACGAAGCGGATCCCGGCGTTCACGAAGAAGCTGATCGACGCCACCACGTTCACCATGCGCTCCTCGGGCACCTGGCCCGACTCCTTGACCGCGTCGAGCACGTCGATGGCGGTGGCGAGCGAGTAGGCCAGCTCCTGGACGGGCGTGGCCCCGGCCTCCTGCAGGTGGTAGCTGCAGACGTTCATGGGGTTCCAGAAGGGGATCCACTCCTGGCAGAAGGCGAACATGTCGACGATCAGCCGGCGCGAGGGGAGCGGGGGGTAGATGTAGGTGCCCCGGCTCAGGTACTCCTTGACGATGTCGTTCTGGGTGGTGCCCCGCAGCTGCTGGCTCTTCACCCCCTGCCGCTCGGCGTTGGCGGTGTAGAGCCCGAGCATCCACGCCGCCACCGCGTTGATGGTCATCGAGGTGTTCATCTCGCCGACCGGGATGTCGTGGAGCAGGGTCTCCATGTGGCCCAGGTGGCTCACCGGCACGCCGACCTTGCCCACCTCGCCGCGGGCCATGGGGTCGTCGCTGTCGTACCCCGTCTGCGTGGGGAGGTCGCACGCGATCGAGAGCCCGGTCTGCCCCTTGGCCAGGTTGGTCCGGTACAGCTCGTTGGACGCCTTGGCCGTGGAGTGGCCCGAGTAGGTCCGCATCATCCACGGGCGGTCCGGCTGGCGCTGGTCGGTCATGCCCCATTGTGAGCCGCGCGCACGGGCCCTGTCACCTCGGACGGGCGCCTGATGGGCGCCCCCCGCCGCGGTGGCTACCGACTGGTAGGTCGTTCGGATCAAAGCTCGACATTCCGCCCCGCGACGCGCCGCGCGCGTGCGAAGGTGCCCGGTGGGCCGGCACGTGAAGGGCCGGAGATCGGGGCGAGCGAGCGCCGGTGAGGGAGGAACGAGATGAGCAACATCACGGACGTCCGGGCTCAGGAGGCCCGAGCATGATGGCCGACTCCGGCGCGATCTGGACCGCCGGACCTGCCGCGAGCCCCGGAGCCGGTCGCGGCTGGTCCTGGGTGGAGCCCACCATCGTGGAGCGCAGCGTGATGGTGACCCCCGACGAGTGGCGCGTGGCTGCGGCCTGCCACGGTCCCACCTCGCCCCAGCAGCTCGCCGTGCGCACCGGCATGGAGCCCGAGCACCTCCAGCGGGTGGTGGAGACCATGGCCGAGCTCGGCCTGCTCCGGTTGGTGGAGGAGCAGGGCGGCGCCGCGTCCGTCGTCGCCCCCCGGGCCCTGGGCATCGTTCCCGAGCCCGCCGCGGCGGAGGTCGCGGCCCCGCCGGCACCGCCGGTCCCGTCGGCCCCTTCGGCGCCGCCGGCCGCACCCGCCCCGGAGATCCCGGCCCCCAGCCCGCTCGTCTTCGAGGCGCCCGGGTCCACCTCCGGCCGTCCGCCTCGCCACGCCCCGGCCGCCGCCGGTGCGGCTACCGCCGCGCCTCCGGCTCGTCCCCGGCCCCGGCCGGAGGTCGGTGGCCCGAAGCTGAGCAGCTTCGAGCGTCGCGTCGCCAAGCTCGAGCAGCGAGCGCAGCGGGTCGACGGTGACGAGGACGGCCTCGCCCAGCCCTGACCGCCCTGGTCAATCGGGCAGCGTGAGCCCCCGCTCGGCGGCGGCGGCCGCCACCTCCTCGGGGAAGATGTTCCGGAGCAGGTAGAGGTCGCGAGCCATCACGTAGTCGGGTGCCAGCACCCGTGAGTACCGCTCGAAGTACAGGAGCTGCTTCGACACCAGCACCAGCTCCCGGGGCACCGTGGCGCCGAACTGCTCGGCCAGGTCGAGGTTCGACTTGAGCTGCTCGCCGAGGCTGACCGAGCCGATGCCCTGGCTGAGCAGCGGCTCGATCACCATCGAGATGGCCGGGCCGGCCACCTCGGGGTCGAGGTCCGGCGGGAGGACGCCCACGCGCTGGTAGGCCCGCACGACCCGGCGGTAGTCCTGGTCGATCATCGCCGTGAAGAGGATGTCCCGGAGCGCGCCCTTCCAGACCTCGGGCAGCTCGCCCATGATCCCGAAGTCGAGGTAGGTGGCCCGGCCGTCGTCGAGCACCCAGAGGTTCCCGGCGTGGACGTCACCGTGGAACGGGCCGTGGACCAGCGCCGCCTCGATCCACACCTTGATGCCCCGCCGGAGCTGCAGCTCGCCGTCGATGCCCCGTTCGGCCAGCACCTCGAACTGGTCCATCGGCACGCCCGACATGCGCTCCATGCAGATGAGGTGCGGCCCGCAGTGGTCCCAGTAGACCTCGGGGGCGGTGATGGCCGCGTTGTCGCCGAAGGCGCCGATCCGCTCGCGGAACTGGGCCTGGCGGTGGGCCTCCAGGGCGGCGTTCAGCTCCTGGTTCGTCACGTGGTGGAGGTCCTCCACCATGGCCGTCACGTTGACCCGGCGGGCGGCCTCGAAGCGCACCAGCACCTTGCGGGCGATGACGTACTGGATCCGCAGGTCGGTGTTCATCCGGTGGGCGATGTCGGGCCGCTGCAGCTTGATGACCGCCTCGCGCCCGTCGGCCAGCACGACGGCGTGGACCTGGGCGATCGACGCCGCCGACAGCGGCCGGTCGTCGAAGGAGCGGAAGATCTGCCCGGGTGGTCGCCCGAGGTCCTCGGTGATCAGGCGCCGCACGGTGTCCGGGTCGAACGGGGCCACCTCGTCGAGGGTGCGCAGGCAGGCGTCGGTCAGCGGCGTGGGGAACAGGCTGGGCGACGACGCGATGAGCTGGCCCAGCTTCACGAAGGTGGGGCCGAGCTGCTCGAACCCCTCCACCAGCCCCTCGGATGCCGCGGTGGCCAGCGACCGATGGCGGCGGCGCACCGCCCAGGCCCCGACGGCCCGCAGGACGGCGGCGATGAGCACGTAGGTGATCACCACCATGCGGCGCACCTCCTCGAGCCCGAAGCGGTCCAACGGTGGCGCATCGATGCGGAGGGCCTCCGGCGGCGGTCCGTCGGCGTAGGGCCCGCGGAAGTGGGCGAGCAGGCCGGGGCCGTCGAGGCCGGAGGGCACCTCGAGGGGCCGGTCGGATCCGCGCTCGTCGGAGGTGGTCACGGGTCCATCTTGGGCCGCGACGGCGGCCGGTCGGGGCCACCGCCCCGGTTGGGGGCAGGGGGAGCGCCCGTAGCCTGGGACCATCGACCACGGCGCCTCCACCGAACCCCGGCCGTCCGCCGACGTGCGCATCACCGTCCTCACGGGCGCCGGCGTCTCCACCGACTCGGGCATCCCCGACTTCCGTGGCCCCGACGGCGTGTGGACGCGCAACCCCGGCGCCGAGAAGCTCTTCGACATCGACGCCTACCTCGGCGACCCCGAGATCCGCCGCCGGTCCTGGCGGGCCCGCCGCACGAACCCGGCGTGGACGGCCGAGCCCAACGACGCCCACCGCGCGCTCGTGGACCTCGAGGCGCGGGGCGCCCTGGTGGCGCTCATCACCCAGAACATCGACCGCCTGCACCAGCGGGCCGGCTCGTCGCCGGAGCTCGTCCTCGAGCTGCACGGCAACATGGTGGACGCGGTGTGCACCTCGTGCGGCGAGCGGTCGCGCACCGCCGACGCCCTGCAGCGGGTCGAGGCAGGCGACGCCGACCCGCGCTGCCTGACCTGTGGCGGCATCCTCAAGACGGCCACCGTCATGTTCGGCCAGTCGCTGGACCCCTCCGTCCTCGCCGCCGCGGCGCACGCCGCGAGGGCCTGCGACTGGTTCGTGGCGGTGGGCACGTCCCTGCAGGTCCACCCGGCGGCGGGGCTGTGCGAGGTCGCCGTGCGGAACGGCGCCCGGCTGGTCATCGTGAACGCGGACCCCACGCCGTACGACCACCTGGCCTCCCAGGTGATCCGGGACCCGATCGGCGAGGCGCTCCCCGCCCTCCTGGTGACCCTGGTCCCGTAGCGCCCGTCGCCCGTCGCCCGTCGCCCGTCGCCCGTCGCGCCCGTCTCCGGTCAGCCGGTCAGCCGCCGCCGGTCAGCCGCCGAACGCGGGCGGCAGGGGGCGCTCCAGGGCGGCGGCCAGCCGGACCAGGTACTGGTCGCGGCGCACGTCGACGGCGCCCAGCGAGGTCAGGTGCTCGGTGGTCCACTGCACGTCGAGGAGGGTCGCCCCGCCGTCGCGCAGGCGATCCACCAGGCCAACCAGCGCCACCTTGGAGGCGTCGGTCTGCCGGTGGAACATGGACTCGCCGGCGAAGAGCCCGCCGATGGCGATCCCGTAGAGCCCCCCGGCGAGCTCGCCCTCGGGCGTCCACGCCTCCACGCTGTGCGCCCAGCCGAGCCGGTGGAGCCGCTGGTAGGCGTCGGCGATCGATCGGTCGATCCAGCCGTGGGGCCGCCGCGGGTCGGCGCAGGCCGCCAGCACCGCGTCGAACGCGGTGTCGACCCGCACCTCGTAGCGGTCGCAGGATCGGCGCAGGGACCGGGACACCCGCAGGCCGTCGAGGGGCAGGACCCCCCGGGGATCGGGGGACCACCAGGCGACGGCGCGGGGGCGCCGCAGCGGCATGGGGAACAGGCCGTGTCGGTAGGCGGCCAGGACCGTCCCCGGCTCGAGGTCGGCCCCGATGCCGACCACGCCGGAATCGTCGGCCGTGTCGGCCGGCGGCAGCTCCCACCGCGAGGGCGGGGGCTCCACGGGAGGCATCGGCGGTCGGTTCCGGTCGTCCACGGTCGGCTCAGTCTCGCACCGCCACCGCAGGTCGCGACCCGGCCCCGCGGCGGTGAGCCCCCGCCCGCCGGCGGGGCACCGCCCGGCCCGCCCGCCCGGCCCCGCCCGCCGGAGCCGGGCCGCTCGAGCGCCCTACCGGTTGTAGTCGTAGAAGCCGCTCTTGGTCTTGCGGCCGAGCTGGCCGGCGGTGACCATGCGGCGGAGGGCGGGGACCGCGGCGTAGTTCGGGTCGCGGAACTCGTCGTAGAGGGCGTCGAGGATCGACAGCGAGGTGTCGAGGCCCACCAGGTCGAGCAGCGCGAGGGGGCCCATCGGGAAGTTGCAGCCGCCCTTCATGGCGGTGTCGATGTCGTCCCGGCTGGCGGTGCCGTTCTCGAGCATCCGCACCGCGTTGTTGAGGTACGGGAAGAGCAGGGCGTTGACGATGAAGCCGGCGCGGTCCTTGACCTCCACCGGGTCCTTGCCGCAGGCGGTGGCGAAGGCGGTGACCGTGGCGATGGTCTCGTCGGAGGCGGTGAGCGGGCGGACGATCTCCACCAGCGACATCATCGGCGCCGGGTTGAAGAAGTGGACGCCGCACACCCGATCGGGCCGGTCGGTGACCATGGCCATCTCGATCACCGGGAGCGTGGAGGTGTTGGTGGCGAGGATGGCCCCGTCCTTCACCACCAGGTCGAGCTCCTTGAAGAGCTCCTTCTTGACCTCGAGGTCCTCGAGGACCGATTCGAGGACCAGGTCGCAGTCGGCGAGGTCGTGCAGGTTCGACGTGGCCGACACCCGGCCGCGGATGGCGGTGCTCTCGTCCTCGGCGAGCTTGCCGCGCTCCACCTGCTTGGCGAGCGACTTCTCGAGCGAGGCCACCATGGCATCGGCCGACGCCTGCTTGCGGGAGCGCAGGACCACCTCGTGGCCGGACTTGGCCGCCACCTCGGCGATGCCCGACCCCATGATCCCCGAACCCAGAATGCCCACGCGCTTGATCGTCATGGGCGGTCAAGCTACCGATCGGTCCGCTCCGGTGCCCAACCGGTGCCGGCGGTGGGCGGGGCGGGGCCCCGGCCGGACGGAGTGGGTGGGTCGTCGAGGGGGGTCGGTAGGGTCGGCCCATGGCAGGACATCTGGCGTTGGTCGGTGGCGGCGAGTTCACCGAGGGCTGCACGTTCGATGCCACCCTGCTCGAGGCCAGCGGGGCCCGCGAGGTCCTGGTGCTGCCCACCGGCGCGGCCTACGAGCACCCCGGCCGGCTGGTGGAGCAGGCAGTGGGCTGGTTCGACCGCCTCGGGGTCGTGGCCCACGGGCTCGACGTGCTGAGCCGACCCGACGCCCAGTCGGGGGCCATGGCCGCCGCCGTCGCCGGGTCCCGCTTCACCTACCTGGTGGGCGGATCGCCCATGCACCTGCGCTCGGTCCTGAAGGACTCCCTGGTCTGGGGCGCGCTGGTGGCGGCCTGGAACGACGGGGCCACCGTCGCTGGCTCGTCGGCCGGGGCGATGGTCCTGTGCGACCCCATGGTCGACCCGCGCGGCGGGGCCTTCACCCTCGGGCTCGGCCTGCTGAGCGGCCTGGCGGTCATCCCCGCCCACGACAGCTGGTCCGAGGACGCCGCCCACCGCACCCGCAAGATGAGCCCGGCCGACCTGGTCCTGGCCGGCATCGACGAGCGCACCGCCCTGCTGCGCGACCCCGACGGCGCCTGGCACGTCGAGGGCGCGGGCGAGGTGGCCATCTTCCTCGGCGGGGATCCCGCGGACCTCTCGGCCCTGCCGGGCTGACGCGCCCGGCGCCGCCGAGGCGGATCCGTCAGGACTCGGTGATGGTGATCGTCTCGATCGAGACCGGCTTCGACGGCTCGCGGTTGCCGTCGTCGAGGGCGGCGATGGCCTCCAGGACGTCGAGGCCCTCGGTGGTGGTGCCGAACACCGCGTAGCTGCCGGCATCGGGGCCGAGCTGGGCGGGATCGCCGAGGTAACGGCCGCCCTCGGAGGCGAGCAGGAAGAACTGGCCGCTCGCGCTGTCGGGCGCCGAGGTGCGGGCCATGGCCAACGTGCCGGGGCCGTAGTCGTCGGCGGAGAACGGCAGGCCCTCGTCGGGCACGAAGAAGTTGGGGCCGGGCCCCGGGTCCGAGTTGTCCTGGGTGTGCGGGGCGCCACCCTGGATGATCCCCGAGCCGGCCTCCGTGCGGAAGAGGTCGGTGTCGTCGTAGTAGCCGTAGCGGGCGAGGGCCACGAAGTTGTTGGTGGTGATCGGCGTGCGCTCGGTGTCGAGGGCGACGGTGACGGTGCCCTCGGTGGTCTCGATGACCGCCGCGTACTCCTTGGCCGGATCGATGCAGCGCTCGAAGCCCGTCTCGAAGTCGATCTGCGGCTCGTCGACGCCCTCGGCCGGGGGGCACGGCGTGGTGCCGTAGGTGGCCTCGTCCGTGTCCCCCGAGTCGGTCGCGTCAGCCGCGCCGTCCGTGTCGTCCGTCGCGCCGGCCTCCACCTGCGCGTCGTCCCCGCCGTCGCTGTCGGAGCAGCCGGCCAGCAGGAAGCCCACCACGATGATGGCGATCACCAGCACGATGACGTTCCGGATGAACCGGATGCGTCGCTTCCTGGCCTCCGCCGCCTCCTTGGCGGCCAGCGCCGCCGCCTTGTTGGCCTTCTGTCGTTCGCGCTTCTCGGTGCCCATCGGACGGGCACCCTACCGGCCCTCCCGGACGGCTCGGGGGCGGGCCCTCGCGCGGTCGGCCGGGGGTCGGGCGGGTGGTCGAGCGGGCGGTCGGTCGGCGTCCGGACCCGCCGACGCCGACTCGCGGCGTAGCGGCGCGAGCGCATCCCGTGAGCGTCTGGTCGCCGCGAACGGTCGGGAGGGGCCAGAATGGCGTGGTGCGTGACGACGGCGAGCGGAACACCGAGGTCCAGACGGACGACGAGGGCGACGCCGCGGTGGCGGACCAGACCTTCACCCTGGCCGTGGGTCAGCGGCTGCGCGCGATCCGCCAGGCCCAGGGGCTCTCGCTGGCGGAGGTGGAGACGCGCTCCAACGGTCGCTGGAGCGCCTCGGCCGTCGGGGCCTACGAGCGGGGCTTCCGCACCCTCTCGCTGCCGCGCCTCAAGGCCCTCGCCGACTTCTACAAGGTGCCGGTCGGGGTGCTGCTCGGCGAGCCGGCCCCGCTCCGCGGCGTGCCCGAGCGCCGCAAGATCGTCCTCGACCTCGAGGCGCTGAACCGCATCGACCCCTCGGCCCCGATCCGGCGCTTCGTGCAGTCGATCATCGAGGCCCGTGGCGACTTCAACGGCCGGATCCTGTCGCTCCGCCACGACGACCTGAAGGCGCTGTGCACGCTCGTGGGCGGCGACATCCCCACCGGCGTGGCCCAGCTCCGCTCGTGGGGCGTGATGGTCGACGGGCCCGAGATCGCCGAGGATCCGATCGGCCTCTTCTAGCTCGGCGGGCCGGGGCCGGTTGGGGCGGCCCGCGGCCACCCGGTACCGTGCCCCGCCGTGGGCGTCGTCGTGCAGAAGTTCGGTGGGACCTCGGTCGCCGACCCCGAGCGCATCCGGGAGGTGGCGGACCACGTGGCCCGCACCATGCGGCGCGGCGAGCAGGTGGTGGTGGTCGTGTCGGCCATGGGCAAGGAGACCGACGAGCTCCTCCACCTCGCCCACCAGGTGTCGCGCACCCGGCCCGGCCGGGAGATGGACATGCTCATCACCGCCGGCGAGCGCAAGGCCACCGCGCTGCTCTGCATGGCCCTCCACGACCTGGGCGTGCCCGCCGACTCGTTCACGGGCAGCCAGGCCGGGTTCATCACCGACACCACCCACATGAACGCCAAGATCCTCGAGGTGCGCGCCGACCGGGTGCGGGCCGCGGTGGAGGCCGGCCGGGTGCCGGTGGTGGGCGGCGCCCAGGGGGTCTCCACCGGGCGTGACGTCACCTTCCTCGGGCGGGGCGGCTCCGACACCACCGCCGTGGCGCTGGCCGAGGCCCTCGGCGGGGTGTGCGAGCTCTACACCGACGTCTCGGGGGTCTTCACCACCGACCCGCGCGTGGTGCCGGTGGCCCGGCGGATCAACCGCATCTCCTTCGACGAGATGCTCGAGATGTGCGCGGCCGGCTGCCCCAAGCCCGCCATGCGCGCCGTCGAGTTCGCCCGCACCCACGGCGTGCGCCTGCACGTCCGCTCCGCCTTCACGTGGGAGCCCGGCACCTGGATCACCGAAGAGGAGTCCGACATGGAAGACGCCATCGTGTCCGGGGTGGTCGGCGACGACTCCGAGGCCAAGATCACCATCGGCGGCGTCCCCGACCAGCCGGGCGTGGCCGCCCGGGTCTTCCGGGCCATGGCCTCGGCCGGGGTCAACGTCGACATGATCGTGCAGAACGTGTCCGAGGACGGCATCACCGACATCTCGTTCACCCTGCCCTCCGACGACCTCGAGACCTGCGTCCACCAGGCCGAGGCCCTGGCCTCGGAGATCGGCGCCAGCCGGGTCACGCCCGACTCCTCGATCGCCAAGGTGTCGCTGGTGGGGGCCGGGATGAAGACCAACCCCGGCGTGGCCGCCACCGTCTTCGAGACCCTCGCCGCCAACGGCATCAACATCGAGATGATCTCCACCTCGGCCATCCGCATCTCCGTGGTCGTGGCGGGCGACGAGTGCGACCGCGCCGTGGCGGTCCTCCACACCGCCTTCGGCCTCGACACCCCTCGCTGAGGCGCCCCGGGCCGCCGCGGCCGGAGGCCGCGCTCCGCCGCGACGGGTGGGGTCTACGCTCCGCCGCGTGCAACGGACGTGGCGGGGCCTGGCAGCGGTGTTCCTGGTGGTGGCCCTGGCCGCCACGGCGTGCGGAGGCGACGACGGCGACGACGGCGGCTCGAGCGGCGGGAGCGCGGGCGGCGGCTCCGACGGCCGTGCGTCCAACGGGCTGCAGGCGAGCGATGAGGGGGCGGGCGCGCCGGAGGGCACCCCCGCCGACGACCGGGAGATCATCTACACCGCCGAGGCCACGGTGCGCGTCGACGACGTGGAGGAGGCGTCCACGGCAGCCACCACGATCGCCGAGGAGGCCGAGGGCTACCTGGCCGGGCAGGACGCCGACCTCGAGGGCGACCGATCGAGCACGCTCACCATCCGCGTCCCGTCGGACCGGTTCCGGCCCACGCTCGACGCCCTGGTGGACCTGGGCGAGGTCCAGGTCCGATCGATCGACTCCACCGACGTCACCGACGAGGTCGTCGACCTCACCGGCCGGCTCGAGACGGTCCGCACCAGCGCCGATCGCCTCCGCGCCCTGCTGGCCGAAGCCGGCGACACCGCCCAGGTGATCGCCATCGAGCAGGAGCTGGCCGAGCGCGAGATCGAGATCGAGGCCCTCGAGGGCCGCCTCCGCGTGCTCGACGACCAGGCCAGCCTGGCCACGATCACCGTGCGCTACACCGAGGAGGACGAGACGCCGCCGAAGGTCGACGAGGACCTGCCCGGACCGCTCGAGGCCCTCCGGGCCGGCTGGGTGGCGCTGCTCACCGTGCTCAAGGTGCTCCTGGCCGTGGCCCTGTTCGTCCTGCCGTTCGTGCCGGTCGTGGCCGCGGGCTGGTTCGTGGTGCGGTGGATCCGCCGTCGCCGGCCGAAGCCCGAGCCCCGATCGATGGGTGGCTGGCCCCCCGCCGGTTCGGCCGGCCCCCTGCCGCCGACCCCACCGGCAGGACCCGCCGGATCGACCCCGCCGAGCGTGCCCCAGGACCCCGTCGGGTCGGCCGCCCGTGGCCCGAGCGACCCGCGACCGGCGCCGCCGGTGCCGCCCGCCGAGCCGTAGGGCCCCGCAAACCGGCTGGGGAGCCGGTCGGGCGCGCCGGTAGCCTCGGCCCCATGCGCGTAGGGATCGTGGGAGCAACGGGTCAGGTCGGCGGCGTCATGCGGGAGATCCTCGCCGAACGGCGGTTCCCGGTCACCGAGCTGCGCCTGTTCGCCTCGGCTCGCTCCGCGGGCACCACCATCACGTGGCAGGGCACCGACATCACGGTCGAGGACGCGGCCACGGCCGACTGGTCCGGCCTGGACCTCGCCCTCTTCTCGGCCGGGGGTGCCACCTCGCGCCAGCTCGCCCCGACGGTCGCGGCGGCGGGCGTGGTGGTCATCGACAACTCCTCGGCCTGGCGCCTCGACCCCGACGTGCCGTTGGTGGTGTCGGAGGTCAACGGCCACGCCATCGCCCACCGGCCCAAGGGCATCATCGCCAACCCCAACTGCACCACCATGGCGGCCATGCCGGTGCTCGGCCCGCTGCACCGGCAGTTCGGCCTCGAGGCCCTCGTGGTCTCCACCTACCAGGCCGTCTCGGGCGGAGGCCTGGCCGGCGTCGCCGAGCTCGACGAGCAGGCCCGCAAGGTGGTCGACCGGGCCAGCGAGCTCACCCACGACGGACGGGCCGTCGACTTCCCGCCCCACCAGAAGTTCCCGGCCCCCATCGCCTTCAACGTGATCGCCCAGGCCGGCTCGTTCGTCGACGACGGGCGCGACGAGACCGACGAGGAGCAGAAGCTCCGCAACGAGACCCGCAAGATCCTCGACATCCCGAGCCTGCCCGTCTCCGGCATCTGCGTCCGGGTGCCCGTCTTCACCGGTCACTCCCTGGCCGTCAACGCCCGCTTCGCCCGACCCGTCACCCCCGCGGCGGCCCGCGAGGTGCTCGGGTACGCGCCCGGCGTGGAGCTGGCCGACCTGCCCACCCCGCTGCTGGCGGCCGGCCAGGACCCCACCTACGTGGGCCGCATCCGCACCGACGAGACCGTGGTCAACGGCCTCGCGCTGTTCCTCTCGAACGACAACCTCCGCAAGGGCGCGGCGCTCAACGCGGTGCAGATCGCCGAGCTGGTGGCCGCCGAGCTCGACGCGGCTGGCTGAACCGAGCCGAACGCCGAGCGGCTGCACGGCGGAACCGGGCTGGCCGGCTGGCCGGGCCTACTTGGCCAGGAAGGACGTCAGCGCGTCGGCGAAGGCCGGATCGACCACCGCCATGAGGTGGTCGCCGGGCACCAGCACGAGCGTCGCGCCCAGGGCATCGGCCAGGACCTCGGGGCGGGTGGCGAACGGATCGTCGACACCGGCCACGACGAGCGCCTCCGCGGTGATGTCGCCGAAGGCGATCGGGCCCGTCCGGATCCGTCGGGCCTGGGCCGCGAGGGCCAGCCGATCGGCGCCGGTGGCGTCGGCGAGGGCCCGGAAGCCGGCGGCCCCCGGATCGGTGATGTCGGCGGCGTCGTCGGCCTCGAGCGCGGCCACGATCGCCTCGCTCGAGACGTGGCGCTGGTCAGGTCCCCCCAGCTCCACCAGGCCCGCGCCCACCCCGCCCACCGCGAGGCGCCGGATGCGCGGCTCCTGGGTGGCGGCCACGACGGCCACCACGGCGCCCATCGAGTAGCCGACGACGTCGGCCCGATCCACGCCCAGGTGGTCGAGCAGGACGGAGAGGTCGCGCGCCGTGCGGTCCTCGCCGTAGCGATCGGGGTCGTGCGGCTTGTCCGACGCCCCGTGACCGAGGGCATCCACCGCCACGACCTCGTGGCCCTCGGCCACCAGCCGGGCGATCACCCCCGGTGCCTCCCAGTTCAGCGGCCCGTCGACCGCGAACCCGTGGTGGAGCACCACGGGCACGGCGGCGCCGCGTGCGCCCCAGCGCCGGAACGCCAGGCGGGCCCCGTCGAAGGTCTCGAAGTGCTCCACCGCACCCACGTGCTCCCACTCGGCCACCGCCGCCTCCTCGCTCGCCCTGAACCGGGCACCGCATGGTGCCACGGGCCGGGGTCTGTCGTCAGGGGCAGGCGCAGGGGAGGGCGTGGCACCGGGGGCAGCCGTCGGCGTAGCGGGCCGCCGCGTCCTCGAGCGAGAGGTCGAGCTGGTGGGCGAGCGACGCCAACCACGCCAGCACGTCCGAGAGCTCGTGGCGCTGCTCGGCCACGGTGCCCTTGCGCACCGCCTGGGCGAGCTCGCCCAGCTCCTCGCAGAGCCAGGCGACGGTGGCGGCGGTGCCGCGCGCCCGGTCCCGCTCGCCGTAGGTGCGGCCGATCACGTCCTGGAACTCGTCCATCTGCACCGTGCGGAGCGTACGACGCCTACCCTCGCCCCATGTCCCCACCCGGTCCGCTCCGCCGTCTGCGCGACCGGGTGGCGCGCGGCCTGGGCGCCGGCGACACCCCGTCGGGCCGCCGCCCGCCAGGGCCCGGGCGGGCGGCGGGGAACGCCGGCACCGACGGCATCGCCGTGTCCTACGCGCCGCAGCGAGACGGTGACGCCGATCCCGGCGAGGTGGTGTGGGCCTGGGTCCCCTACGAGGACGACCCCAGCCAGGGCAAGGACCGGCCGGTCCTGGTGCTCGGCCACGACGGTGACCGCCTCGCCGGCGTGCAGCTCTCGAGCCGGGATCGCTCCGGACGGGCCGACGCCCACGAGTGGGTGCCCGTGGGCACGGGTGGCTGGGACCGTGAGGCCCGCCCGAGCTACGCCGACGCCTCCCGGCTGTTGCGCCTCGATGCCGGCGAGGTGCGGCGCGAGGGCGCCGCGCTCGACGAGGCCCGCTTCCGCGCCGTCCTCGCGAAGGTCACCGAGCTGCACGACTGGTCCGGCTGACCGGGGCTCGTGGCGCCAGGGTCACCATCGGCTCCGTCTCCGGCTCCGGCTGCGTGGCAGACCGGGGCCCGGCGCTCAGCGGCCGGGAGAGCGTGATGCCCCCGCCTCGATCCGGGGCGGGATCCGGAGAGGCGGGGGCACCGGGAGGAACCGTATCCAACGCGCCGGCCACCACCGCATCACCCTCCGGGTGAGATGACACCGGATGGCACGAGGAGGTGAGAAGGTGGTCCGATTCGTGACGCCTGACCGCGCGGTCAAGGCGCCGAACATGACAACCGTGTCAGTGAACACCCGGGGTGCGGGGGTGAACGGTGCGGGTCACGGAGACAGACATCGTCGGGCGAGGGGCCGTGTCCGGCGCCGTGCCGTGCCGCGCGGCAGGACGCGTGCCGGGCGACGAGGTCGACCGGCTCCGCTCGGTCCGGCGCCCGCGATCGACGGCGTCCGCGCGGGCCCGCCCGACGAGAGGGTCGTGGCGGAGTGGTCCGACCGGGGAACGAAAGGAACCCTGTCTCGGGGAGACAGGGTTCCAACGTGACCTTCTGGTCGGGGTGGCGGGATTTGAACCCACGACCTCTGCGTCCCGAACGCAGCGCTCTGCCAAGCTGAGCCACACCCCGG
>JBBRFU010000075.1:0-17767 GCA_038241315.1 Acidimicrobiales bacterium | reverse complement strand
CGTCTTCGGCCATGCCGTCTTCGATCGACACGATGGGGTAGGAGTTGGCCAATCGTTGCCAGTACTCGACCATCTCGTCGGGTGCGAGTACTCGATTCTCGCCGTCGAGGTGATACGAGCCGTCGCGGAAGAGCTCCGACGTGGCCGGGTCGAGGGCGATGGCGATGTCGTCGCCCGGGGTGAAGCCGGCGGCCTCGATGGCGTCGATGAGCAGCTCGACGGGCTCGGCGTTGCTGGCCAGGTTCGGGGCGAAGCCGCCCTCGTCGCCCACCGCGGTGGACAGGCCCTTGTCGGCCAGCTGCTTCTTGAGCACGTGGTACACCTCGGTGCCCCACCGCAGCGCTTCGGAGAAGCTGGCGGCGCCCACCGGCATCACCATGAACTCCTGGAAGTCGACGTTGTTGTCGGCGTGGGCGCCACCGTTCAACACGTTCATCATCGGCACCGGGAGCACGTGGGCGTTGGTGCCGCCGACGTGGCGGTAGAGCGGGATGTCGAGCTCGTCGGCGGCGGCCTTGGCCACCGCCAGCGACACGCCGAGGATGGCGTTGGCGCCGAGGCGGGCCTTGTTGTCGGTGCCGTCGAGGTCGAGCAGCGTGCGGTCGATGCCGCGCTGGTCGAGCGCGTCGGCGCCGATGAGCTCCTCGCGGATCTCGCCGTTCACGTTGGCGATGGCGATGGAGACGCCCTTGCCGCCGAACCGGGGCCCGCCGTCGCGGAGCTCCACGGCCTCGAACTGGCCGGTGGAGGCGCCCGAGGGCACGGCCGCCCGGCCGATGGCGCCGGAGTCGAGGTGGACCTCGACCTCCACCGTGGGGTTGCCGCGCGAGTCCAGGATCTCCCGGCCGACGAGGTGCTCGATGGTGCTCATGGTCCCGCTGTTGCTCCTGTTGCTCGTGTGGAAACGCTACACGCGACCCCCCGCCCGGGAGGGGACGCCTCGCTGGCTCGCAGCCCACTGGACCGGACCCCTCCTGCGCAAGTGCGCTGCCGATCCCGCCTCCGCCCCGATGACCATGCGGTCCGCGAGCGGGCGGTCAGGGTCCGGACGGACCGGCTTCGGCGGCGGACGGACCGGCTTCGGCAGCGGACGCGGCCTCGGTGGCCATCCCCCGGTCGCGGAGGTGGGTGGCCGCCAGCCGGAGGGCGGTCTCGGGATCGACGTCGGCGGCGCGGGCGAGCCCGACGGCGGCCAGGAGGAGCGCACCCACCGCGGCCTCGTCGGCGCCCGGGGCCGACGCCGCGGCCAGGGCCGCGTCGGGGGCCGGCACCTCGGCGGCCAGGTCGACGCCGACCGCCTTGGCCTTCTTGTGGACCTTCGAGGCGTAGAGCAGGGCCGGGAAGTGGGCGGGGATGCCGTCGAAGACCGACGTGCGCCCCTTCTCCGCCTTCTTGATCTGCTCCCAGTTGGCCACCACGTCGTCGGCGCCGTCCACCTCGACCACCCCGAAGACGTGGGGGTGGCGGTGCACCAGCTTGTCGTGGACGCCCCGGGCCACCTCGGCCAGGCCGAAGGCGCCGGCCTCGGTGGCGAGCGTGGTGTGGAACACGATCTGGAAGAGCAGGTCGCCCAGCTCCTCCTCCAGGTGGGCGTAGTCGGCGAGGTCGGTGTCGGGGCCGCCGTCGCCCACCGCGTCGAGCGCCTCCAGCACCTCGTAGGTCTCCTCCAGGAGGTGGCGCCCGAGGGTGGCGTGGGTCTGCTCCGCGTCCCACGGGCACTCGGCGCGGAGGCGGGCGACCAGCTCCACGAAGGCCTGGACCTCGCCGGCCACCGGGGCGGCGAGCTCGGGCACGTAGAGGCTGGTGAGGTGGTCGGGCTCGAACGAGCGGTCGAGGTCCTCCCAGGCCACCGTGGTGACCGACTCGTCGGGGAGCCCGAGGCGCTGGAGGACCACCACCTGCTCGCGAGGCGGCTCGTCGACCGCGAGCTTCACGTCGGACAGCACGCGCCGGTTGTGGCAGTGCGCCACCAGGAGCGGGCCCCGCTCCCCTGCTGCGGCGGTGGCGAACCGGTGGGCGTCGACGAGGCGGACGCCCCGCTCGTAGGGGTCCACCCCGAGCCGGACCCAGGCCAGGTCCACGAACGACAGGGCGGGGAGCACCTCGAGCGCGATCCGGCCCTCGGCGGCGGCCAGGTCGAGCAGGTCGACGGTGCGCTCCAGCACCCGGGGCGACCCGGGCACGGCGTAGAGCACCGAGCCGTGCTCGGCGGCGGCGGTCACGAGGTCGGCCACGATGCGCCGGTAGACCTCGTCGAAGGTCTCGGCGTCCTCGTAGTGGTGGTCGAACGTGGTGGCGCCGGGCACCAGGGTGGCGGACGGGTGCCGCTCGGTGCGCAGGTAGCGCACCGGCACCGCCTCGATGGCGGCCAGGGTGCCGGCGGTGACCAGCGACGGGTCGCCGGGGCCCAGCCCGACCACCACGACGCTCGGCGCGCTCACGGGCGGGTCACCGGGCGGGTCACCGGGCAGCCGGTGGCGGTCAGGAGCCGGCGGGCACCGGCGGCGTGCCGGCGCCGTCGGCACCGGTGAGGGGCGACGTGGTCGTGGTGGTTGCCCCCGGGTCCTCCGGCGGAACCACCTGGGCGGGGAGCCCGGGGCCCCCGGCGGTGGCCGGCGAGCCGGCGTCCCAGGTTCCGTAGCGGGGGTCGACGGTGACGTCGGCGTCCTCGACCGCCTCGGCGATCAGGTCGGCCACGTAGGCCGCCAGCGCGGCGTCGATCACGTCCTGGCCCTGGGTGTTCGGGTTGGCCTGCTCGAGCTGCGGGCGGAGGTCCTCGAAGGCGGGCACGTCGAGGCGATCGACCTCGGCCACCACGAAGCTGCCGTCGCCGGCTCCGGAGTCGACCGGGCCGAAGACGTCGCCGATCTGCGCCCCGCGGGCACCGTCACCGAGCACGGCCTCGGCGTCGGCCGTGGCCAGGCAGGCACCGGCGCCGTCGACGGCCCGCTCGCGCCCCTCGGTGGAGAGGTCCTCGGCCACGTCGGCGATGCTCTCACCGTCGTCGATGCGGGCCCGGGCCTCGTCGGCGTCGGCCTCGTCGGCGGCGAGGACCACGTTCAGGCACAGCTGGGTGAAGTCACCGACCTGCTCCTCGTAGAGCGCCTGCAGCTCGGCGGTGTACTCGTCGTCGGACACCACCGGCTGGTCGCGGACCTCGTCGGGGGCGGTGGCCTCCAACGCCGCCTCGAGCGCGGTCTGCTCGATGGCCCGGTCCACCAGGACCTGCGGGGCCTGGTCCTCCTCGACACCGGCCTCGGTGAGCTGCCCGTCGATCTCCTCGCGGGCCGCGGCCCGCTGCTCCTCGGTGACCTCGCCACCTGCCGAGGCGAGCGCCTGCCGCGACAGCTCGTCGGAGATCAGCGACGTGAGCACCTGGGCGGCGCCCTCGACCGACAGCGCGTCGACGCCGGTGCCCCGGAACTGGGAGATCTGGCCGTCGATGTTGGCGGCCAGGTCCTCGGCGGACATCACCGGCTCGGCGGTCGGGTCGGCGGTGGCCTCGGCCTCGGCCCGCCGACGCTCGGCGGCCTCGCCCGACACCTCCAGGTAGGCCACCTGGGCCTCCACCAGCTCCTCGACCTCGTCGGCGGAGATGTCGTGACCGTTGACGGTGGCGGCCGGGCCCCGACCCAGCGGGCCGGTGCCCCCGCAGGCGGTGGTGCCGGTGAGGACGAGCAACGCCACGCCGAGGAGGCGGGCACGGCGAACGGAGGTGCGTCGACGTTCCACGGGGACAGGATGCTACGCCCCGGCCCGCGTCGGGCAATCGTCACCCGGTCGCCGGGCCGCCCGGCTGCGGCGCGACCAGAGGCCGGCCCTGGCTGCCGGCAGGCCTTGGTATCGGCCGTTAGGCAGCCCTTATGCTCCTGGTGATGTCGACCCGCCACCTCGACGTCGGGCTGCCGCCACCCGCGGTCGCCCGTCGCCCGGTGGGTGGTCCCGTCACCAACGACCGACCAGGAGATCCCATGCGTTCCACGCGACGTCTCGCGTTCCTCGCCCTCGTCCCCGTCATCGCCCTCCTCGCGGCGTGTGGCAGCGACGACGACGCCTCGTCCACCACCGATGCGCCCGTGGCCCAGTCGGCCGACGGCGCCGACCTCGCCGGCGAGTCGATCACGCTGTACTCGGGCCGCGACGAGGAGCTGATCCAGCCGATCGTCGACGACTTCTCCGAGGCCACCGGCATCGAGGTCGAGGTCCGCTACGGCGACTCGGCGGAGATGGGCGCCCAGCTCCTGGAGGAGGGCGGGGACACCCCGGCCGACGTCTTCTACTCGCAGGAGGTCGGCGCCGTCGGGGTGCTGGCCGAGGCCGACCTGCTGGCCGAGCTGCCCCAGGACGTGATCGACCTCGTCGACGAGCGCTTCCAGCCGGGCGAGGGCCACGAGTGGGTCGGCGTCACCGGCCGCTCGCGGGTGATCGTCTACAACCCCGAGCTCATCGATCCCCCCGCCGGCGTCGAGGAGCTCACCGACCCGAAGTACCAGGGGAAGGTGGCCATCGTCCCCGAGAACGCCGGCTTCCAGGCCTTCATCACCGGCTTCCGGGTGAGCCAGGGCGAGGAGGCCGCCCGGGCCTGGCTCGAGGGCCTCCTGGCCAACGATCCGATCACCGACATCGAGAGCAACGGCGACGTGCTCGAAGCGGTGAACAACGGCGATGTGCCCATCGGGCTCATCAACCACTACTACTGGGCCCGTGACGAGCGGCAGCCCGACGGCCTCACCGCCGAGTTGGTGTTCCCCGAGGGCGACGACCCCGGTGGCCTCGTGAACGCCACCGCTGCCGCCGTCACCAAGGGGGCGGCCGACGATCCCGCCGCCCTGGCGCTCATCGAGTACCTCTTGTCGGAGGAGGGCCAGACCGCCTTCGTCGAGGAGACCTTCGAGTACCCGGTGGTCGACGGCATCGACGACCCGGCCGGCGTCCCCGCCCTCGACGAGCTCGAGGGCCCGCAGCTCGACCTCACCGACCTCGAGTCGCTCGAGGCCACGCAGGCCCTGCTCACCGAGCTGGGGCTCCTCAGCTGACGACCGGCACGCCGAGCACGCCGACCACCCCCGGGGTGGCGGCTGCGGGGACCGGCTCGCCGCCGGCGCCCGGCCCCGCCGCTCGGCGCGCCCCGGTCCCGCTCGTGCTCGGCGCGCTGCTGGCCGCCGCCATCGCGCTCCTCCCGCTGGTGTACCTGGTGATCCGGGCCACCGGCGAGGGGTGGGAGCGGGTGGAGGCCACGCTCGTGCGCGACCGGACCCTCACCCTCGCCCTCCGGTCGCTCGACCTCGCCCTCGTGGTCACCCTGGCCTGCCTGGTGATCGGCACCGGGTTCGCCTGGCTGGTGGCCCGCACCGACCTGCCGGGCCGCCGGGTGGTGCAGGTGCTGCTGGGCCTGCCGCTCGCCCTGCCGTCGTACGTGGCCGCCTTCGGCTGGATCGGGTGGCGCCCCGAGTTGGCCGGGCGCACCGGCGCCATCGTGGTGCTCACCACCATCTCGTACCCCTACGTCTACCTGCCCGTCTTGGCCGCCCTCCGCCGCTGCGACCCCGCCCTCGACGACGCGGCGCGCAGCCTGGGCCTCGGCCCGCTCGCCACCTTCTGGCGGGTCACGGTGCCGCAGGTGCGCATCGCGGCGGTCGGCGGTGGCCTCCTGGTGGGCCTGTACGCCCTGAGCGACTTCGGCGCGGTGGCCACCATGCGCCACGAGGTGCTCACCAACGTCATCTACGCGTCCTACCGCGGCTCGTTCGACCGGGTGCCGGCGGCGGTGCTCGGGTGCGTGCTCGCCGCGCTGGCCATCGGGGTGGTGGCGCTCGAGCGCCTCACCCGGCGTCGGGGCGGCGGCGGCGCCAAGGTCGGCTCGGGCGCGCCCCGCCCGCAGCACCAGGTCCACCTCGGCGTGCTCCGCTGGCCGATGCTCCTCCTTCCGGCCGGGTGGCTGGTCGTGGCCCTCGGCATCCCGGCCCGGGGCATGCTCCGCTGGTTCGACGAGGGCGACTCCCGGCCCGACGGCGACCGGTTCCTGGAGGCCGTGGGCAACACGCTCCAGGTGGGGGCGCTCGGCGCCCTGGCCGTGGTGGCGGTGGCGTTCCCCCTGGTCCTGCTCACGGTGCGCCACCCCGGTCGGCTCTCCCGGCTGGCCACCTCGGCCGCCTACGCCGGCCACGCCCTGCCCGGCGTGGTGGTGGGCCTCTCGCTGGTCTTCTTCGGCATCAGCTACGCCCGGCCGCTCTACCAGGAGCTCCCGCTGCTGCTGCTGGCCTACGTGGTGCTCTTCTTGTCGCTGGCCCTCGGCTCGCTGCACAGCGCCATCGCCCACATCCCCCCCGTGCTCGACGACGTGTCTCGATCGCTCGGCCGCACCGCGTTCGGCACCTGGCGGGCGGTCACCGCCCGCCTGGCCGCGCCGGGGGTCGGCGCCGCGGCCACGCTCGTGTTCCTCACCGTCATGAAGGAGCTCCCGGCCACGCTGTTCCTGCGCCCCACCGGGTTCGACACGCTGGCCACGCAGCTGTGGAGCCACACCTCGTCGTTCTCCAAGGCGGCCGCCGCGCCCTACGCGGTGGCCATCGTCGTGCTGGCCGCCCTGCCCACCGCCCTGCTGTCGAGCGTGGGCGACGGGCCGCGATCCCGGCGGGTGCCCGCACCGCCCCCCGAGGCCGCGTCGTGAGCGGTCTCGAGGCGAGCGGCCTGCGCCGCACCTTCGCCGGCCGGCCGCCGGTGGTGGCCCTGCACGACGTGGACCTCGACGCGCCCGACGGCGCCATCACCGCGGTGCTGGGCCCATCGGGCTGCGGCAAGACCACCCTCCTGCGCACCCTGGCCGGCATGGAGCGGCCCGAGGCCGGCTCCATCACGCTCGGCGGCCGCGTGCTGGTGGGCGGGGGCGTCCACGTGCCGCCGGAGCGCCGCCGCATCGGGCTGGTGCCCCAGGAGGGCGCCCTGTTCCCCCACCTCGACGTGGCGGCCAACATCGCCTTCGGGCTGCACGGCCGCCCGCGCCGCGAGCGCCGCGCCCGGGTGCACGAGCTGCTCGACCTGGTCGGGCTGACGGGGATGGGCCGACGGCGACCCCACGAGCTCTCCGGTGGCCAGCAGCAGCGGGTGGCGCTCGCCCGCGCCCTGGCACCCGGGCCCGAGGTGGTGCTGCTCGATGAGCCATTCAGCGCCCTCGACACCGCTCTGCGGGCCAGCCTCCGCGACGACGTCGCCGCCACCCTGCGCCAGGCGGGCACCACGGGCGTGCTGGTCACCCACGACCAGACCGAGGCGCTCAGCGTGGCCGACCGGGTCGCCGTCATGCGTGAGGGGACGATGGTGCAGGTGGGCTCGTCGGTCGAGGTCTACCGCCGGCCGGCCGACCTGTGGACCGCCCGCTTCCTCGGCGAGGCCGTGGTGGTCCCGGGGCACCGGGTGGAGCGAGACGACCGCACGGTGGAGACGGCGCTCGGTCGGCTCGTGCTCCAGCAGGGCTTCCCCCACCACACCGGCGCCGTGGTCTCGGTGTTCTGCCGCCCCGAGCAGATCCGCCTCACCGACGAGCCGGGGGTGCCCGCCTCCGCCACGGTGGCGCAGGTGCGCTTCCAGGGGCCCGACGCCGAGGTGACGCTCCACCTCGGCGCGATCACCGTCACCGCTCGCTGGCCGTCCACCGAGCTCCCCGAGCCCGGCGACGCGGTGGCCGTCACGGTGGTCGGCACCGTCCTGGCCTTCCCGCCCGGCTGAGGCGCCGCCGTCGACCCCGCCGTCTGGGCCCACAGGGACCCACGGGGCGCCCGGTGCGGCTAGAACGGGTCGAACGAGAACGTGTTCTCGTTCAGGGGACGACGGGGACCGACAGGAGCAGGCATGGGCGACGCGACAGCGGGCGAAACGACCACGGGCGGAACGACCACGGGGGAGGCCACCACCGACGAGGGCGCAGCCCCCTCGATGGCGACCACCCGCATCACCACCACCACCCGCGACAGCGCCGAGCTCGGCCGGCGCGTCGGGACCTGGCTCGCCACCAAGCTCCCGCCCGGCGCCGAGCCCACCGTCACAGACGTGGTGAAGCCCGAGGGCAACGGCATGTCGTCGGAGACCCTCCTGTTCACCGCCCGCTGGACCGAGGGCGACGCGCCGGCCGAGGGGCGCTTCGTGGCGCGGATCGAGCCCGAGCTCGACAAGGTGCCGGTCTTCCCCACCTACGACCTGAAGCTCCAGTTCGACGTCATGGCCATCGTGGGCGAGGCCACCGACGTCCCCGTGCCGCAGACCCTCTGGTACGAGGCCGACCCGGCGGTCATCGGCGCCCCGTTCTTCGTCATGTCACGCGTTGACGGGCGCGTCCCCCGAGACGTCCTCCCCTACACCTTCCCGGACCCGAACTGGGTGCTCGACGCGTCGGCCGAGGACCGGGCCCACCTCCAGCAGTCGGCGGTCACCGCCCTGGCCGGCGTCCACCAGGTCACGCCCGAGACCCACAACCTCTCGTTCCTCGCCTACGACCTCCCGGGCGACACCTCCCTCGAGCGCCACCTGTCCTGGTGGGAGGGCTACCTCGAGTGGGTGGTCGGCGACGAGCGGTCGCCGCTGCTCGACGAGTGCTTCGCCTGGCTGCGGGCCAACCTCCCCGTGGAGGGCGTCGACTGCAGCGAGCCCCGCCTCTCGTGGGGCGATGCCCGGATCGGCAACATGATGTTCGACGGGTTCGACGTCAACGCCGTGCTCGACTGGGAGATGGCGGCCATCGGGCCCGTCGAGATCGACCTCGGGTGGATGGCCTACCTCCACCGGTTCTTCCAGGACCTCACCACGGACCTGGGCGCCGAGGGCCTCCCCGACTTCATGCGGCCGGTCGACCTGGCCGCCGCCTACGAGGCGGCGTCGGGCCGGGCCCCGGGCGACCTCACCTGGCACATCGCCTACGCCGCCATGCGACACGGGGTGATCATGCGCCGGGTCACCGAGCGCTCGGTCCTGTTCGGGGAGGCGGTCCGTCCCGACGACGCCGACGAGATGATCATGCACCGCGCCACCCTCCGCGCCATGCTCGACGGCTCGTACTGGGACGGCGTCGCCCGCTGACCCGGCAGCTGCCGGGTCAGGCCGCCAGGGCGTCGTCGCCGGAGCGGGCACGGGACAGCTCGGCGTAGAGGCCGTCGGCGGCCACCAGCTCGGCGTGGGTGCCGCGCTCCACCACCCGCCCGCCGTCGACCACCGCGATCTCGTCGGCACCACGGATGGTGGAGAGCCGATGGGCGATGACGATCGACGTGCGGCCGTGCAGGGCGCGGGCGAGCGCGGCCTGCACCGCGGCCTCCGACGAGTTGTCCAGGTGGGCGGTGGCCTCGTCGAGGACGACCACCCCCGGGTCCTTCAGCAGCAGGCGGGCGATGGCGATGCGCTGCTTCTCGCCGCCGCTCATCCGGTGGCCACGGTCGCCCACCACGGTGTCGAGGCCGTGCGGGAGCTGGCTGACCACGTCCCAGACCTGCGCGTCCCGCAGGGCGGCCACCAGTTCCTCGTCGGTGGCCCCGGGCCGGGCGTAGCGGAGGTTGGCCGCCAGGGTCTCGTGGAAGAGGTGGACGTCCTGGGCCACCACCCCCACCGTGTCGCGCACCGCGGCCAGGGTGGTGTCGCGCAGGTCGACGCCACCGAGGCGCACGGCGCCGGTGACGGGATCGTGGAGCCGCGACACCAGGCCGGCGATGGTGGACTTGCCCGCGCCCGACGGGCCCACCAGGGCGAGGGTGCGGCCAGCCTCCACCCGCAGGTCGATGCCGTGCAGCACGGTGTCGGGCACCGCGTCGTCGAGCTCGGCGACGCCCTCGAGCGAGGCCAGCGAGACCTCGGCGGCGGTCGGGTAGCGGAAGGTCACGGCCTCGAGCTCCACGGCCACCGGGCCGCGGGGCAGCGGCGTCGGGTGGACGGCATCGGCGATGGTCGGCTCGAGGTCGAGCACCTCGAGCACCCGCTCGAAGCTGACCAGGGTGGTCATCACGTCGACCTGCACGTTCGACAGGGCGGTCAGCGGCCCGTAGAGCCGGTTGAGGTAGGCAGCCAGGGCCACCAGGGTCCCGACGGCCAGGGTGCCCTCCACCGCCATCACGCCGCCCAGGCCGTAGACGAGCGCGGTGGCGAGCGAGGCGATCAGGCCGAGGGCCGTCATGAAGAACATGCCGTACATCGTCTGCTTCACCCCGATGTCGCGGACCCGCCCCGCCCGGTCGGAGAAGGTGGCCGACTCCTGGTCCGGACGGCCGAAGAGCTTGACCACCAGCGCCCCGGACACGTTGAAGCGCTCGGTCATCATCTGCCCCATCTCGCCGTTGAGCCGGTAGCGCTCCCGCGTGATGGTGGAGAGCTTCGTGCCGACGAGGCGGGCCGGGATCACGAAGAGCGGCAGCAGGCACAGCGCCAGCAGCGTGAGCTGCCACGACAGGACGAACATGGCCGCCAGGGTGGTGGCCACCACGGCCACGTTGCCCACCACGTTGGACAGCACCGAGGTGAAGGCCTGCTGGGCGCCCTGCACGTCGCTGTTGAGCCGGGTCACCAGGGCGCCGGTCTGGGCCCGGCTGAAGAAGCCGATCGGCATGCGCTGCACGTGGTCGAACACCTGGGTGCGGAGGTCGTGGATGAGGCCCTCACCGATGCGCGACGACAGCCAGCGCTGGACGAGGCCGATCAGGCCGGTGACCACGGCCAGGCCGGCGAGCACGCCGGCGAGGGCGAGGACGAGGCCGGTGCGCTCCTCGGCGATGCCGCGGTCGATGATGGCGGCGTACACGAGCGGCGTGGCCGCGCCGGCCAGGGCGTTGGCGATCACCAGGGTGAGGAAGCCGCCGATCAGGCGGCGGTACGGCCGGGCGAAGCCGAGGATGCGCCGGATGGTGCCCGGCGCGAGCTGGTGCGCGGTGACGGACCGGTCCTTGCTGAACGACTGCGCCTGGCGTGGGCTCAAGGTGGTCCTGCTTTCGAGTCTCGGGAGTCGGGGTCGGGGTGGGCGGCCGGTGCGACGGGCCGGGCTGGCCGGCCGGTGTGGCTGAGCGGGGTGGCTGGCCGGCGCCACCGGGCGGGGGCCGGGCGGCGGGGCCTTCGGCGGCCATGCTGAGGTAAACTCACCATGTGGCCCGATCTATTCCCGCCCGTGAGCAGCTGGCCGCCGAGGTGGCGGACCTGGCCCACGCCCTCTCCCGTCGGGTCGGGCGGTCGGCCAAGGCCGAGCTGCACCCGCTCGGCATCACGTGGAGCCAGGTCCGCGCCCTCCGCTCGGTGGCCGCAGCCTCAGCGGCAGCCAACGGCGACCCGGTGCGCATGGGTGCGCTGGCGTCGGCGCTCGGCGTGGTCCCCCGCTCCGCCACCTCGGTGGTGGAGGCCCTGGTGGAGCGAGGCCTCGTGGCACGCGCGCCCGACCCCTCCGACCGCCGGGCCGTGGCCGTTGCCGTGACATCCGACGGCAAGGCCCTGCTCGACCAGCTGGTGGCCCGGCGCCGCTCTGCCGCCGGCGAGGTCCTCGCCGACCTCTCCCCCACCGAGCTGGCCACCGTCCGCGACCTGCTCGCCCGCGCCCTCCGGCAGCGCCCGGAGCCCACCACCTGACCCGATCCCGAAGGGACGATCGCCGACGCGCCATCGCCCATGAGGCGCACGCTCTCCCCTCCGACTGCTTCCGCTTGTCATCACCGCCCCCTCGAGAGGTCGGGCGGAACGCGCAACTCCCCCGTCCGACGCCAACATCGCCTCCCGCAGACCATAAGAGTTCCTATAAGTGTTCCTTGCATGGCTCCGGGAAGACTTATACCCTCTGCCCGTGTCGAAGAGCGCCGTCTCGCGCAAAGCGGTGCGCCGCTGGGGCGCAGGGACCGCCGCCGTGGTCCGGCTCCTGGTCGCCTCCGATGCCCCGATGACAGGGGTCGCCATCTCGACGGCGGTGGGAGTCACCCAACCGCGCGCCTCACAGGTGCTCAAGCAGCTCGCTGACCTGCACGCCGTCACCGCGGACCCCGACGGGTACCTCGGCGAACCCTCGACCCTGCTCGACCTCTACCGCGCCCGGACCAGGCCGCACCTCGTCGAGCCCGAGTCCTACTGGTACAGCACCCGACCGCTCACCGAACAGGCCGAGCGCGTACGCGCCCTGGCGAAGGACCACGAAACCACGATCGCCTTCTCAGCCGACCTCGCCCCTGACCTCGTCGCACCATGGCGCCACCCCACGGTCACGATCGCGTACGTCTCCGATCGGCTGCCCACAGCCGCGGCCCGGCTCGTGCCAGCGGAGGGCCGCGCCGATGCCAGCCTCATCCTGCGGTGGACCGACGACCACACCCTCTTCTCTCCCGCGCCGCCCTGGTCCAGCGAGGTCGAAGGGACCCCGGTCGTCGACCCCTGCCAGCAATGGTGGGATCTGCACGACCTCGGTGGCGAGGACCGCGCCGAGGCCGCCCACCGCCTGCGCACAGCCATCATCACCCGAGCTCTGTCGCGGACGAGATGACGGGCAGCAGGGTCGTGCTCGCGAGCCTCTCGGCTGCCATGGACGGCGGCTTCACGGCCGTAGCCGACGTGTCCGCAGCGATGGCAACGAGCGGGACGACCGACCACCACCGACTCATCGGAGGTGTCGCCGTCATGCTCCACGTGGAGCGGCTCGGGCTCGACCTCCCGCTGCGGGCCACCGGCGATGCCGACTTCGGCGTGCCTCCCTACGTCCTTCGCGAGCCCGACCTCATCGACGCGATCGAGGCCCTGGGCTACCGCAAGGTCGCGGGCAACCGATGGGAACGCCGGATCGACGATCGCCGCGTCGCGGCTGTCGACCTGCTCATCCCCACGTACCGATCGAGCGCCCGCCACACCGTCACGGTCGGCTCGGTCGTCACGAGCGAGGTTCCCGGTCTCGCCGAGGCCCTCCAACGTCCGCCGGTCACCGTCGACATCGAGTTGCTGCTCACCGACGGTGGGACGCTGTCGACGTCGGTCGCGCTGCCCGACGCGGTGGGGATGCTGGCGCTCAAGACGCTGGTCCGCACCGTCCGAACCGAGGAGCGCGACGTCGGGGACCTGTGGCGGTGTCTCGAGATCGCCGCTGCTGAGGGAATCGAACCGGAGACATTCGATTCGAGCAAACCGCTCGAAGGGGTCCGGGCCGCTCTCTGGAGAGAGCTCGGCCCTGATGGCACCGCGCTCGACGTGCTGACCGCCGGCCTCCAAGACGACCCGGCAGCGCGACTCCGGACCAGGGTGCGCGCCCTCCTCACCGAGACGGTTGGCCGGGCAGGGTGAGCCGACCGAACCAGGATCAGCGAACGGCCTGGAGGTGGGCGTTCACCAACGCCAGGTCGAACGCTGCGGGATCCACGGGGCGGCCGACCCACTTGCTCAGGTGCTCGTGCTCCTCGTGGGTGGGTTCCCCAAGCACCGCAAGGAGGTGCTCGTAGCCCCATGAGCCGCCGACGTCCTCGGGCGGACATGCGTTGGCGCCGTCGAGACAGACGGCGAACTTCAGGCCCTTCGACATCCGCCACACGCGGTGGACGGTGATCTCGTGCTCCCACGAGTCGCCGAAGTCGTAGTCGTAGCTGAAGCGCTCGTTCGACCCGACAGCGGTGACGACGGTGCAGACCACGTAGGTGGGCGGGTCCATCGGTCCGGTCGACGGGAGGGCTTCGGTCGGCCGCGCCCCTCGTGCTCGCCGCCACCACCAAATCTGCCGTCGACCACTTCGGCATCCACGGCGAGGACGTGCAGCACTGCCACCGCGTCGGGCCCGTGCTCGCGCAGGAACTCGCGGGCCGACACGATCGCCGTACGTCGCGGCGTGCGCCGCTGTCCCGGGCCATGCCCCCACCGCCTCCCACCTGCCGCCGATCCGCCGGCGACCCCATGGCCGCGAGCCGGCGTCGAGGGGGTCAGCGGCCGCCGCAGGGCGGATGGTGACCACGAGGACGTGGGGCCGTCGTCGCTCAGGGAGGAGACGCCGCAGAACTCCCTCGGGCGCGGTCGGCGCCGGCGGGCAGACTCGGTGGCGTGCGGATCCGACGGGCGGGCGACGACGACCTGGAGCTGGTCACCGAGCTGCGGCTGGCCTTCCTGGCCGACGAACGCGAGGAGGCGAGGGCAGCGCTGCACCCGTCGCTGGCCGGCGAGACGAGGACGTGGCAGGACCGGCTCCACCGTGCCGGCAGGATCCACACCTGGCTCGCCGAGGTCGCCGGAGGAGATCGTGGGGCGGGTGGGGCCGCCATCGGCCCGGACACGGGCACCGCCGTGGGCCTGGCCAGCCTCGTGCTCCACGACCTCCCGCCGCGCCCCGAGGACCACCGGTGCCTCGACGGTCGCCTCCTCAACGTCTGGGTCGCCCCGGCCCACCGGCGCGCCGGCATCGGCGCCGCCCTCGTGACGGCCTGCCTCGACGCCGCCGACGAGCTCGGCATCCGCACCTTCTCGCTGCACGCCACCGACGACGGTCGCCCCCTCTACGAGAGCTCGGGCTTCGTGGCCAACGGCGCCTGGATGGAGCGCCCGTCGCTCAGGGAGGTGGCCGCCGGCGGAGGCGGGCGTCGGCCACCATGGGCGGCGCCGACGACCCGCGCCACCCTGCCACGGCCGCGGACCTCGGGGAGGCGCCGATAGGGTCGTCGGCTCACGTGGACGTGCGCAAGGGCGCAGGCTGGCCATGGCAACAGGGATCGATCTGGAGCACCGGGTGGAGCAGGTCCGGCCGCAGGACGACCTGTTCCGCCACGTCAACGGGAGCTGGCTGGAGACGGCCGAGATCCCCGACGACCGGGCCAGCGACGGGGCGTTCCACCACCTCCGCGACCAGTCCGAGCTGCGGGTCCGGGCCCTGCTCGACGCCCTCGCCGAACACGACCACGAGCCCGGCTCCGAGGCCCAGCAGGTGGGCGACCTCTACGCCAGCTTCCTCGACGAGGCCCGCATCGAGGCCCTCGACCTGGAGCCGATCGCCGCCGACCTGGCCGCCATCGACGCCGTGGCCACCCCCGCCGAGCTGGCCCGCCTCCTCGGCGAGCTGGCCCGGTCCGGCGTGCCGGGCCCGTTCGCGGTGGCCGTGTTCGCCGACGCCCGCCAGTCGGACCGCTACGCGTTCTACCTGGCCCAGGCCGGGCTCGGCCTGCCCGACGAGGCCTACTACCGCGAGGACGCCTTCGCCGAGGTGCGCACCGCGTATGTGGCCCACATCGGCCGGGTGCTCGCCCTCGCCGGGACGCCGCCGGCCGAGGCCGACGCCGCGGCCGAGCAGATCATGGCGCTCGAGACGCGCCTGGCCGCCCACCACTGGGACAACGTGGCCGACCGCGACGCCGAGGCCACCTACAACCCGTTCGACCGGGCGGGCCTCGAGGAGCTGGTGGGCACCTTCGACTGGGCCGCCTGGCTCGACGGCCTGGGCGCGCCGGCCTCCCTGCTCGCCGACGTGGTCGTCCGCGAGCCGAGCTTCTTCACCGGCCTCGCCGCGGCCCTCACCGAGGTGCCCCTCGACCAGTGGAAGGCCTGGCTGCGCTGGCAGCTGCTCCACGACGTGGCGCCTGCGCTGAGCAGCCGGTTCGTGGAGGAGCACTTCGACTTCAACGGCCGCACCCTCACCGGTGCCCCCGAGCTGCGGGCCCGCTGGAAGCGCGGCGTCGGCGTGGTGGAGTCGGCCCTCTCCGAGGCGCTCGGCAAGCTCTACGTGGCCGAGCACTTCCCGCCCGAGGCCAAGGCCCAGATGCTCGACCTGGTGGCGAACCTCATCGAGGCCTACCGGCGCTCGATCACCGACCTGGCCTGGATGACCGACCAGACCCGGGCCCGCGCCCTGGAGAAGCTGGCCCGCTTCACCCCCAAGGTCGGCTACCCCGACCGGTGGCGCGACTACTCGGCGCTGGAGATCCGCCCCGACGACCTGGTGGGCAACCTCCGCCGGGCCGCCGCCTTCGAGCTGGACCGCCAGCTCGGCCGGGTGGGCCAGCAGGTGGACCGCGACGAGTGGTTCATGAGCCCGCAGACGGTGAACGCCTACTACAACCCGCTGATGAACGAGATCGTGTTCCCGGCGGCCATCCTGCAGCCGCCGTTCTTCGCCCCCGAGGCCGATGCGGCCGTCAACTACGGGGCCATCGGCGCGGTGATCGGCCACGAGATCGGCCACGGCTTCGACGACCAGGGCTCCCGCTACGACGGCGCCGGCAACCTCAACGACTGGTGGACCGACGACGACCGGGCCGCCTTCGAGGAGCGCACCCGCGCCCTCATCCGCCAGTACGACGCCCTGGAGCCGCAGCAGGCGCCGGGCCACCACGTGAACGGCGCCTTCACGGTGGGCGAGAACATCGGCGACCTGGGCGGTCTCGCCATCGCCCACGCGGCCTACCGGATCTTCCTCGACGGCACCGAGCCCGACGAGGTCGACGGCCTCGACGGCCACCAGCGCTTCTTCTGGGCCTGGGCCCAGGCGTGGCGCACCAAGTCGCGCGACGCCGAGGTGGTGCGCCTGCTCGCCATCGATCCCCACTCCCCGCCCGAGTTCCGCTGCAACGCCGTGGTCCGCAACATCGACGGGTTCCACCAGGCCTTCGGCGTCACCCCCGGCGACGGCCTCTGGCTCGACCCCGACGAGCGCGTCGACATCTGGTGACCGGCCCACCGCCCACCGACCCACCGGCCCGCCGGCGCCGACCCGCTACCCCGGCGGGAGCAGGGTCTGGAGCAGGGTGACGAGGGTGCCCGCGAGGTCGGGGGTCTTGGCGATCGGGAAGATCACCTGGCCCTGGTCCTCCTTGTAGACCGAGCCCTTGAACAGCCGCTCGAGGCGGATGCTCTGGCTGGTCTTGAGCTGCAGCGGTGACACCCGGGCGGTCCACGCCGGACCGCCGAACGCCGGCCCCTTGGTGACGTTGATCTCGCGGATCCCGAGGCGGTGGGCCTCGGCCCGGAGGCGGGCCACGTCGAGCAGCTTGGCGGCGGCGTCGGGCACCGGGCCGAAGCGGTCCTCCCACTCGGCGCGGATGTCGTCGACCTCGGCCTGGCTCTTCACCTCGGCCAGGCGGCGGTAGGCCTCGAGGCGCAGCTCCTCCTTGGTGACGTACTCGGCCGACAGGTTGGCGTCGAGGGGCAGGTCGAGCTTCACCTCGGCCGGCACCTTGATGGGCTCGCCCTTCAGCTCCTGCACCGCCTCGTGGACCATCGACACGTAGAGGTCGTAGCCCACCGCGGCGATGTGGCCGCTCTGGCCGGTGCCGAGCAGAGAGCCGGCGCCGCGGATCTCGAGGTCGCGCATGGCGATGCGGAAGCCCGAGCCCAGCTCGGTGGCCTCGCCGATGGTCTTGAGCCGCTCGTAGGCCTCCTCGGTGAGGCTCACGTCCTGCGGGTGGAACAGGTAGGCGTAGGCCCGCTGGCCCGACCGGCCGACCCGGCCCCGCAGCTGGTGGAGCTGGCCCAGGCCGAGGCGGTCCGCGCGGTCCACCACGAGCGTGTTCACCGTGGGCATGTCGATGCCCGACTCGATGATCGTGGTGCACACCAGCACGTCGAACTCGCCCTCCCAGAAGTCGAGCACCACCTTCTCCAGCGTGCCCTCGTCCATCTGGCCGTGGGCCACCGCCACCCGGGCCTCGGGCACCAGCTCGCGCAACCGGGCGGCGGTGTGCTCGATGTCGCGCACCCGGTTGTGCACGAAGAAGACCTGGCCCTCGCGCAGCAGCTCACGCCGGATGCTCTCGGCCACCGCCCGCTCGTCGTACTCGCCGACGTAGGTGAGGATCGGCTGGCGCTCGGC
>JBBRFU010000074.1:0-17807 GCA_038241315.1 Acidimicrobiales bacterium | reverse complement strand
CGCCGACCTGCGTGCCGGCGACCGCATCTACGGCACCGAGCGTCGAGGCCCGTACCGCCGCTACGTGCCCACCGAGGTGCTCGATCACTGGCGGACGGAGAAGGAGGCGTGGCGCGTCACCCTCGCCGACGGCACCCAGCTGCGCGCCAGCGGCGACCACCGCTTCCTGACCGAGCGGGGCTGGAAGCACGTCGCTCCGCTCGAGGGGCCGGGCCAGCGCCCGTTCCTCACCACCAACAACTCGATGCTCGGAGTAGGGGCCCTGGCCGAAGCGCCCAAGCACGACGACGACTACCGGCGGGGCTACCTGTGCGGCATGGTCCGAGGCGACGGCAACCTCGCCACCTACACGTACGAAGGTCGGAGGCCGTCGCCGGAGGTGTGCTTCCGGTTCCGACTGGCCTTGGTCGATGAGGAGCCGCTCGACCGGTGCACGGCGTTCCTGGCCGACGCCGGGGTCACGGTCCATCGCTACGAGTTCTCTGCGGAGTCGCCCGTCCGGAGCCCGATGACCGCGATCCGATCGCAGTCTCGAGCCTCCTTCGAGCGCGTCACCGAGCTCGTGGCGTGGCCGGACGAGCCGACGGCCTCATGGTCGAAGGGCTTCCTGGCCGGCATCTTCGACGCCGAGGGTTCGTCGAACACGGTCATCCGGATCGCCAACACCGACGACGAGATCATCGGTCGAACGGTCGGAGCGCTCGACCGGTTCGGATTCGCTTCGCTGGTCGAGGCCTCCTCGACCCGTCCTGATTTCCGCTACGTCCGGATCCTCGGGGGCTTCCGAGAGCGACTGCGCTTCTTCCTCCTCACCGATCCGGTGATCACCCGGAAGCGCACGTTCGACGGGCTCGCAATCAAGGGCGACGCCGACCTGCGCGTGGTCGCTGTCGAGCGCACGGGCGTCACCATCCCGATGTTCGACATCACCACCGGCACGGGGGACTTCATCGCGAACGGCGTCGTCAGTCACAACTGCTTCGCCCGGCCCACGCACACGTACCTGGGGCTCGATGCGGGGGCCGACTTCGACCAGCGGGTGGTGGTGAAGGTCAACGCGGTGGAGCGGCTGAAGGCGGAGCTGCACCCGGCGCGCTGGGCGGGCGAGCTGGTGGCCATGGGCACCAACACCGACCCGTACCAGCGCTGCGAGGGCAAGTACCGCCTCACCCGTGGGCTGGTGCAGACGCTGCTCGAGGCCGGCAACCCGTTCTCCATCCTCACCAAGAGCACGCTCATCCTGCGAGACCTCGACCTCCTCACCGCGGCGGCCCGGGAGGGGCTGGTGCGGGTGTCGCTGTCGATCGGTACGGTCGACGAGGCGGTGTGGCGCGCCACCGAGCCGGGCACGCCCCCGCCCGCTCGGCGGCTGCGGGCCGTGGAGCAGCTGCGCGCCGCCGGCGTCCCGTGCGGCGTGCTGATCGCCCCGATCCTCCCGGGCCTCTCCGACGGCGAGGAGCAGCTCGCCGCGGTCGGCCGTGCCGTGGTGGAGGCCGGCGCCAGCTCGATCGGTCACGTGGTGCTGCACCTCCGCCACGACGAGGTCCGCTCGGTCTTCCTCGAGCGCCTGGCCGCCACCCACCCCGAGCTGGTCGCCCCGATGCAGCGCCGCTACACGGGGAAGTCGGCGCCCAAGGCGGACCGCGACCGCATCGCCTCCACCCTCCGAGCCGCCATCGAGGCCGCCGGCGGTCACCTGGGCGCCATGGAGCCCCCACCCGAGGCCACCGTGGTCCCCCTCCGGGCCCGCCCCCGCGCCCAGGCCCCAGATCCCTCCACCCAGCTCGCCCTGCCCCTCTGAGCCCCGGGCCCGGGCGGCCGGGGCGTGGGTCGAGGGTCGGGAGGGGCAACAATGGGGAGATGGACGCACCCGACACCGTCACCGACGCGCTGCGGGGCCTCCGGGCCGCCGGGTACGAGGCCGAGTTCGAGTTGCTCGACGGGTCCATCCAGTGGGACGGGCGGGCTCGGCACTGCTCGGTCGACGAGGTGGTGGTGGAGCGTCTGTTCCGCTTCGAGGGCCCGAGTGACCCCGGCGACGAGATGGTGGTCTTCGGCCTCTACGACCCGGCCACCGACACCCGGGGCGCCCTCGCCTCGGCCTTCGGCCCGGCGGCCGACCCCGAGGTCCTCGACCACCTCGTCGGTCTCTCCACCCGCTACCGCCCGACCTGACCCCGCCCGCCGAGCACCTCAGGCGCTGGTGCGCCATCAAACCCTCTAATTCCCATTGCATTGGTCGGGAATTGCTCGTAGGGTGCGACCCATGAGCGCCGAGCACCCCCGCCGCCCCGCCTCCCGGCCCGCCGGCCCGGCGCGGTGTCGGCGCATCGCCGGCGCCTGCTGCCCCGCTCGCTGAGCGGAGCCGCACCCGTCCTGCCGGGCCGGGCCGGGGCACGGAAGCTCCGTCCCCTGGTCTGCGCACCGGCCCGCGTCGCCGCCCCCGGGCGGCGCGACGCCGGGGCGGGAACGCCGCGGCGCGACCCCCTGCGCGCCCGCGTCCATCCCACCCGTCTCGTCCCACCCGTCTCGTCCCACCGACCGACCCACCGACCCGCCGGACCGCCCGGCCGCGCCGAGGAGCGCCGCATCGATGCCTGTCACCCCCACGACCCGCACCACGAGCACCCCGACCGCCGTCGCCGCCGCCGCCGGACCCGGACCCGGACCCGGGCCCACGGCACGCGCGGCCCCGGCGGATCACCGGGAGGGGGCCCGGGCGCGGTCCCGCCAGACCGAGGAGCTCGTCGCCCAGCTCGGCTCGGGCTTCGGCACCCCGGTGGATCCGGCCCGTGCCCCTTCGGCCCGCCGGGTGGCGCTGGCCCGGCCGCTCGCTGCCCGCCGCGGCGGCCGTCCGTCCCCGGGCCTGCCGATGGCCACGGTGGTCGACATCGCCACCGGCCTGGCCGCCGCCACCGATCTCTGGCGCCCCCACGTGAGCCACGATCCGCTGAGCCGGACGAGCGTGCGCCTGGTGGCCACCCCGGCCTATGAGGTCTGGCTGCTGGGCTGGACGCCGGGCCAGCAGGTGGAGCTCCACGACCACGGTGGCTCGGTGGCCGCCTTCGTGGTGCTCGACGGGGAGCTCGAGGAGCTGCGCGTCGGGCCGACGGGCCCGCGCAGCCACCACCTGCCCACGGGCGCCGTCGGCACCGTGGCGGCGGGTGCGGTGCACGACGTGGTCAACCGTGGCACCGTGGCCGCCACGAGCATCCACGTCTACGCCGAGCCGCTGCGGACCATGACCTTCTACGAGCAGGACGGCACGCCCACCTTCACCGAGCTCGTGGAGGAGGTGCCGGCGCTGGTGTCGTCGGCCCGGTCGGCCCGGGCCCTGCACCCCGGCCGAGCCCGATGAGCGCGCCCGGACCGGAGGGCCCGCCCGGCCCGACGCACCCAGCGGCGCCCGCCGGCTCCCGGATCGACCGACGGCTGGCCGAGGCCCGGGTGGGGCTCGATCGCGTGGCGCCGGCGGCCCTGGCGGCGGAGCTGGCCGCCGGGGCGGTGGTGGTCGACCTCCGGCCCGACGCCGATCGCGCCGCCGAGGGCGACCTGCCGGGCGCCGTGGTGGTGGAGCGGATCCACCTGGAGTGGCGCCTCGACCGCACCAGCGGCGCCGCGCTGCCCGACATCGACGACGATCGCCGGGTGATCCTGGTGTGCAACGACGGCTACGCCTCGAGCCTGGCCGCCGTGGACCTCCGGGGGCTCGGTCTGCGCCGGGTCACCGATCTCGACGGCGGGTACCGAGCCTGGCGCCGCACCGTGGCCGGTCACCGATCGACGGATCCGCCCCCGGGCTGAGGCCGCGCCGGCGTCGCGGTGGTCGGTGGACGGGCTCGCCGGAGCACCGCCGGGCTGTCGACCCGCCGGCGGTCCGGGCCTCGAGCGGACCGGACGGGGCAGGATGGCGCCATGAGCCGCGATCTGGGGAGCTTCCGGGAGAGCTACGAGCGGGGTGTGCTGCGCCGGGCCGATCTGCCCGACGACCCGCTGGTGCTGTTCGAGCGGTGGTGGGACGAGTGGGGCTCGGTGCCCCGGTACGACCCCGCCGCCTGCGTGCTGGCCACGGCCGACGGCAACGGCGTGCCGAGCGCCCGCTACGTGCTGTGCCGGGCGTTCGACGCCCACGGCTTCGAGCTCTACACCAACAAGGAGAGCCGCAAGGCCCGGGACCTCCAGGCCAACCCCCGGGCCTCCCTGGTGTTCGGCTGGCTCGAGGACGACCACCAGGTGCGGGTGGAGGGCCCGGTCAGGTCGATCGACGACGAGGCGGCCGACGCCTACTGGGCCACCCGGCCGCGTGGCAGCCAGCTCGGCGGCTGGGCCTCGGACCAGAGCGAGGTGCTGGCCGACCGGGCCGAGCTGGAGCGCCACCTGGCCGACGCGGTCGAGCGCTTCGGCCTCGCCGACGACGGCGACCCCATCCCCCGTCCGCCCCACTGGGGCGGCTACCGGGTCGGCATCGACCGCATCGAGTTCTGGCAGGGCCGCCCCGATCGCCTCCACGACCGCTTCGAGTACCGCTGCGACCCGCACCGCCCCGGGGGTTGGGCGGTGTCTCGCCTGAGCCCCTGACCGCGGCCCGGACGGGTGAGTCCGGGACGGGCGGCGTCTGCGTTCCGGCGGGAGCGGGCAGGCGCGTGCGGTACCCGATCCGAGGAGCACCTCCCATGGCAACCGATCTCACCGGCGTCACCGTCGCCTACCTCGCCACCGAGGGCGTGGAGCAGGTGGAGCTCACCGACCCGTGGAGCGCCGTCGAGGATGCCGGCGGCACCGTCCACCTCGTCTCGCCCGCCTCCGAGGTGCAGGGCTTCAACCACCTCGACAAGGCCGACACCTTCCAGGCCGACCGCAAGGTGGCCGACGCCAACCCGGGTACCTACGACGCGCTGGTGCTGCCCGGCGGCGTCGCCAACCCCGACAACCTGCGGGGCGACCCCGACTCGGTGGGCTTCGTGAAGGCCTTCCTCGAGGCCGGCAAGCCCGTCTTCGCGATCTGCCACGCCCCGTGGACCCTCATCGAGGCCGACGGCGTCGGTGGTCGGCGGCTCACGTCCTGGCCCACCCTCCAGACCGACCTGCGCAACGCCGGCGCCGAGTGGGTCGACGAGGAGGTCGTGGTCTGCGACCACGGTCCGGGCCTCCTCGTCACCAGCCGCAAGCCCGACGACCTGCCGGCCTTCGGCGCCAAGCTCGTCGAGGTGCTGGGGTCCCTGGAGCGCACCGCCGACCGGCACTGACGCACGGCACCAGCGACGCCCGGAACCGACGCCCGGAACCGACCTCGGCGCCCGGGCTTCGTCGCCCGCAAGGCCTCGCCGGCGCCCGGTCGGTTCGCGTCGCTCAGGCGGCGGCCAGCAGCCGCTGCACCAGGCGCTCCCGACGGTTCAGCCACCGTGTCTCGCGGGCTCGGGGCCAGAGCGCGCCCAGCTCGCCGGACCGGTAGGCCTCCGGGACCGCGGGGTGCACGTAGGAGGTCCGACACACCGCCCGGGTGTTGCCGAGGACCTCGGCGGCCACGTCGAAGGCGGCGAGCACCGCCTTCTCGGCCTGGGCGTCGGATGCGGGCGGCCGGGTGATGGCGAGGGCCGCAGCGGCGGTGACGGTGCCGCCCCACGTCCGGAAGTGCTTGGCGGTGATGCCCTCGCCGATCGTGTCGCGGAGGTAGGCGTTCACGTCGGTCGAGGTGACGTCGGCGACCGCGCCCTCGGCCCGGTAGCTGAAGAGGTCCTGGCCACCGAGCTCGGACACCTCGCGCACGATCCTGGCCAGACGCCGGTCCTCGACGTAGACGTTGTGCTCCAACCCGCTCTTGCCCGTGAAGTCGAAGGCGATGCACGCGTCGCGGACCTCGACGTGATCGGGGAGCATGGTGGTCAGGCCGTAGGAGTCGTTCTCCACGGCGTAGGCGTCGTTCCCCACTCGGATCAGCGTGCGGTCCAGGAGCCGCACCACCAGCGCCAGCACCTTCTCCCGGGGCAGGCCGCGTCGACGGAGGTCGCCCTCGACCCGCTCGCGCAGGCAGGGCAGGGTCTCGGCGAAGGCGGGGAGGGCAGCGAACTTGTCCTCGGCGCGGACCCGGTTCCATTCGGGGTGGTAGCGGTACTGCTTGCGACCCCGGTCGTCCCGGCCGGTGGCCAGGATGTGGCCGTCGGGCGACGGGCAGATCCAGACGTCGGTCCACGCCGGCGGGACGGCCAGCGAGGCGATCCGCGCCCGCTCGGCCTCGTCGGTGAGGGGGCGGCCGTCGAGGTCGAGGTAGCTGAAGCCCCTGCCCCGCCGGCGCCGGCGGATGCCGGGAGCCTCGTCGGACACGTAGGTGAGCCCGGCCAGGTCTGCCGTCGCCGCCGAGAGCTCCAGATCGACCATCGCGCCCGCCTCTGCCCGGTGCGGGGGCCGGTCAGACCCGGGCACCGCGGCGACCACCCCGGGAGGTGGTCGACCGGTGCCGTCGCCCGGCCCCGGATCGCCGACCCGTCGCCGCCGCGGCGTGACCATCGGCCGGTCGATCGGGACCGTCAGCGCACGGCGGGAAGGACCTCCTCGGCCACGAGCCGCAGGTGGTCGAGGTCGGCCAGGTCGAGGACCTGGAGGTAGACCCGGGTGGCCCCCAGGTCGGCGAGCCGGCGCAACCGGTCGATGGCCTCCGACGGCGTGCCGGCCACGCCGTGTTCGCGCAGCTCGGCCGGCTCCCGGTCGATCGCCTCGGCCCGCCGGACCACCTCGGCCTCGTCGCGGCCCACGCAGAGGACCTGGGCCGCCGAGTAGGTCATGGACGCGGCCTCGCGCCCGGCGGCCGCCACCGCGGCCCGGACCCGGTCGAACTGCTCGCCCGTGGCCTCGACGGTGGAGAAGGGATCGTTGAACTCGTCGGCGAACCGGGCCGCCAGCGCCGGCGTGCGGACGGGGCCGTGGCCACCGATGATGATCGGTGGACGAGGGCGCTGCACCGGCTTGGGGAGCCCGGAGCCGTCGATCAGCTGGTAGTGGGTGCCCTCGTGGCGGAAGCCGCCGACCTCCTCGTTGGCCCAGAGGCCGGTGACGACCTCCAGCTGCTCCTCGAGGCGGTCGAAGCGCTCGCCCACGCCGGGGAACGGGATGCCGAACGCGGCGTGCTCGCCGGCGTACCACCCGGCTCCGAGCCCGAGCTCGACGCGCCCGCCGCTCATGGCGTCGACGGTGGCGACGGTCACCGCCAGCGGGCCGGGCAGGCGGAACGTGGCCGAGGTGACCAGGGTGCCGAGCCGGATGGTGGTGGTGTCGCGGGCCAGGCCGGCCAGGGTGATCCACGCGTCGGTGGAGCCGGGCCCGTGCTGCCCCCGGATCTGCAGGTAGTGGTCGGACCGGAAGAAGGCGCCGAAGCCCAGCCGCTCGGCCTCCAGGGCCACCGCCAGCAGGTCGTCGTAGGTGGACCCCTCCTGGGGCTCGGTGAAGATGCGCAGTTCCATCCGGCGACCGTACCGAGGCGCTGCCCGACCCGGGCGACCCGGCACCCGGCGGCCCGTCATCCGGCGGCCCGCTCACGGTGGCCCGGCATCCGGCATCCGGCGGCCCGGCATCCGGCGGCCCGGCATCCGGCGACCATCGGTCCCTCGCCGGCCCGCCGCCGCGCGGGTGGCTCAGGTCGGCGGGTGCCCGGGGTCGTTGCGGCCGGCGTCCCGGTCGGCTCGGAGCAGCGCGACGAGGGCCACGACCGCGATCACCAGGGCGAGCCCGAGCGCGGCCTGCATCGCGTCGATCCCCACCAGGCGCTCCGAGAGGTCCGACGACCAGCCGGTGACCACGCCCACGGGGCCCTGGCCCGATGCCCGCCCGCTGCGGACCAGGCGGATCTCGTAGATGCCGTACCAGGTGAGGTAGGCGCCCATGAGCACCATGAGGCCGCCCGACACCCGCTGCACGTGGGGGAGGGCGCGGCGGAGACCGGTGACCAGCCCGCGTCGGGCCAGGGCCAGCGTGATGGTGAGCACCATCAGCAGCAGGCCCATCCCGGCGCCGTAGGCCACGAAGGTGGCCACCCCGGCGATCGCCGACTCGCGGGAGAAGGTGGAGGCCACCACGCTCGTGAACGGCCCGATCGTGCACGACAGCGAGGCCACCGCGTAGGACAGGCCGAAGAGGAACATCGACCAGAGACCCCGATCGCGTCCGCCCTTGTCGAGGCGCGGGAGGCCCACCCTCGGCTCCCAGCCGGTGGCGAACCGGAGGCCCACCAGGGCCAGGACCACGCCGATGACCACGGTCAGCCACGGGGAGACCTCGCCGACGCCGAACGACGTCCACGACACCAGCGCGCCGGCCACGGCGAACAGCACGAGGAACCCCGCCGACACCACGGCGCCGACGACCAGGGCCCGGACCAGCCCGACGGTGGCGTCCTCGCCGACCTCACCGGCCTCGTTGCCCTCGATGCCCAGGAAGTAGCCCAGGTAGGCGGGCAGCATGGCGAACCCGCAGGGGTTCACCGTGGCCACCATGCCGGCCGTGAAGGCCAGGGCGAAGGGGGCATCGATCATCCGGGCACCGCCATCACCCCAGGTGGTCGTCGAGCCAGCGCTGGAGCTCGGCCGCGGAGGAGAAGGCCCCGGTCTTGGTGGCCACCACCTCGCCCGTGGGCAGCACGGCCACGGTGGTGGGCATGCCGGCGGCCTTCGTGGCGTAGAACACCTCGCCCGCAGGGTCGTCGACCCAGGGGTAGGTGATGCCGGTCTCGGCGGCCATCACCTTCGCCTTGGCCACGGGGTCGAGGATGTGGGCCCCCACGAAGTCGATGTCGGGGTTGTCCTGGTGCGCCTGCTCGAGCAGCGGCATCTCGTCGATGCAGGGCACGCAGCTCTGCTGCCACAGGTTGAGCACCATCGGCTGGGCGGTCCGGTACGCCTCGAGGGTGGTGGCCTCGCCGTCGGGCGTGAACACCTCGGTGGTGAACACCTCGCGGGCGTCGACCTGGTCGACGAGCTGCAGGGCACCGTCGGACGGGCCGCCCCCGTCGTCGCCGTCGTCGACCACCATCGAGGCCAGCAGCCCGGCGGCGATGGCGGCCACCAGCGCGACGCAGACGCAGAGGGCCACGGTGCGACGGTCCAGGCGGCGCCGGCGAGGCGTCTCCGGGCCCGGGTCGGTCTCCTCGGCGGTGTCCTCGAGCGTGTCCATCCCGCCCACGACGGTACCGGCGCCGGCGCCGTCACCGCCCATCGGGCCGGCGCCCGCGCCGGCCCGGGCGCGACACCGGCGCCGAGCGGGGAGCGGTGCTCCTCGTCCGGCGCCGGGGTCGATGACCGCCTGGCGGGTCCGGGCTCATCGAGACGTCGGTGGCGTCCGTCTGTCACCCCTGCCGCTCGATGCCCTGCTGGGCGCCGCGGTCGGGCCTGGTGCCGGGCCGGGGCCGGGTGGCCCCGTGCCCGGCACGGTGGGGGAGATCACGCCGAGCGGAGGTGCTCGGGGATCGGGACATCGGGGAGCTGGTCCTCCGGGCGGGCCACCTTGGGTGGCCGGCCCCGGCGCCGCTTGGAGGCCAGGATCCTCCCGTTGAGGAAGAGCTGGCCGCCCCACACGCCCCACGGCTCGCGCCGTGCCAGGGCGCCCTCCAGGCACTCGGCCAGCACGGGGCACGCGGCGCACAGGCGCTTGGCGGCGGCGATGTCCTGCAGCTCCTCGGAGAAGAAGAGGGCGGCGAGGCCCGCTCCGCCGGTGGCGCAGGACGCGTCGGCCCACCAGGACCGGTCGTCGATGTCGTCTTGTCGGTACTCGTGCTCCGGTGCGGCCAGCATCGGGTTCTCCTGTGTCTCGTGGGGTGTTCGTCGTGGTCAGTCGGGTGGTCTGGCGTGCTGCGACATGGGGGTCGTGGTCGGTCCTCTCTGGAGTCGGTGATCGAACCCGGACCGGAAAAGGCGAAAGGCCGCCGGGGGAGCCCGGCGGCCTTTCGGAGGTCTGTGTTCGATCTGGGCGGTGTGCCTAGGTCGAACCCTCCGTCAGCCGACGGGTGATGCCCTTGAAGGACGGCTTCACCACGTAGGTGGCCGGCACGGTGGCGATCACGGAGACGTGATGGCGGGGCCGGTTCATCGCGGTGGCGTCGGCGGCGGACCAGCGAGCAGCGGGCGCGACGCAGCCAGCAGCCACCAGGCGCTGGTTGAGGTGCGTCATGCCTGCCATCGGAGTCGCTCCGGGTCGTCGGTCGGTCGGGTTCGGGCGGCGCCCGTGACGGGCGCCGCATGCATGGCACCACGACACGCCGGGCGGCGTCAACCGAATTACCGAAAGATGTCGCCCCGGCGGGTGGTCGGTGGCGGGCCGATCGACGGGAGTTGCGGGAGCGGCGGTGCGGCGGGGCGGCGGCGGGGCCGTTGGGCCGCGAGCTTCGGCGGGCCGGCTGGCGCGACGGGCCGGCTAGGGCGCGGGGTCGGGCTCGTCGGTGGTCGCTGCGGCGGCCGCCTCGGCGGCGACGGCCTCGGCCACCACGGCCTCCGAGGGCACGAACAGGCGCTCGCGGTAGAAGGCCAGCTCGCTGATGCTCTCGCGGATGTCGTCGAGGGCGCGGTGGGCGGTGGCCTTGCGGGGTTGGGCGGCGAGGGCCACCGGGTACCAGCGCCGGGCCAGCTCCTTCAGCGTGGAGACGTCGACGGAGCGGTAGTGGAGGTAGCCCTCGATGTCGGGCAGGTACCGGGCCAGGAACCGACGGTCGGTGCCGATGGAGTTCCCGCACAGCGGGACGCTGCCCGCGTCGGGGATGTGCTCCTTGATGAAGGCCAGGGTCTGGGCCCCGGCGTCCTCGAGGGTGGTCGTGGACGCCTTGATCTGCTCGAGCAGGCCCGACGACGTGTGCATGTCGACCACCACGGGGTCCATGTCGGCCAGGGCCTCGTCGGGTTGGTGCACCACCAGGTCGGGGCCCTCGGCCACCACGTTGAGCTCGTCGTCGGTGATGAGCGTGGCGATCTCGACGATGACGCAGCGATCGGGGTCGAGGCCGGTCATCTCGAGGTCCATCCAGACGAGCATCCGGCGACCCTACCTGCGCGCCGGGCCCGGGCGGCCACGGCGGTCCCCGGCAGTACGGTCGGGCGCGTGCTCCGCGTCGCCGTCCTCCAGCTCGATCCCGACCTCGCGCTGCCGAGCTACGCGCGACTGGGCGACGCCGGGGCCGACCTGGTGGCCCGCGAGCCCGCCGAGCTGGCCCCCAGGGGCGGTCGGGCGCTCGTGCCCACCGGGATCGCCCTGGCCCTCCCGTTCGGCACCGCCGGGTTCGTGCAGCCCCGCAGCGGGTTGGCCCTGCGCCACGGGGTCACCTGCCTCAACACGCCGGGCCTGATCGACAGCGGCTACCGCGACGAGCTGCGCGTCCTGCTGGTGAACCTCGACCCCACCACGCCGTTCTCGGTGGCCCGCGGCGATCGCATCGCCCAGCTGGTGGTGCAGCGGGTGGAGCACGCCGACTTCGTGGTGGTCGACCAGCTGCCGTCGTCGGAGCGGGGCCTCGGCGGCTTCGGCTCCACCGGCACCTGACCGCCCGCCGGCGCGGCCGCAGCCGTCGAACGCCGCCCGGTCGGGCGCCCCGGCCAGCGGCGCCACCCCTCGGGACCGGACCCACGCCCTCGTAGCCTGGGCCCATGCCCGCGACCGCCGTGCCGTCCCCCGATCGCCGGGTGACCACCGCGCTCGACCAGCTGCCGCCCGGCCGCCGGGGCCTGCTGCTGGCGCTCAAGCGGCGCGGCGAGGCCTCGGTCGACGAGCTGGCCGCCGACCGGTCGATCACGGTGAGCGCGGTGCGCCAGCACCTGGCCGCCCTCACCGAGGCGGGCCTGGTCACCCGGACCGTGGTGCCCGGCGGACCGGGCCGGCCGCGCCACGCCCATCGCCTCACCGCCGCGGCCGGGGAGCTGTTCCCCCGCGCCTACGGCGAGCTCGCCACCGAGCTGCTGGCCTACGTGGGCGACGACGACCCCGACCTGGTGGCTCGCGCCTTCGAGCGACGCCGTCGGCGTCGGGTGGAGGCCGCGCAGCGGCGCCTGGAGGGGCTGGACCTGGCCGAACGGGTCGGCGCCCTCGCCGCCGTGCTGGCCGAGGACGGCTACCTCGCCGAAGCGGTGCCGGCCGACGACGGCACCTTCGCGCTGGTGGAGCACAACTGCGCCATCTGGAACGTCGCCCTCCGCTACGGCGCGGCGTGCAGCACCGAGCTGGCCTTCATCCGCGAGGTGCTCCCCGATGCCGAGGTGGCTCGCACCCACCACCTCGTCGACGGGTCGCACGTCTGCGCCTACCGCATCACGCCACGCTGACCCCGCCGGCACCGCCACCGGTGGGGCGGTTCTCGTGGTGTGGTGCTCCGTGGGCGCTCGATGTCGACACAGGAATCGGCTGGCGGCGAGGCGGGGCGGTTCTCGTGTCGTGGTGTCCCGTCGGTGGTCGATGTCGACACAGGAATCGGGTGGCGGTGGGGCGGGGCGGCCGTCAGGGCCGGTCGGACACGCCCTCGTCATCGAGGCCCTCGGCCTCGAGGAGGTCGCGGAAGCGCTCCAGGCACCGGGCCAGGAGGCGTGACACGTGCATCTGCGAGATGTCGAGGCGCTCGGCGATCTCGCTCTGGGTCATCTCCTCGTAGAACCGGAGCCGCACCATGAGCTGCTCGCGAGGGGGCAGGTCGGCGAGGAGCCGCTCCACGAGCAGCTTGTTCTCCACCTGGAAGAGGCGATCGTCGGCGTGGCCGAGCTCGGCGATGGCGGGGCCGGCGCCGTCACGGTCGTTGCCCGGCGCGTCGAGCGACGCCGAGCGGTACGCCTGGGCCGCCTCCATGGCCTCGAGCACCTCCTCCTGCGAGGCGCGCGCGGCGAGGGCCAGCTCGGCGATGGTGGGCGAGCGGCCGTAGCGGTGGGTGAGCTCGCCGACGAGCACGTTGAGCCGCACGTGGAGCTCCTGCACCCGGCGGGGCACCCGGACCGACCAGCCCTTGTCGCGGAAGTGCCGCTTCAGCTCGCCCACGATGGTGGGCGTGGCGAAGGTGGAGAACTCCAGGCCGCGCCCGGGGTCGAAGCGCTCCACCGCCTTCAGCAGGCCCAGGGAGGCCACCTGGGTGAGGTCGTCGAGGGGCACGCCGCGGTTGCCGAAGCGCCGGGCCAGGTGGACGGCGAGGCGCAGGTGGGCGGCCACCAGCTCGTCGCGGATGGCCGGGTCGCCGGTGCGGTGGTAGTCGTCGAAGCGACCCCGGAGGCGCGCCCGCTCGTCATCGGAGATGGGCACCGGTCAGCGCCGCCGACGCTTCAGGACGGAGATGCGGGCGGTGGCGGGGTCGATGTCGGACACGTCGACGACTGCGGCGAGGATCTGGGTGGTGAGCTCGGTGATGGCCAGCGGGGGCCCGGCCGGCTCGCGGACGGCGTCGACGGCGAGCAGCTGGTGACCCAGCCGGCAGGTGAAGGTGAGGCGGCCGCCGCCCTCGTCGAGCAGCACGCTGCAGACCTCGCCGATCGCGATGCGGAGGTCCTCGATCTCGTCGTAGGAGAACCCGACCCGGGACCCGAGGCCGGTGATCGCCAGGCGGACCACCCGGGAGTAGGTGGGGATCGCCGGCACGGAGAGCTTGATCTCCTCGACCTGGTCCACCTCGTCGGCTCGGCTCACAGCGCCGACATCGTATCGGCCGCTCGTCTAGGCCGGGGGACCGCCGGGGTCGGGCTCGCGGACCACGTCGGCGGGGTCCTTGTCGATGCGCAACCCGAGGTAGGACGGGTGGCGGAGCCGACCTTCGGGGGTCCAGTCGCCGAAGGCCACCTCGGCCACCAGCTCCGGGCGGGCCCAGTGGGCGGTCCGACGCACCGGCCCCGGCGGCACCGGGGTGAAGGGGCACTCGTCGACGGCCAGGTCGGCCAGGCGGTGGCGGAGCTCGGTGAGGACGCCGTCGGTGAAGCCGGTGCCCACCCCGCCGGCGAAGCGCAGGGGCCCACCGGGGTCGCCGGGGTCGCGCACGCCCACGAGGAGCGCGCCGAACGAGCTCGACCGGCCGCCTTCGCCGGTGCTCCAGCCGCCGATCACCACCTCCTGGCGCCGGCGCACCTTGACCTTCCGCCAGGCCGGCGACCGCTTCCCCGGCCGGTACACGCTGTCCACCCGCTTGGCCATCACGCCTTCGAGGCCCCGCTCGGCGGCTGCGGCCAGCAGCTCGGCGCCCTCGCCGACGCGGTGCCCGGGCACCAGCCAGCCGGTGGACGGCTCCACGAGCCCGGTGAGCAGCCGTCGGCGGTCGAGGTACGGGAGGTCGATGGTCGGGTGGTCGTCGAGGTGGAGGAGGTCGAAGACCACGTACTGCACCGGGACCTCGCGCCGTAGCTGGGCGACCTTGGCGGGGTCGGTGAGGTGCATCCGGGCCTGGAGCGCCGAGAAGCTGGACCGGCCCTGGTCGTCGAAGGCCACCACCTCGCCGTCGAGCACGGCCCGGTGGCCGGCCAGGTGGTCCGCCAGGCCGGCCAGCTCCGGGAAGCGGGCGGTGGCGTCGATCCCGTTGGTGCTGGTGAGGCGGACCTCGTCGTCGACCTGGGCCAGGAGCCGCATGCCGTCCCACTTCACCTCGTAGGCCCAGCCGTCCTCGTCGTCGGGCAGGGGGCCGGTGACGGCCCGCATGGGGGCGAGGTCGGGGAGCCGGGAGCGGGCGGCGCGGGCCACGGCGTCAGCCGGCCGCCTCGACGGCCACGCGGAGGTCGAGGCGCTGGGTGAGCCGCACCGGCTCCCCGTCGGCCTCCCCGTCGGCGCCCGACAGGTCGATCACCTGGGTGCCGGCCAGCTCGGAGCTGGCGGTGGCGACGAGCGACGACAGGTCCAGGGTGCCCGAGCCGGTGCCCGACACGTCGGAGGAGACGAGGCGGGCGGTGGTGCCGTCGGGCAGGGTGGCGGGATCGAGGTCCTGGGCGCCGCCCGACTGCGTCGACGTGGCCGTGTAGGAGACGCCGGTGTCGGTGAAGTCGGTGATCTCGTAGGTGGTGACCTGGTCGAGGGTGACGCCGGCGAGGGTGCTGCGCACCGTGGTGCGCCAGCGGCCCCCGATGCCCAGGGGCTCGGCGGGGAGCGGGAGCGACAACGTGCCCAGCTGGTCCTCGAACTGCTCGAGGGTGGCCGACACCGACGGGTCCAGGTCGGCCGGCAGGTCGTAGCCGAACTCGGTGAAGGCGCCGCGGTCGGTCACCCGGCCCGACCCGCCGAGGCCCACCAGGCCCTGGAGGTCCTCGGTGAGCGTGGCCTGCTCCTCGGCGGTGAGGTCGGTGCCGCTGGCGTCGAGGGCCACCGCGGTGAACGCGAAGGACACGTCGGCCGCCGCGCCGTCGACCGCGTCGACCGTGAAGCGCACCGTCTCGGTGACCACCGGCGTGTCGAGCTCCTGGGTGGTGCCCCCGGCGTCCTGGGTCACGTCCAGGTCGAGGGCGACGGTCACCGTGGTGGTGTCGCCCTCGGTGAACGCCAGCCGGAGCTCCTTGCGGGGCGCCTGGCCCTCGTCGAGCACCGCCGAGGGTGGGGCGGTGGTGGTGGAGGAGGTGCTCGGAGTGGTGGTGGTGGGCCCGGCGTCGTCGTCGAAGAGCCCGCACCCCCCGAGGGTGGCCGCCAGCACGGCGACGCAGGCGCCGAGCACGATGGCGGCGGCGACGGGGGAGGGGCGACGCACGGCCGGCACCCTACCGGCGCTCGGGCGCCGTCCCGTGGGCGCGCGGCGGGTCAGGCCGCGCCGGCGAGCGCCGGCTCGGGGCGCCGGGCCCCGTGCTCGGCGGGGGCCGGCGTCGTGGCCGTGGCGGCGGGCGCGGGCGGGGCGAGCAGGGAGCTGCGCTCGACGGACCAGGCCCGCAGCACGTGCCGGGCGAAGCGGGACTCCACCCGGCTCAGCGCCGCCGCTCCGAACACCACGTCGGCAGCCAGGCCGGGGTCGGCCTCGACCATCGGCACCACCATCTCGTCGAGCGCGAGGCGGGCGTGGTGGGCGTCGACCTCCACGTGCACGGCGTAGAAGCGCTCGAGCGCGGGCAGGCCGCCCACCCGGCGGGCGGCGGTGAGGTACCGGGTCATCGGGGCCACCGAGCACATCTCGAAGAGGGCGAGGTGGCCCACCAGGGCGCCGCGGAGCCGGCGGTTGAGCCCGAACAGGCTCACCAGGTTGTCGGTGGCGAGGGTGACGCCGGGGAGCTGGTCCACGTAGTGGCCGAAGTCGGTGCAGAGCCCCAGCTCCTCCATGGCGTCGGCGAACAGCTCGGCGTGGGCCTCCCCGGGCACGCCGTCGCCGTACTCGTCGGCCTGGATCTCGATCATGGCGGCCCGGCCGGGGCCGGCGAGGCGCGGGATGGCCCACGTGTGGGGGTCGGCCTCCTTGAGCTGGTACGCCGAGCGGTGGATGGCGAACTCGGCCAGGTGCTGGCGGGTGCCGTGCTCCTCGACGGTTCGGGCGAGCGGCGGCCCGGCCCACGTGCCGATCACCCGCAGGGCCACGCCCGGGTCGGCCGGGACGTCGTCGGGGCGGTGCTCGTCGCGGAGCGCCGTCTCGAAGGCCTCCTCGAGGGTGGCCCGGAACCGGAGGGTCTCGGGGTCCCACTCCAGGCGGTCGTCGACACCGGCGAAGCCGCGGTAGTGGAGCTCGTAGCAGCACCACAGGGCCAGGTGGAGGTCGTCGTCGGTGAGGGGGTCGAGGCGGGGATCGAGGACGGGGCTCGCCAGCGCGGTGCCCTCGGACCAGTGGCGGAGCAGCGCACCGCTCAGAGGTCCGCGTGGGTGGGGCACGTCCGGTTGCATGTTCGGTCCCTGTCCTCCGGTCGAAAGAGGTAGAACCCACGGGGACGACCTCACCCTGCCGGGCGAGGTCCCGCACATTCCGCCGGTGTCATCTTTCCAGGTGATTGCCGACGGCGCTGCCCGCAAGCGGGCAGGGTGACTGCTGCGATCCGCAACACTTCTGGGTCGCGATGCGCCCCGCCTCGCGAACGGCCGGCGGCCCAGCCGACGGAACCCAGGAGCCACCCATCGCCACCATCTCCCCGCCGCCCACCCCGGCGCTCGACGACCGCCCCCCGGTGGCCGCGGCCGGTCGGCCGTACCGGATCGTCCTCGTGGAGGACGACGCGGGCGACGCGCTGCTGGTGGCGGCCACGTTGGAGGAGACCCTCGCCCGGGCGGTGCTGACCCACCACGCCTCGGTGCCCACCGCCGACGATCTCGTCGTGGCCCGCCCCGACTGCGTGCTGGTCGACCTCGGGCTGCCCGGCCTGGCCGGCCTCGAGGCGTTGGAGCAGGTGCTGCTCCTCGTGGGCGAGGTGCCGGTCATCGTGCTCACCGGGCTCGACGACCGGGCCACCGGCATGGCGGCGGTGGCCGCGGGGGCTGCCGACTACCTCGTGAAGGGGGATCACGACGGTGAGGCCCTGGCCCGCGCCATCGGCTTCGCGGTGGAGCGCACCTCCGCGCAGGCGGCGCGGGCGCGCCTCCGCGAGGCCGAGTTCCTGCGGGCCGAGAACCTCCGCCTCGAGCGTGGCCTGCTGCCGAACCTGGCGCTCGACGGGTCCGGGGTGCTGTGGGGGCGCCGCTACCGGCCGGGCGCCGAGACCAGCGTGCTCGGTGGCGACTTCTTCGACGCCGTCCTCCGTCCCGACGGCACGGTCCGGGCGATCGTGGGCGACGTGTCGGGCCACGGGCCCGACGAGGCGGCCCTCGGCGTCTGCCTGCGGATCGCCTGGCGCACCCTGGTCCTGCGGGGCGTGCCCGACCACGAGGTCCTGCCCGCGCTCCACGACGTGCTCGTCTCCGAGCGCCAGAGCCACCAGTTCTGCACCGCGGTC
>JBBRFU010000073.1:0-17967 GCA_038241315.1 Acidimicrobiales bacterium | reverse complement strand
CCGTCGCCCGGTGGACGAGTTGACCTGCGATGAATGCGACCGCACGATCGCGTTGCTCGTCGCCGCGTCCTTGGCCCGCAGGCCCATCGATATGTGGCTCCGGGCCGTGCCGCGTCTGGAGGTTCTGGAAGTTGTGTCCGTGGTTGTCGAGCCCGGCCTGGCGGCTCCGTCCCAGGGGCAGATGCGGCCACCGTGGCGGCACCACACCAAGGAGACCCAACATGGCGAAGTACCTGCTCCTCAAGCACTACCGAGGCGGCCCGGAGCCCGTCACCGACATCCCGATGGACCAGTGGGCGCCCGACGAGATCGAGGCCCACCTCCGGTTCATGAGCGACTTCGCGGCCCGGCTCGAAGGCACCGGCGAGTTCGTCGACGGCCAGGCCCTCTCGCCGGAGGGCACGTTCGTCCGCTCCGACGGGGAGGGTCGACCGCCGGTCACCGACGGGCCCTTCGCCGAGAGCAAGGACCTGATCGCCGGCTGGATGGCGATCGACGTCGACACCTACGAGCGGGCGATCGAGCTCGCCGGCGAGCTGTCGGCCGCCCCGGGAGCCGGCGGCAAGCCGATCCACGAGTGGCTCGAGGTGCGCCCCTTCCTGAGCGCGCCGCCGACGGTCACCGAGTGAGCGGGCCGGCCGGGGCCGGGCGGTCGGTGGACGAGCAGCTCCTGCGGGAGCTGACGCCCGCGGTGATCAACGTCCTCGTGCGGCGCGGCGTCGACTTCCCCACGGCCGAGGACGCCGTGCAGGAGGCGCTCGTCCGGGCGGCCCGGTCCTGGCCGGTCCAGCAGCCCGCCGACCCGAAGGGCTGGCTGGTCACGGTCGCCTGGCGCCGGTTCCTCGACGGGCACCGCTCCGAGGCCGCACGGCGGGACCGGGAGCAGCGCGTCGCCGACGAGCCGCTGCCGGGGCCCACCGAGGCGGCCGACGACACGCTGCACCTGTTCTTCCTGCGCGCCCACCCCTCGCTGAGCCCGACCTCCGCGACGGCCCTCACGCTGCGCGCCGTCGGCGGGCTGACCACCCGGCAGATCGCCCAGGCCTACCTGGTGCCGGAGGCGACGATGGCCCAGCGGATCAGCCGGGCCAAGCGCACGGTGGCCGACGTGCGGTTCCGGGATCCGGGCGACCTGGCGACCGTTCGCCGGGTCCTCTACCTCGTCTTCAACGAGGGCTACACCGGCGACGTCGACCTGGCGGCCGAGGCCATCCGGCTCACCCGGCAGCTGTCGTCGATCACCGATGACGAGGAGACCGAGGGCCTCCTGGCGCTGATGCTGCTGCACCACGCCCGGCGATCGGCGCGGACCCGGGCCGACGGCAGCCTCGTCCCCCTCACCGAGCAGGACCGATCCCGCTGGGACACCTCGCTGATCGCCGAGGGCGTGGCCGTCCTGCAGGCCGCGCTGGGGCGCGACCGGCTGGGCGAGCTCCAGGCCCAGGCGGCGATCGCCGCCCTGCACGCCGACGCGCTGCGCGCCGAGGAGACCGACTGGGTGCAGATCGTCAGCTGGTACGACGAGCTGCTCCGGCTCACCGGGAGCCCGGTCGTGCAGCTCAACCGAGCCATCGCGGTCGGGGAGGCCGACGGTGCCGCGGCCGGCCTGGCCGCCCTGGCCGAGGTCGACCCGGACCTCCCCCGCCACACCGCGGCGTCGGCGTACCTCCACGAGAAGGCCGGGGACGCGCCGCTCGCGGCCCGCTTGTACGCCGAGGCCGCCCGGTCCGCCCCCAACCTCGCCGAGCGCCACCACCTGGCTCGGCAGGCCGCCCGGATCGGTCGAGCGAAGCGCCGGTGATCCCCGCTGTGGCACGCGCCCGAGCGGCTCGCTGGCGACCCTTTCCTCAGCGGCGCTTCTTCAGGAGGTCGAAGACGCCGCGGACCACGTTGTTGACGGTGGCCCGGCCCTCGCGGCTCTTCAGGAAGTCGCCCACGACGTTGCCACCCTCGGCCTGGCGCCGGTTGATGGGGTCGGGATCCGAGCGGCGGGCGGGCTTTCGAGCCCTGGCCGCCGGCTCGGACCGTCGGGCGGGCCCGGGTCGGGGGACCTCCGCGTCGGCGCCCTCGTCCAGGCCGGCGTCACGGACCAGGTCGCCGGGGCTCGGCGGGGCTGCGGTCGGGGGGGCCGGAGCGGGGGGCGCCTCCCCGGCGGGGGTGGTGGGCTCGGCGGCAGGCGGGAGGGTGACGCCCATCCGGGCGGCGAGCAGCTCGCGGGCCGATTCCCGGTCGATCTCGACGGCGTAGGTGGCCCAGGGGGCGCTGGCCTCGGCCAGGGCGGCCACCTCGGCCGGCGGCACGGCACCGATCTGGGACTGCGGGGGACGCACCCTGGTCCAGGCCACCGGGGTGGGCGAGCCGTCGTCGCCGAGGGTGGTGACGATGGCCTCGCCCGTGCCCAGCTGGGTGAGCGCCTCCTCCAGGTCGTAGTCGTCGGTCTTCGGATAGGTGGAGACGGCGGCCCGCAGCGCCTTGGCGTCCCGGGGCGTGTGGGCGCGCAGCGCGTGCTGCACCCGGTTGCCGAGCTGGGCGAGCACCGCGTCGGGGACGTCGTCGGGGAGCTGGGTCACGAAGAAGACGCCGACCCCCTTGGAGCGGATCAGCCGCACGGTCTGGGCCACCTGCTCCACGAACGCCTTCGGGGCGTCGGCGAACAAGAGGTGGGCCTCGTCGAAGAAGAACACCAGCTTGGGCTTGTCGAGGTCGCCGGCCTCGGGGAGGTGCTCGAAGAGCTCGGCCAGGAGCCACATCAAGAAGGTGGAGAACAGTCGGGGGCGGTCCTGGACCGCCGCCAGCTGGAGGCAGCTGATGACGCCTCGGCCGTCGGGCGCCACCCGGAGGAGGTCGTCGATGTGCAGCTCCGGCTCGCCGAAGAACCGCTCGGCGTCCTGCTGGGCGAGCTCCACCAGCTTGCGGAGGAGCACGCCGGCCGTCTGGCTGGACAGGCCGCCGATGCCCTGCAGCTCGCTGCGCCCCTCGTCGCTGACGAGGTACCGCAGCAGGTCGACGAGGTCGACCAGGTCGACCAACGGCAGGCCCTGCTGGTCGGCGTAGTAGAAGACCAGCGCCAGCGACGACGCCTGGGTGTCGTTGGCGTCGAGCACCTTGGCCAGCAGCTGCGGGCCGAACGAGCCGATCGAGGCCCGGAGCGGCACGCCGGGGCCCTGTCCGCCGAGCGACCAGAACTGCACCGGGGCAGCGGCGGGCACATGGGTGAGCCCCAGCTCGGCGATCCGGGCGGTGACCTTCTCGCCGGGCACGGCCGGCGCCACCAGGCCGGTGAGGTCGCCCTTGATGTCGGCGGTGAACACGGGCACGCCCTGGGCCGCGAGCTGCTCGGCCAGCAGCTGGAGGGTGACCGTCTTGCCGGTGCCCGTGGCCCCCGCGATCAGGCCGTGGCGGTTGCACATGGCGGTGGGGACCTGGACGACCGCCTCCGGGTGCACGGTGCCGTCGAGCACGGCTCGGCCGAGGTCGATGGTGCTGCCCGCAGCCGCGTAGGCCTCGGCGATGCGGGCCCCGAACCCGGGGTCGGCGTCGGTCGTCATGGGCGGAGACCGTACTGCGGGCGTACCGTGGCCCGATGAGACGCTCACTCGTACGGGCAACGGGGCTCGCAGCCCTCTGCGTGGTCCTGCTGGCCGCCTGCCTCGATGCCACCACGGGTCGGCCGCCATCCTCCGCGAGCGCGGCGCCAGCGTACGGCTACTCGATCTCGGGCGTCTCGGCCGAGAGCCTGGGGGCCAGCTGGCGGCCGGGGTGCCCCGTCGGCCCCCGCGACCTCCGACGCCTGCGGGTGAACTTCTGGGGCTACGACGGCGCGGTCCACATCGGCACGCTCGTGGTGCACCACAGCGAGGCCGTGGAGCTGGCCTGGGTGTTCGGGCGGCTCTACGCCGACCGCTTCCAGATCCGGCGGATGCACCCGGTGTCGAGCTACGGCGGCAGCGACGACCGGTCGATGGAGGCGAACAACACCTCGGCGTTCAACTGCCGCACCGTCACCGGCGGCACCGGGTGGTCCGAGCACTCCTACGGCCGCGCCCTCGACCTCAACCCGGTGCAGAACCCGTACGTGACGCGGTCGGGGACGGTGCTGCCACCGTCGGGCCGTCCCTGGGCCGACCGCTCGCTGCGGGTGCCGGGCATGGTGCACGCCGGGTCGCAGACCACCGCCGCGTTCGGCGCGGTGGGGTGGCGGTGGGGTGGGTCCTGGTCCACGGTGAAGGACTACCAGCACTTCTCCAGCACGGGACGCTGAGCCGCCCGCCGCTCCGCCCCCTCGACCGCCCCGACCCGCCCGGCGCGAGCGCCGGGCCGACGATCAGCGGAACTGGTCCAGCACGGCCTCGGCGCCCTCGCCGAGCTCCAGCACGGCCGCGCCGCCGGTGGTGGTGCGGGGGGTGACCGGGAGGATCACCGTCTCGGGGTCGAGCTTGCCCATGTCCCAGGCGAAGCGGGCCGCGTCGAACATCGTCATGTCGTCGTCGATCCGGAGCCCGCCGGACATCTTCGACGCCGCCGAGATCAACGTGAACGGGTTCCGCTTGTCGCCGGCCTTCTTCATGATCTCGCGCAGGAACACCTGCTGGCGCTGGGTGCGGTTGACGTCGGGGAGCCCGCCCTGCGGGACCTCCTGGCCGTCGATGATCTCGGTGTAGTAGCGCGACCGCACGAAGGCGAGGGCCTGCTCGCCGTCGAGGTGCACGCGACCGGCCTCGGGCACGTTCAGGCCCGACCCGCGGTCGAGCGCGGGGTGGGCGAAGTCGACGTCGATGCCGCCGAAGGAGTCGACCAGGCCGCCGAACGACACGAAGTCGATCTCGATGTAGCGGTCGATCGGGATGCGGAAGCTCTGGGTGATGGCCCTGATGAGGTTCCCCGGGCCGACGTTGTAGGCGGCGTTGAGGCGGCCCTTCTCGCCGGTGGCCGGGTTGTCCACGAAGAGGTCGCGGTTGAGCGAGAGCATCTTGGCCCGACCGCCCTCGATGCGCAGGACCATGATCGTGTCGCTGCGGGCGCCGGCCACGTCGTCGCGCTGCTCGCCGCCCTCGCGGCCGTTGTCGGAGCCCACGAGCAGGTAGTTGGTGCCGCGGGAGCTGCTGGTGAGCTCGCTGCTCACCTCGACCTTCTCGATGTCGTCGAACACCGACGATGCCCACAGGTAGCCGCCGATCGCCCCGGCCAGCAGGAGCACCACGACGGCGACGGAGGACCAGACGAGGATCCGGCGGCGCGAGCGCCGGCGGCGGGGCCGTGCCCGACCGTCGGCGCCGGCGGGGGAGCCGTGCAGGGCGGCCTCTTCGGCCCCGCGCCCGGGACCCACGACGCGCTCCGCCCCGACGCCGAGGAGGACCCCCGCCACCAGCCAGAGGAGGAGCGTCACGACTCGGTCCAGCGTGCCGGCGGGAGGACCTCGCCGGAGATGCGGTTGCGGTCGCTGTCGTCGAGCGCCCGGGTGCCCGCCGGAGCGGCCCGGCCGCCCGGTGCATCGACCGTGGTGACCCGGAGGTCCACCGGCCCCACGCCCACCACGTCGCCCGGGCGCAGGGCGCGCGGCCGGTTGGCCGCCAGCTCGGTGCCGTTGACGCGGGTGCCGTTGGCCGAGCCCTCGTCGACGACCACCCAGGAGCCCTGGCGGGGCTCCACGCGTGCGTGGGCCCGGCTGACCCGCGTGTCGTCGATGGTGATCGAGCGGTCGCGCGACCGGCCGAGCGTGACGACGGTGCCGGCGAGGGGGGTCCGCTCACCGGTGTCGGTGCGCACGAGGGCGAGGAGCCGGGCCCCCGACGACGCAGCCTGCGGGCGACGCCGGACCGGTGCGGCCGGGGGCGGGACGGCCTGCGGCTCGCCCGCCGGTGCGTCGGGGGCGACGGCCAGCGCCGACGGGACGCCCGGCCGTCGGGTGGGGTCGTCGCGGTACGTCACCTCGATGGCGCCCTCGAGCGTCCACCCGTTGTCGCGGGCGGCCTGGCGGAGGGCGTCGGTGAGCCCCTCGGTGAACCAGCGCCGGGCCTCGTCGACCACGGCGAGGTCGTCGGGGTGGAGGTTGAGCACGTAGGACGACGGGGCGTGGGTGCGTCCCTCCCGCGTCACGCGCACGTGGCGCACCATCTCCGAGAAGCACGCTCGCTGCAGCTCGGGCGCGCTCAGGCCCTTGCGGCGCCCCAGCGTCCCGCCCACGTTGCGCGCCACCGAGGCGGCCTGGGCCAGCTGCTGGGGCCGGCGCAGGCGTCGGGAGCCGACGAAGCCGGCGACGGCGCCGAGGAGGAGGACCACGAGGTTGATCACGTCGGCACCGGGACGCGCGAGGCGCGCGGGAGGCGGCGGGGACCCGGTGCCTGGTCCGGCACTAGAACAGCGGGGTCGATCCGGAGACGTCGTACCGGATGACCTCGGCGGACCCGGCGATGCACGGCCCGATGGTGGTGAGGAACTCGGCCAGGTGCGCCGACGCCATGTGGGACTCGATGGCCTCGTCACCCTCCCAGCGCTCCAGGATGTTGAACCGCGACGGGTCGTCGAGGTCGGGCGAGAACCGGTAGTCGAGGTTGCCCGGCTCGGCTCGGGTGGGGGCCACGACGGCCGCGATGGCGGCCAGGGCGTCGTCACGCTTGGACGGGTCGATGGTCAGGTGGCCGGCGACGATGATCACGGGTGCTCCCTCGGAGGTGGACCCTGCGAGGTTAGGGCGCCGCCGGTCCGCGGCACGGGCACCCTCCCGACGGCACCGGCGCTCCGCCGACCCGCTCGGCCGGCACCGGTGTCACCCGTGGCGCCGGCGTTCAGCCGATCCGCTCGAAGCGCACGGTGCGGGCGACCACGTCGGCCTCGGTGCAGCGCACCCGGATCTCGGCGCCCAGCTCGAGGCCGGGGGTGTCGCAGCGCGCCACCACGGGCGGCTCGTCCAGCGAGATCGTGCCGTAGCGGTCGCCGGACTCGACCACGGCCGCCGAGAACTCGTCGCCGACCCGGTGGTGGAGCACGAACGCCTCGGCGGCGTCGACCACCGCCCGGTCGAGCTTGCGGGAACGGGCGTCGCCGGCCGCCATCACCTCGGGCAGCGTCGGCAGGGCCTCCAGCACCCAGTCGGGCACCGCCGTGCCGCTGGACGTGGCCAGGCAGACCTCGGTGCCGAAGCGGTCCACCAGGCGTCGCAGCGGCGCGGTGACGTGCGCGTACGGCGCGCCGACGCCCGCGTGGCCCGGATCGTCCGGGGGCCGGCCGTCGAGGGCCGTGTACGCCGCGCCCCGGAGCAGCTCGGCGGAGAGGTCGGCGAACGCGGCGTGGCGGGGTCCCGAGGTGTCGAGCGAGGCCAGCACCTCGCCCGGGTGGGCGCCCTCCGGCCAGGCGATCCCCAGGGCCAGGGCGGAGCGACGGAGGCGGGGGAAGTCGGCCGGGTCCGGGGCGGGCAGGGTGCGGAGCACCCCGACGCCGGCGGCCAGCATCATCGTGGCCGCGGCGCGGCCGGTGAGCAGCGACACCTGCGCGTTCCAGGTCTCCACCGGGAGGTCGGCGCGCAGCGACACCGTCCACCGCCCGGCGCCGTCACGCACCACCTCCTGCTCGGGCAGCCCGAGCTCGATGGCGTGGCGGCGCCGGCTGTCGGCGAGGAGGGCCGCCCCCAGCGCCGGGAGGGCCCCGATGGCCTCGGGGGCGCGCCCGGCGTCGAGGTCGGCCTGCACGCCTGCGTAGGTGAGCTGGGCCCGGCTGCGCACCAGGGCGCGGCGCACGTCGACCGCACCGGTGGTCCCGTCGGGTGCCACGTCGATGGACCAGAGCACGGCCGGGCGAGGGCCGTCGGGCAGGAGCGACGCCGCCGACTCGCCGAGCGCCGGGGGGTGCAGGGGCACCCGGGTGTCGGGCGCGTAGTAGGTCTGGGTGCGCGCCCGGGCGGCCCGGTCGACGGCATCGCCCGGCGCCACCCACGCCCCCACGTCGGCGATGGCGTAACGGACGCGCCACCCGCCCCCGGGCCGGTCCTCCACGGCGATCGCCTGGTCCAGGTCGCGGGAGCCGGGAGGATCGATGGTGACCAGCGGCAGGTCGGTGCGGTCCTCCGTGGGCAGCCGTGGCGCGGTGCTCGCCTCCTCGGCGGCGGCCGTCGCCTCGGACGGGAAGGGCCCGGGAACCCCCAGTTCGGCGCGGATCGCGTCGAAGTCGAGCTCGGGCGCGGCGGGGGCGTGCAGACGGTGGTGGACCACCCCGAGGTTCTACTGGCTCCGGGACCCCTGCCGGCTCGGTAGCCTCGGCCCATGCCCGACGCCCCGGACTACCCGGACCGCTGGGAATCCGAGGTCGTCCTGTCCGACGGCGGCACCATGGCCGTCCGCCCCATCCGGGCCGACGACGCCGAGCGGATCGTCGCCTTCCACGAGCGGCAGTCCCCCGAGAGCATCTACTTCCGCTTCTTCTCGCCCCGGCCGCGCCTGTCCGAGCGCGACGTCGAGCGGTTCACCCACGTCGACTACGTCGACCGCATGGCCTTCATCGGGCTCATCGGCGACGAGCTCGTCGGCGTCGCCCGCTACGACCGGCACCGGGCGCGCAGCGACGCCGAGGTGGCCTTCTTCATCGACGACGCCCACCACGGCCGGGGCATGGCCACGGTGCTGCTCGAGTACCTGGCCGCGGCGGCCCGGGAGGTGGGCATCTCCGGCTTCACCGCCTCGGTGCTCCCCCAGAACCGCAAGATGCTGGGCGTGTTCACCCAGGCCGGCTTCACCGCCCGCAGCCACTTCGAGGACGGGGTCATCGAGGTGGAGCTCGGGATCGAGCCCACGCCCGACGCGCTGGCGGCCATCGAGCTGCGGGCGGCCACGGCCGAGGCCCGGTCGGTCGAGCGCATCCTCAAGCCCACGTCGATCGCCGTCGTCGGGGCGTCGCGGGAGCCGGGCACGATCGGCCACCAGGTCTTCCGCCAGCTGGTCAGCCGGGGCTTCAACGGCCCGGTGTACCCGGTGAACCAGGAGGCCACGTTCGTGGCCAGCGTGCGGGCCTGGCGGTCCGTGCTCGACGTGCCCGGCGAGCTGGACCTCGCGGTCATCTGCGTGCCCGCCGACCAGGTGCTCCGGGTGGTGGAGGAGTGCGCGGTCAAGCGGGTCCAGGGCCTCATCGTGTTCACCGCGGGGTTCGCCGACCGCGACGAGGCCGGCGAGCAGGCGGAGACCGAGCTGGTCACCTACGCCCGTCGCCACGGGATGCGCCTCATCGGGCCCAACGCCCTCGGCGTCATCAACACCGACCCCGAGGTGCGGATGCACGCCACCTTCGTGGGCGTCGACCCGCTGCCCGGCCGCATCGGGCTCATGGCCCAGTCGGGCACGATCGGCGCGGCGATCATCGACGCCGCCCGCCACGTCGGCCTCGGCATCTCGTCGTTCGTGGCGGTGGGCAACAAGGCCGACGTCTCGGGCAACGACCTCCTGCGCTACTGGCAGGACGACCCCAGCACCGACGTCGCCATGCTCTACCTGGAGTCGTTCGGCAACCCCGCGAAGTTCTCGCGCACCGCCCGGGCCCTCTCGCAGTGCAAGCCGGTGGTCGCGGTGAAGGTCGGCGGCGCGGTCGGCGACCGGTGGGAGGAGCCCGTGGGGTGGCCACCCGACGCCACCGCCGCGGCTCTGCTCGAGCAGACCGGCGTCATCCGGGTCGACAACCTCACCCAGATGTTACACACCGCCGGCGTGCTGGTGAACCAGCCCCTGCCGAAGGGCAACCGGGTCGCGGTGGTCACCAACTCGTGGGGGCCGGCGTGGCTGGCCATCGACGCCCTCAAGGCCTGCGGGCTCGAGGCGTCCGACCCCGTCGACCTCTCGAACGAGGCGGATCCCGATCGCTTCACCGACGCGCTGGCCACCGTCTACGCCGACGCCGACGTGGATGCCGTCCTCGTGATCTACGCCCCCGCCGTGACCACGCACTACCGCCGGGTGGCGGCCGCCATCCGCGACGCCGCCTTCGGCCCCGGCGCCGTCACCACCGTGGCGTGCCTGCTCGGCCAGCACGGCCCCAGCCCGCTCAGCGACGAGCGGGGCACCGTCCCGCAGTTCCCGTTCCCGGAGGAGGCCGCCGCCGCCCTCGGGCGGGTGGCCGGCTACAGCGCCTGGCGGGCCCAGCCCATCGGCGAGGTGCCCACCATCGAGGGGATCGACCTCGACCGGGCCCGCGCGCTCGCCGCCGGCTGGGTCGGTGACGGCTCGGCCGACCCCACCGGCCGTCGGGCCCTCGACCCCCTCGAGGCGGCCGAGCTGCTGGCCACCGTGGGGCTCGCCCCCGTGGCCCAGGCGCTGGTCGACGACCTCGATGCGGCGGTGGGCGCGGCGCGGCGACTCGGCTACCCGGTGGCGGTGAAGGCCTCGGGCCTCGAGCGGTTGTCGAAGTCGGAGGCCGGCGGCGTGTCACTCGACGTCCACGGCGACGACGAGGTCCGCCACGCCTACGAGCGCATGGCCGCCCGCCTCGGCGACGCCATGCACCCAGCGGTGGTGCAGGTGATGGTGCCCGAGGGTGCCGAGTGCCGGGTGGGCATCTACCGCCACCCCGTGCTGGGCGACGTCCTCACCCTCGGCCCCGGCAGCTCCATGGCCGAGCGGGTGGCCGACGAGGTCATGCGGATCTTCCCCCTCACCGACGCCGACGCCGACCGCCTGGTCGACTCCTCCGTGATCGCCCCCCTCCTGGAGGAGCAGGGCCCGTTGGCCCGCCCGGCTCTGGCCGAGCTCCTGCTCCGCCTGGCCGCCCTGGCCGAAGCCGTCCCCGAGATCGCGTCCGTCCGCCTCAACCCGGTCATCGTCTCGGCCGGCTCGGCCAACATCACCGACGTCCGCATCGGCCTCCAGCCCTTCGTCGCCGACACCCGGCCCCCCGTCCGCCGCCTCTGACGCCGCCCGGCCCGCCCGCCTGTCCCGCCCGGGTCGTGGCCACGATCGAGGCGGCCCTGGGGGACGCCCGGCTGCGCTCGGCGGCCTGATCGGTCGCGGCGGGCGCGAGCCCGACTTGGGGCCGTCCCATCGGCAGGTGGCAGGCTCGGCGCCATGGCCCCCCGAACCCGTCCGGTCAGGACGCCTCCGTCGGATTCCCCCGGGTCGACCGGCCGGTCGCACCGGGCGGAGGGCTGAGCGGTGGACTTCGCGCTCGACCCGCACCTGGCCGACCTGGCCGCGGAGGCCACGGCGGTGGGCCGGGCCGCGGCGGCGCGACGACCCCATCGCGAGGACGGCTGGCTGATCGGCCACGACCCGGCGTTCGCCCGGGAGCTCGCCGAGCGGGGGTGGCTCGGCATGACCTGGCCCGTCGAGGTGGGCGGCGGCGGGCGCAGCGTGCTGGAGCGGTTCGTCGTCTTCGAGGCCCTGATCGCCGAGGGCGCCCCGCTCGCCACCGCCTACTTCGCCGACCGCCAGATCGGCCCGACCCTGCTGCAGTTCGGCACGCCCGAGCAGCAGGCCCGGTGGCTGCCGGGGATCCTGGCGGGCACCTCGATGTGGTCGATCGGCATGAGCGAGCCCGACGCCGGCTCCGACGTCGCCTCCCGGCGCACCCGAGCCGGGCCCGACCCGGACGGCTCCGGCGGTTGGCGCGTCACCGGCTCCAAGGTCTGGACGAGCGGGGCGGCCCACGCCGACTGGATCTACCTGATCGCCCGCACCGATCCCGATGCCCGGCCCCACGCCGGGCTCTCGGAGTTCGTGGTCGATCTGCGCTCGCCTGGCATCGAGATCCGCCCGATCGTCGACCAGACCACCGACCGGCACTTCTGCGAGGTGCTCTTCGACGACGTGGCGGTGCCCGCCGACCACCTGGTCGGTCGGCCCAACGACAGCTTCCGCCAGGTGATGCGGCAGATGGAGCACGAGCGGGGCGGGATCGACCGCCTGGCCAGCAACCGGCGCCTCTACCTCGACTGCGTGCCGTACGCCGACCGGGCCGACGGTCGGGTCCGCCAGGAGCTGGCGGCGCTCGAGACCGGGTACCGCATCGGTCGGCTCCTGGTCCTCCGCGAGGTCCTGGGCCAGGCACCGACGGCGTTCTCGGCCGCCACCAAGACGTTCTGCACCGAGCACGAGCAGCGGGTCGCCGCCTTCTGCGGACGGATCCTCGGCCCCGCCGCCCAGGCGTGGGGCGCTCCGGGCCCACCGGCCCCGGCGGTCGGCGCGGCGGTCGGCGCGGCCGCACCAGCAGAGCCCGATATTCTCGACGCCCTGGCGGAGCGGGTGGCCCGGAACCTGGTGTACGCCCCCGCGTACACGCTCATGGGCGGCACCACCCAGATCCTGCGCACGATCCTGGGAGACCGCACCCTCGGCCTGCCCCGCGGCTGAGCCCCGCGAGGGCGCCGCGGGGCGACGCCCCTCCCGGGTGCGCCGCCGGAGCTGCGTCAGACGTCGATGACGACCTTGCCGATGCTGGCGTTGGTCTCGAGGTAGCGGTGGGCCTCGGCGATGTCGGCGAGGGCGAAGCGCCGGTCGATGACCGGGCAGACGCTGCCGGCCTCGATGGCCGGGACCACCTCGGCGACGAAGCGCCGGGTGGCCAGGATCTTCTCCTCCAGCGGTCGGGCCCGCAGGACGGTGCCGACCAGGCGGGCCCGCTTGGGGAGCAGCGCGGCCAGGTCGATGGTGGTCCGGCCGCCGCCCATCACGCCCACCTGCACGATGGTGCCGCCGACGCGCAGCGACTTGACGTTCCGGGCCAGGTAGTCGCCCCCCACCACGTCGAGCACCACGTCGACGCCCCGACCCGAGGTGGCCGACCGCACGGCGTCGAGGAAGTCGGCGCTGCCGTAGTCGACCACCACGTCGGCGCCGAAGCCCTTGACCGCCTCGACCTTGGGCGACGACGTGGTGGCCACGACGTGGGCGCCCATGGCCTTCACGATCTGCACGGCCATCGATCCCACCCCCGACGCGCCGGCGTGCACCAGCGCCCAGCCGCCGGCGGCGAGGCCGCCCTGGACCACCAGGGCATCGTGGGCGGTGATCCCGACCTCGGGGAGGGCGGCGGCGTCGGCCACGGCGATCCCGGCCGGCACCCGCATCAGCTGGCGCTCGTTCACCGCGATGCGCTCCGCGTAGGCCCCGCCGCTCACGATGGCCATGACCTCGTCACCGGGCGCCCAGGCGTCGACCCGTTCGCCCACGGCCACCACGCGCCCCGAGAGCTCCATGCCCGGCACCTCGTGGGCCCGCGGGCGGCCCGGCTCGGGGTAGAGGCCCCGGCGCTGGAGGAGGTCGGCCCGGTTCAGGGCGGTGGCCACGATGTCGACCACCACGTCCTCGGGCCCCGAGGCCGGCTCGGGCACCTCCGCCAGCGTCAGCACCTCGGGTTCGCCATAGCTCGTCAGCACGACTGCACGCATGCCGGCGACCCTACCCACGCCCCGCATCGCCCTCGGCCCGCCCTTCGTCGCTCGGCCGGACCGGGGATCAGAACTCGGCGCCGCTCCGCAGGGCCACGTCGGCCGCGTCGAGGGCGCGCCGGCGCTTGACGGCGGGGAGCTGCGCCAGCACGAGGGCGCCGACGACGCCCGCCACCATGCCGGCCACGTGGGCCTCCCATGCCACGTCGTTCTCGGGCGTGAGGAACTGGGTGACGAAGAACAGCCCGAGGACCACCACCGCCGGCACGTAGACCACCTGGAACGCCGCGGTGGCGATGGCGGTGAGGATGCGCCCGCGGGGGTGGAGGACGAGGTAGGCCCCCATGGGCGCGGCGATGGCGCCCGAGGCGCCGATCAGGGGCGCGGCGGCACCCTGGTTCACCAGCGCGAAGCCCAGGGTGGCCGCGAGACCGCCCACCAGGTAGAGGCCCAGGTACCGGATGGGACCCAGCCGGTCCTCCACGTTGTTGCCGAACACCCAGAGGAACAACATGTTCGAGGCCAGGTGGAGCGCGCTCCCGTGCAGGAACATGCACGTGAGCAGGGCCAGGTACACGGACTTGTCGTCGGGGAGGTCACCGAGGGGCGGGGGATCGTCGCAGTCGGCGGGGCGCTCGGCGAGGGCGTCGCCGCTGGTGAGCTCGCACGACACCGCGCCCCAGCGGTAGGCGAACTCGATGCCGTCCTGCTCCCGCTGGTACTCCTCGTAGGAGTAGTCGTCGACGGTGGGCGGGTTCTGGTACGCCGACGGCTGCACGAACAGGAAGACCACCACGTTGACCACGATCAAGGTGGCGGTGACCCACGGGAACCGACGCGTGGGGAGGTCGTCTCGGAAGGGGACGGCCACGGCTCAGGCCGCCCGACCGAGGCGCATGCGCATGGCCCGCTGCCGTTGGGTCTCGGGGTCGAGGTGGGGGTCGGCGACCACCACGGTGCCGCCGGCGACGTCGTGGAGCGCCCGACCCGTGGTCCCGAAGCGCACCATCAACATCGAGATCCCCAGCAACCACCAGAGCAGCGGGACGTAGAGCGTGAAGCCGAGCACGATGGCCCGGGCGAGGGATCGGCCCACGCTCGGCGGTGCCGCGGTGCGGCGGTCCACCACGACGAGCCCGGCCAGGCGGTGCCCGGCGGTGGTGCCGGTGCGGTGGATGCGCCAGGTCTCGTCGGCCACGAACGCGACCACCCAGGCCGCCGAGCTCCCGTAGATGAGGGCGAGGATGGGGATCGGCAGGCTGGCGGCCAGGGCGAGGAGCCCGATGGCCACGGCGAGCAACGGCGCGTCGACGAGGCGGCGCAGGCGGGCCCGCATGCGCACGTCGAGGTCGCCGACCCGCCCCAGCGGCGAGAGGCGCGGGGCCCGGGCCCCGTCGGCGTAGCCCGGGAGGTCGCGGGCGGCGATGGGGAGGGGGGTGTGGGTGGGGACGACCATGGTGCTGGCGGCCCGGTCGACCACGCCTCGCCCCAACGGGTCGGTGACGGTGGACGTCAACCAGATCACCCACCCGATCACCGGGAGGATCGTGAGCGCCGCCGAGACCGCGCCGCGCTTCGCGGCCTGGGGGAACGGCAGGTGGCCGACGCGATCGAGCCCCACCACCCGGAGGCCCACCGCGGCCTTCCCCGGTGTGGTGCCGAACCAGGTGACCGTGACGGCGTCGTAGAGCGCGAGGACGAACCAGGCGATGGCCAGGGCGGCCAGGGGCCGCTCGGCGTCCCCCACCGCGATCCAGGCGCCCGTCACCAGCGCGGCGCCGGCCAGGAGGTCGATGGCGCGCGCGCCGATGCGGGCGCCGCGCCCGGCCACGGGCCCGCGGGGCGGCGGCGCCCAGGCGGTGGCCACCCACGGCTCGCCCGCCCACCCGCCCGGCGCCGCGCCGGGCTGCGTCGACCACCCACCGGGCTGGCCCCAGCCGGGTTGGCCCCACGCGGGCGGGCCACCCCAGGGATCGGGGGAGCCGTGCGGGGGCGGCGGCGGTGGGGGAGGGAGCTGGCTCAGCGGGCGCCGATGTCCACGTAGTCGCGGCTGGAGGCGCCGGTGTAGAGCTGGCGGGGGCGAGCGATCTTCTGGTCCTGCTGGAGGAGCTCCTGCCAGTGCGCCAGCCACCCGGCGGTGCGGGGGATGGCGAACAAGACGGTGAACATCTCGATCGGGAAGCCCATGGCCTGGTAGATCAGGCCCGAGTAGAAGTCGACGTTGGGGTAGAGCTTGCGGCTGACGAAGTAGTCGTCGGCCAGCGCCACGTCCTCGAGCTTCAGGGCGATGTCGAGCAGCGGGTTCTTGCCGGTGACCTCGAAGACGTCGTAGGCGATCTTCTTGATGATCGTGGCCCGCGGGTCGAAGTTCTTGTAGACGCGGTGGCCGAAGCCCTGGAGCCGGCCCTTGCCCTCCTTGACGCCCTTCACGAAGGCCTCGACGTTGTCGACGCTCCCGATCTCGTTGAGCATCTTGATGACGGCCTCGTTGGCCCCGCCGTGGCGGGGGCCGTACAGGGCGGCGGAGGCGGCGGCCGTGGCGGAGTACGGGTCGGTGTGCGACGACCCGGCCACGCGCATCGCGGTGGTGCCGCAGTTCTGCTCGTGGTCCGCGTGGAGGATGAACAGCACGTCGAGCGCTCGGGACAGGACCGGGTCGGCCTCGTAGTGCGGCTCGGCGATCTTCCACATCATGGAGAGGAAGTTGGAGCTGAAGTCGAGCCGGTTGTCGGGGTACACGAACGGCATGCCGACGCTGAAGCGGTGGGCACCGGCGGCCAGCGTGGGCATCTTGGCGATGAGGCGGACGATCTGCTTGTTGCGGACCACCTCGTCTTTGATGTCCTTGCTCTCCGGGTAGAAGGTGGAGAGCGCGGCCACGGCCGACACCAGCATCCCCATGGGGTGGGCGTCGTGGTGGAAGCCCTCCATGAAGCGCTTGCGCACGTTCTCGTGGATGAACGTGTGGTAGGTGATCTCGTGCTTCCACGCCTCGTACTGCTCGGGCGTGGGGAGCTCGCCGTAGATCAGGAGGTAGGCCACCTCGAGGTAGGTCGACTTCTCGGCGAGCTGCTCGATGGGATAGCCGCGGTAGCGGAGGATGCCCGCCTCGCCGTCGAGCTCGGTGATGGCCGACCGGGTGGCCGCCGTCTGGGTGAAGCCCTCGTCGGCGAACCAGATGTTGCCCAGCAGCTTCTTCCACGCGCCGGCGTCGACCCCGCCGTCGACGATGGGGATCTCGACCGACTCGCCGCTGCGGTTGTCAGTGATCGTCACACTCTCGGACACGTCTGCTCCTACGTCGTCGTCGTCGGCGCGGGTGTCCGTGTCGTCACCGGAGATCGCCGGCACCTCGCACGCTCGGATCGTACCGGTCCAACCGGACACCCGCGACCAACGGCGCACCGGGGTCGCCGACCAGGGGATCTCAGGCCTCGGGCGCGCCGATGGTGGGGCCGTGGCGGCCGGCCACCAGGCGGAGGCCGGGCCGGTGGGGCACGTCGGCGGCCACCACCTCGTGGACGAGCTCGAGGGTGGCGCGCGCCGGCGCCGACAGCCGGCCCCGGCGTGGGGTGGCGACGCCGACGGCCCGGGGGGTGGTGCCGTCGAGCGGCGTCACCTGCCAGGTGCCGTCGCTCCACTCCACGATGGCGCTGGCCGGGAGGATGGCGACGCCGTGGCCCTGGTAGGCGAGCGAGGCGAGCAGGCGCATGCCGTCGACCTCGGCCTGGGCCACCAGGGTGACGCCGGCCCGCTCGGCGTCGGCGTCGAGGTCGTCGCGGAACCCGGTGCCGGGGGGCTCCAGGAGGAGCGGCGTGGACGCCAGGTCGACCAGCGAGAGGCGGTCGTGGGTGCCGAGGGGGTGGTCCGCGGGCAGGAGCACCACGTGCTCCTCCTCGAACAGGAGCTCGATCTCCACGTCGGGGTCGGTCACCGGGAGGTTGACCACGGCCAGGTCGAGCCGGCCCGCCGCCAGCTGCGGGATCAGCGAGGTGGTGGTGGCATCGACGGTGACCAGGCGCACCTTCGGGTGGGTGGCTGCCATCCGCACGAGCAGGTCGGGCACGAGCCAGCGGCCGGTGGTGCCGATGACCCCGAGGCGCACCTGGCCCGACACCTCGCCCAGCGACGAGGCCACGTCGGCGGCGAGCGCCTCGAGCTCGGCCTGCACGCGCCGGGCCCGCCCGGCCACGATCTCGCCGGCCTCGGTGAGCTGGCCCGAGGCCCGGTCGACGAGCGAGGTGCCCACCTCCCGCTCCAGCCGGGCGATGTGGGTGGAGACGTTGGACTGCACCGTGTGGAGGGCCCGGGCCGCGGCCGAGAAGCCCCCGTGCTCGGCGATCGCGGTGAGGGCGGCGAGCTGGCGGAGGTCCATCGGCGCCAATGATGCCACCCATCCACGGAAACTGTTGGACAGATCGCGCTCGCGACTGTTTACTGGCCCCTACATACGCCGAGGCAAGCGGATCCCCCCCCGCACCTCGCGCCGGTCGGAGAGTACGGCTGCCCCCCTGCCGCTCTCTCGACCCCTGAAGCGCCCGGCCCCCCCGCCGGGCGCTTCGCTGTTTTCGAGCTCGCTGCGCTCGCTCGAGTCTGATCGCCCTCGCTTC
>JBBRFU010000072.1:0-18068 GCA_038241315.1 Acidimicrobiales bacterium | reverse complement strand
CTTATCGCCCCCATCCCCCTGGCTTGTTTTACCCGCATTCTTTGCGGTCCGTGGGCCCCCTCGCCCTGCTTGTCCACGCGGGCGCGGGGGGCGTCTTGTGGGTCCACCCCCACGGCGGTGTGGGCGCGTGCGCCCGTGGGTGGCGAGGGCTCGACCCGGGCGCACAACCCCAGAGCCGCGCCGTGCTCGGCGAAGCGTGCGGCCAGCCCCGCGCCCAGGCCCCTGCTGGCCCCGGTGACCACCGCCACCGTGCCCGCCAGGGCGTCCGGAGGGAGGTCGAAGGGCAGGGGTGACGACATGATCGGGACGCTATTCGGCCGTCCCGGGCGCGTTCTCCCTGGTGAGGGCAACCGGTGGCGAACGCCACAGCCCGATCTCCCGATCGGGCGCTCAAGCTTCGGCGGGAAGGTGCCGTAGTACGGGTACGGACCTGCTCTGGCGATGTCCGGAGCGAAGCACACCCCCTCGTCACCCATGCGGATCGAGTGCGGGGAGCTTCCCCACGAGACCTCGACGCGCCCGAGCAGCCCACGTCCGAGCGTCACCCCTCCCTCCTCCTTCCCGCACCTGGAGTTCGCACATGGAATCCCCCAACACGCGCTTCGCCGCCACGGCTGCGAAGCACTCCCCCCACGCGGCCCCGAGCCGCTCCCGAGGCTCCCGCCGGGCCCGCCACGGCGTGCGAGCGATCGCTGCCGCCGGCTTCGTCGCGGTCCTCGCCGCCTGTCAGGGCCTGCCCGTCGACACCACGACGGTCCCGGCTCCTCGCCAGGGCGCCACGACCATGCGCATCGGCACCGCGAGCTACTCGCCCATCAACCGGGGCGACCAGGTGGGGGCGTTCCGCACCAACTGCCAGCGCAGCCACTACGGCTGGAGCGACCCGATCGTGTTCCCGGGTCAGGTCGGTGCCTCGCACCTGCACATGTTCTTCGGCAACGGCAGCATGACCGCCAACACCACCAACCCGATGGCGGGCACCTCGTCCACCTGTGAGGGTGGCCTCGCCAACCGCACCGGCTACTGGGTGCCGAGCATGATCGACACCAAGCGCAACAACCGCGTGGTGGACGCCTACAACGGCGCCGACTCGATCCAGATCTACTACAAGTCGGGCTACGACGGCGTCGAGCCCCAGGACATCACCCCGTACCCCGCCGGTCTCAAGATGATCGCCGGCAAGGCGTCGGGCACCAGGCTCGACACCAAGCGCGTGTGGTGGACGTGCCAGCCCGGCCCGGCCATCACCAACCACACCAAGCTGGCCTCCATCCCCACGAACTGCCCGGCCGGGTCGCTCGTGCAGATGTCGGTGGAGTTCCCCCAGTGCTGGGACGGCAAGAACCTCGACTCCCCGGACCACCAGTCGCACATGGCCTACGGCCTCGGCTGGCCCAACCTCGGCTGCCCGTCGACGCACCCCGTCGCCGTGCCGCAGATCACCGAGCACATCCGCTGGACCTCCAACGGTGACACGTCCGGCTGGCGCCTCGCCTCCGACATGAACCCGGCGGCGCCCAACGGCGCTTCGGCCCACGCCGACTGGTGGAACGGCTGGGACCCCGCGGTGATGAAGTCGATCGTCGACCGCTGCATCAAGCCCGGCCTCGACTGCCAGATGAACCTGTTGGGCGACGGCCGCGTGCTCAACTGACGCTCCGCCACGAGCGCTGCGCACACGACACCCCGGGGCCACCGCCCCGGGGTGTCCCGCGTCCGGGCCCAGGCTCCGGGCGACGAGCCCCGATCGACCCGATCGACGTGGCGCCGACAGGTCGGCGCGTCCTGCTCACGTCGGGCCGCGCCGAGCCGATGGGGGGCGATGGCACCCACCGGCCCGGCTCCTCGTCTCGCGCCCGGGCGGTGGCGGCGGTCCTTGCCGGCCCTCGCGTTCGCGGCGGTCGCCGGACTGGGTGGGGCGGGCTGCGTGACCGTGTCCAGTCCCTCGACACCGGCCGCCGACGAGGGAGCGGGGCCGAGCGCGACCCCATCCGGTGCCGAGACCTCGGCCACCGACGCCGCACCGCCGACGCCGGGGGAGCCCGAGGGGACCATCGGCGGTCCCGAGCTCGACGCGCCGACAGGAGCTGCACCCGAGTCGGGTGGGGATCCCATCGAGGCACGACGATCGATCGCGGGCACCGAGGAGTGTCGGGCGGCGGCCGCAGGGCCTTGGGCCTCGGTGTCGCACGGCCCCGACCCGCTCGGGGCGGTCCGCCGGGGGGCCATGCCCGCGTTCATCCCCGATGGCCCTGACCAGACCCCACTCGATCAGCTCACCGAGATGCCAGCGGTGGGGGACTACCGAGACCCGTCGACCATCGCCGACCCCGATCGGCTCCTCGAGGCCTTCGCAGCGGCCGGGTACCAGGAGGGCATCGACGTCCGGTACGAGGAGGGGAACTACCTGACGGTGATCACGTTGGTTCGGTTCCGCGATGCCGCCGGGGCGGCCGCAGCCCTCTCCGCCCACCTGGCCGACTACTGCAGCCGTGCCGAGCGGGGTCACGTGCGCACCGACCGCACCGGTCTCGTGCTGCTCCGGGAGAGCGACACCGTGCGGACGCTCTTCGTCCTCGACGACGTCGAGGTCTCGGTCTCGGTGTGCGGGTGCTACGAGGACGACGACGACGAGCGCCTCTCCTGGACCGAACGGTGGAGCGACGACATCATCGCCGTGTTGCGCGACCAGGCTCCCACCCCGGCGCCGGTCTGAACCGACCCACCGCCGACCTCGCGAGCACCGGCCCACGCTCGAGGATCGGAGAGGCGCCCGAGACGTGCGACCCAGGGGTGTAGCTGATCACCGAGGCGGCCGCGCCCGAGCTGACCGGCGGGGTGTTGGCGGCCACGCCGCGAGCCGAGGTCCCGAGCGCCACCCGGTCGACCTGGACCGCTACTCCGAGAAGAAGACGTTCTTGACCTCGGTGTAGGCGTCCATGGCCCCCATGCCCAGCTCCCGGCCGAGGCCGGAGCGCTTGTAGCCGCCGAAGGGGGCCTCGACGCGGACGGAGCGGTTGGTGTTCACCGACAGGGTGCCGGTGCGCAGGGACCGGGCGACGCGGATGGCCCGGGTGGCCGAGCCGGTCCACAGCGAGCCGGAGAGGCCGTAGTCGCTGTCGTTGGAGATGGCGATGGCCTCCTCCTCGCCGTCGAACGGGATGACCGCCACCACGGGACCGAAGATCTCCTCGCGGGCGACCCGCATGTGGTTGCCCACGTCGGCCAGCACCGCCGGGCGGAGGTACGAGCCGGGGCCCTCGGGGACCTCGCCACCGGCCACCAACCGGGCGCCCTCGTCGGCCCCGATGGCCAGGTAGTCGAGCGACGTCTGGCGCTGGCCGGTGGAGATCATCGGGCCCATCTCGGTGGCGGGGTCGAGCGGGTCGCCCAGGGCGATGGCCTGCGTGGTGGCCGTGAAGGCCTCGAGGAACTCGTCGTACACGGCCCGCTCCACCAGGATCCGGCTTCGGGCGCAGCAGTCCTGGCCGGCGTTCCCGAACACGGCCATCGGGGTGTCGGCCGCGGCGGCGGCCACGTCGGCGTCGGCGAACACGATGGCGGCCGACTTGCCGCCGAGCTCGAGCGACACGCGGGCGATGTGGTCGGCAGAGGCCCGGAGGATGGAGGCGCCGGTGGCCGTCTCGCCGGTGAAGGAGATCTTCGCGGTGCGGCGGTCGGACACCAGGGCGTCCCCGACGATGCGGCCCGGGCCGGGCAGCACGTGCACCTGGTGCTCGGGGATGCCGGCCTCCACGAGGAGGTCGCCGAGGAGGAGCGCGGTGAGCGGCGTGAGCGACGCCGGCTTCAGCACCACGGGGTTGCCGCAGGCCAGGGCCGGCGCCAGCTTCCAGCAGGCGATGAGGAGGGGGAAATTCCAGGGCACGATGAGGCCGACCGGGCCGACCGGCTCGCGCAGCACCACGTCGAGGCCGGCGTCCTGCACCGGCACCACCTGGCCGAGGTGCTTGTTCGCCGCTCCCGCGTAGTACTCGAAGGTGCCGGCGGCCGCGCCCACCTCCCAGCGGGCGTCGCCGATGGGGTGGCCGGCGCCGCGGGCCTCGGCGGTGGCGAAGGTGTCCTCGCGCTCGCGGAGCAGCTCGGCCACCCGGTGGAGCACCCGGCCCCGAGCGGTGGCGTTGGTGCGGGCCCAGGTGCCGCGGCCGTCGGCGAAGGCGGCGTGGGCGGTGGCGAGGGCCCGGTCGACGTCGGCCGGACCGGCTCGGGCCACCTCGGCGAGGACCTCACCGGTGGCCGGCTCGTCCACCGTGAAGGTGGCGCCGTCGGCGGCATCGCACCGGGCTCCGGCGATGATCAGCTGCTCGGCCAAGGGGTGGTCCTCCCGGTGCTGCCGGGCGACCGCCCGACGGGTGACCGGGGCACCCGGTCGGAACGGGCATCATACGGTCGACGCGGAGCGCCCCGACCGGGGGCCCGGCACGCAGGAACGGGGCACACCATGGGTCGTCTGGCTGGCAAGGTCGCGCTGATCACGGGCGCGGGCGGCGGGATGGGCCGGGTCGCGGCCGAGCGGTTCGCGGCGGAGGGGGCCAAGGTGGCCGTGGTCGACGTGACGCCCCACCCCGAGGTGGTCACGGCCATCGAGCTCGCGGGGGGCGAGGCCATCTCGGTGGTGGCCGACGTGCGCGACCTCTCGGCCGTGTCGGCGGCGGTGGACGCCACCGTGTCGGCCTTCGGCGGGCTCCACGTGCTCTACAACAACGCCGGCGTCAGCCTGGCCGACGACGACGACGCGGTCGCCACGCCGGAGTCGACGTGGGAGCTCACCATGGACGTGAACGTGAAGGGCCTCTGGCTGTGCTGCAAGGCCGGCATCCCGGCGCTGCTCGCCAGCGGTGGCGGTTCGATCGTCAACGTGGCCTCGTTCGTGGCCCACCTGGGCGCGGCCACGCCGCAGCTGGCCTACACCGCCTCCAAGGGTGCGGTGCTGGCCATGACGCGCGAGATCGCCGTCACCCACGCCCGCCAGGGCATCCGCGCCAACGCCCTCTGCCCGGGGCCGGTCCTGACCCCGCTGCTGGCGCAGTACCTGAGCGACGACGAGAAGCGGAACCGGCGCCTCGTCCACATCCCGATGGGCCGCTTCGGCGAGGCCGCCGAGATGGTGAACGGCGCCCTGTTCCTGGCGTCCGACGAGTCCAGCTACATGACGGGGCAGTCGTTGCTCATCGACGGCGGGATCACCGCCGCCTACACCACGCCGGAGTAGCGACGGCCGCGTCGTAGTCTGCGCCGACCCAAGCACCGATCGGGAGCACCCAGTGGAACGCGCCACCCTCAGCCTCGAGCAGCTCACGGCGATGATCGACGCCGACGAGATCGACACCGTCCTGGTGGCCTTCGCCGACCAGCAGGGGCGCCTGGTGGGGAAGCGGGTGGTGGGCCGGTACTTCCTCGAGGTGGTGGTCGGCGGCTCGATCGAGGCGTGCAACTACCTCCTCGCCGTCGACGTGGACATGACGCCGCTCCCGGGCTACCGCACGTTCAACTGGGAGCAGGGCTACGGCGACTTCTCGGCCGTGCCCGACCTGGCCACGCTCCGCCTCGTGCCGTGGCTGGAGAAGACGGCGCTCGTGCTGTGCGACCTGGTGGACGAGGGCGACCGCACCCCCGTGGAGGTCTCGCCCCGGCGGATCCTGCAGCGCCAGGAGGAACGGGCGGCCGAGGCGGGCTTCTCGGTGAAGATCGGCGCCGAGCTCGAGTTCTTCCTCTTCAAGGACTCCTACGCCGAGGCGGCGGCCAAGCGCTACCACGGCCTGGTGCCGCACGCCGACGTGATCGAGGACTACCACATCCTCCAGACGAGTCGCGACGAGTACGTGATCCGCGACATCCGCAACGGGCTGATCGCCGCCGGGGTGCCGGTGGAGTTCTCCAAGGGCGAGGCCGGCAAGGGCCAGCACGAGATCAACCTCGTCTACGCCGACGCCACCGAGATGGCCGACCGCAACACGATCTACAAGAACGCCGCCAAGGAGATCGCCGACCGGCACGGGCGGTCGCTCACGTTCATGGCCAAGTACGCCATGGACGAGGTGGGCTCGTCGTGCCACGTGCACTCCAGCCTCTGGGACCGCGAGGGCCGGACCAGCCGCATGTGGGACGAGGACGCGCCCGACCACCTGTCGCCGGCGTTCCGTCACTGGCTGGGCGGCCTGGTCCACTGCTCCCGGGAGCTGACGCTCCTGTTCGCGCCCACCGTCAACTCCTACAAGCGGTTCCAGCCCGACTCCTGGGCGCCCACCGCGGTGGCCTGGGGCCTCGACAACCGCACGTGCGGCCTGCGCGTGGTCGGCCACGGCCAGGGCTACCGGGTGGAGTCGCGGATCCCGGGCGCCGACGTGAACAGCTACCTCGCCTTCGCCGGGGTGATCGCGGCGGGCCTCTGGGGCCTCGAGCACGAGCTCGACCCGGGCGACGCCTTCGTGGGCAACGCCTACGACGACGCCGACGTGGCGCGCATCCCCAGCACGCTGGTGGAGGCCATCGAGCTCTTCCGCACCTCCGAGGTGGCGTTGGCCGCCTTCGGCGCCGACGTCCACCACCACATCCTCAACACGGCGGAGCAGGAGTGGGCGTCGTTCAACCGGGCCGTCACCGACTGGGAGCTCCGCCGCAACTTCGAACAGCTGTAGCTCTCGTCCCGGTCGGTCCGCGCCTCGCGACGGTGCGGTCGGCGCCCTCAACGGCGCGGCGGCGGCGCCGATGGGGTGAGGTGCCGATCGACGGGGACCCCTCGAGCCCGACCGCGCCGACCGCGCCGGGTGGACGACGGGCCGGTCCGCCGCGCCTGCTCCTCGTCGGGTTCCTCCTCGTCCAGGTGCTGGTGCCCCTGGTGCTCCTGGTGACCAGCCGGTCGTCGCTGCTCGAGCTCCGACCCCACGGAGATCGCCTCACCACGCTGAAGGCCGGCTGGCAGATGTACAACGAGTCGTCGCTGCCGCACCACTACCGGGCGACCCGCCGCGACGGCGCCACCGTCGCGATCGACCCGACCGCCGACCTGGGGCCGCTGCGGGGTCGGGCGCTCTACGATCCCGCCACCGCGGCCGCCCTCTGCGACCGGCGCCCCGAGCTGGTCCGCCTCGAGTGGCTCGATCGGGTGCACGAATGTCGGTGATCGGGTTCGATCGCCCGGCGGACGCCCGGACGGCGAGGGCACTCGTCGGGGTCATCGGTGCCCTGGGGATGGCCAAGTTCGCCCTGCTGGTGATCGAGCTCTCGCTCGTCGGCCACCTCGTCCGGTCACCGGACGCCACGGTGGTCCAGGTGACGCTCCTGGTGGTCGTGGGCCTGGGCGCCTCGTGGGCGGTCCTGCGCCACCAGCGGACAGGAGCGGCGGCGATCGCCGCGGCGGCCGCTGCCCTGGGGCTCATGACCCTCGCGCCCGTCACCGCGAGCCACCACTTCCACCTGGTCGCGGTGCTGCTCGTGCTGGCGTCGTTCGTCGACGACCGAGCCGGCGGGGAGCCGGCCCCCGGCGCTACCGTCGCCGGCTGGCCGCTCGCCCTGATGCGCTGCCAGCTGACGATCGTGTACGCCTTCACGGCCCTGTCGAAGGTCAACGCCGACTTCCTCTCCGGCCTGGTCGCCCACGAGCTCCTCGGCACCAACGTGCTGGGGCTCTCGCTCCCCGGAGGCCTCGACCGGTCCCTGCCGTTCCTGGCCACCTGCTCGGTCCTCCTGGTGGTCGGCGAGGTGGTCCTGGCCCTGGCCGTCTGGTCGCGGCGGGCCCGCCCGATCGCCTTCGCCGTCGCCCTGCCGATGCACGCGGGGATGACCCTCCTCGCCGCGCCCGACCTGGTGACGGTCGTGGAGATCGCCATCTTCACCACGGGGATGGGGGTGCTCTACGCCAGCTTCGTCGAGGTTCCCCCCGGTGGCCTCCGGCTCCTCCACGACGGCGGGAGCGCACGCGCTCGTCGCCTGGTGCGACTGCTCCGACGCCTCGACGTGTCGGGTGCCACCACCTTCGTCGACGCCCGTCCCGGATCGGCGGGGGCGGCCCTCGACGGTGCCACCCGCTGGGAGGCGGTGCGAGCCGACGGGTCGAGCACCACGGGCTGGCGAGCGGTCCAGGTGGTCCTGGCCTCGTCGCCGGCCACCTTCGCCGTCGCCCCCTGGCTCGCCTTCCCGCCGGTCCGCCGGTGGGCCACGCGCGCCCTCGGCCCGTCGGACCGCGCCGTTCGGCCGGGCGCGCCGGAGGCGGTGACCGAGGAGGTGGGCGGTCGCGGCCGGGGCGCGGTGGCGGCCGGGGGGACCCCGTCGGCCCGGTGACCCGAATACCCTGCGGGCGATGAGCGACCCGGTACGGATCCCCGAGCACGGACGAGACGCGGCAGAGCTGCTGGCCGAGGTCGAGGCCCGCCACGCCGACGACATCGATTGGCGGGGAGGCCGGGCCTTCAGCCTCGTCTACAACGTCGACGACCACGAGCACGAGGAGCTCCTGGAGCAGGTCGGCGTGCGGTACCTGCACGACAACGCCCTCAACCCGTTCAAGTACCCGAGCGTGCTCCAGATGGAGCTCGACGTGATCGCCATGGCGGCCGACCTCCTCGGCACCGAGCCCAACGCCGGCGCCCTCACCTCCGGCGGCACCGAGAGCATCTTCCTCGCCGTGCAGGTGGCCCGCGACCACGCACGCACGGTGCGGGGCATCGCCGAGCCCCAGCTGGTGACCCCGTCCACGGCGCACCCGGCCTTGGCCAAGGCGGCGAAGTACCTCGACGTGGAGCACGTGCTGGTCCCGGTCGGCCCCGACGGGCGGGCCGACGTGGCCGCCACCGAGGCCGCCCTCACCGACCGCGCCGGCCTGGTGGTCGGCTCGGCGCCCTGCTACCCGTACGGCCTGATCGACCCGATCACCGACCTCGCCGCCCTGGCGTCTTCCCGGGGCATCCTCTTCCACACCGACGCCTGCCTCGGCGGCTGGCTGCTGCCGTGGTGGGAGCGGCTCGGCGAGGCGGTGCCCCCGTGGGACTTCCGCGTCCCGGGGGTCACCTCGATCTCGGCCGACGTCCACAAGTACGGCTACGCCTTCAAGGGCGCCTCGGTCGTGCTCTACCGGAGCCGGGAGCTCCTCCAGCACCAGTTCTTCTGGTACGACGACTGGCCCGGCGGCCTGTACGCGTCGGGCACCTCGGCCGGCACCCGCTCGGCGGCGCCGATCGCCGGCGCGTGGGCCGCGATCAACCACCTCGGCGTCGACGGCTACCTGCGCCTGGCGGAGGTGGTGCGCGACACCACGGCGCGGTTCCACCGCGGCATCGAGGCGATCGACGGGCTGCGCGTGACCCACCCGCCCGACCTGTCGCTGTTCGAGTTCGGCTCCGACACCCTCGACATCGGCGCGGTCGCCGACGTCATGGACGATCGCGGGTGGAACCTCGACCGCCAGCAGGGCGGCCTCCACCTGATGGTCTCGCCCTACCACGCCAAGGTGGTCGACCGGTTCCTCGCCGACCTGGCCGAGGCCGTGGCCTCCCACGGCACCAGCCGGGGGGTGGAGGCCACCTACGGGGGCGTGGTGTGAGCGACGCGCCCACGCTCGTGGTGGGCGCGGTCCTCTGCGGCGGCGCCAGCCGGCGCATGGGCCGGCCGAAGGCCGTGGCCGAGCTCGACGGACGCCCGCTGGCCGCCCACGCCGCCGGTGCCCTGGCCGCGGCCGGCGCCGCTCGGGTGGTCCTGGTGGGTGGCGACGCGGCCTGGGCCGATGCCCTCGGCCTCGCGCTGGTGCCCGATCGGTGGCCGGGCGAGGGGCCCCTGGGAGGGCTGGCCACCGCCGTCCTCGACGCGGCCACCGATGAGGACCCCGGCACCATCGTGGTGGTGGCGGCCTGCGACCAGCCCCGGCTGGACCCCACCGACCTGGGTAGGCTCGTCGCCGCGCTCGAGGCCCGCCCCCAGGCCGGGGCGGCGGCGCCCCGGACCCCGGACGGCCGGGTCCACCCGCTGCCCTCGGCCTGGCGCGTCCGCACCGGCACGCGGCTGGCCACGCTGATGGCGAGCGGATCGCGCCGCGCCGACGCCGGGTTCGGCCTGGTCACCCTGGCCGAGGTGCTCGTCGACCCGGCCGGTCTCGCCGACGCCGACACGCCCGCCGAGCTGGCCGGGCTGGCCGACCCGTCGGCCCGGCGCGCCCGCGGCCGGGCCACCGGTGGCGCCGCCGGACCGGGTGGCTCGCCGCCGGCCGACGCCGGTCCGGTGTGACGCCGGTCCCGTACACTTCGGGCCGACCCGCCCAGCACCCCTGGAGAGACCTGTGGACGTCCCCGAGATCGACATCGACGAAGCGGCCCGCCGACACGCCGCCGGCAGTCCGGTGATCGACGTCCGCGAGCCGGCCGAGTACGTCGACGGCCACGTGCCCGGCGCACCGCTGATCCCGCTGGCCACGGTGCCCGACCGCGTCGGCGAGGTCCCCGCCTCCGGCGAGGTGCTCGTCATCTGCCGCTCCGGTGGGCGCAGCAAGCGCGCCGTGGAGGTCCTTCGCGCCCAGGGGATCGACGCCGTCAACATCGCCGGTGGCACCATGGCCTGGATCGAAGCCGGCCACCCGGTGGTCACGGGCGACCAGGCCGGCGCCTGACGTGACCGACCCCGACGCCCGGTCCGGCGACCCCCTCCCCGAGGCCCGCTGGGTCGACACCGATGAGGGGCTCGCCGAGATCGTCGAGCAGCTCCTGGAGGTGCCGGCGTTCGGTGTCGACACCGAGTTCCACCGCGAGAAGACCTACTACCCCCAGCTCGCCCTGGTGCAGCTGTCGTGGGACGACGAGCGGGCCCTGGTCGACCCGCTGGCCATCGACCTCCTGCCCTTCGCCGCCGCGCTCGAGGGCCCGGCCACGGTGGTCATGCACGCCGCCAGCCAGGACCTCGAGGTCCTGCACCGCTCGTGCGGCGTGCTGCCCCGGGAGCTGTTCGACACCCAGTTGGCCGCCAGCTTCGCGGGCCACTCGCTGCCGGCCCTCTCGGCCCTCGTCGACCGCTTCTACGGCGTGCACCTGCCCAAGGGCGACCGCCTCACCGACTGGCTCCGCCGTCCCCTGAACGACGACCAGCGGTCGTACGCCGCCTCCGACGTGGAGTACCTCCTCGGCCTGCAGGAGAAGCTCACCGCCGAGCTCGAGGAGCGGGGCCGCCTCGACTGGGCGCTCGACGAGTGCGAGGCGCTGCGCCGGCGGGGCCAGGTCATCCGCGACCCCGACGAGGTGTGGACCCGCATCAAGGAGGCCCGGTCGCTCCGGGGCGAGGCCGCAGGGGTGGCCCGAGCCGTCGCCGCCTGGCGGGAGCGCCGCGCGGCCGAGCTCGACCAGCCGGTCCGCTTCATCCTCTCCGATCTCGCCGTCGTCGGGATCGCCCAGCGGCGGCCCAAGACCACCGCGGACCTGGCCCGCATCCGCGGGGTCGACGAGCGCCACGCTCGGGGGAAGGTGGGCGAGGCGATCATCGCCGCCGTGGCCCAGGGCCGCGACCAGGAGGTCCCGCGCCAGGCGGGGTCGGGCTACGAGCTCGACCGCAAGTACCGGCCGGCGGTGGCCCTGGTGGCGGCCTGGGTCAGCCAGCTGTCGCGCGACCTCGAGATCGAGACGTCGATGGTCGCCACCCGCAACGACATCGAGGGCCTCCTCGCCGGCGACCCCGACGCCCGCCTCACGCGGGGCTGGCGGGCGGAGCTGGTGGGGGAGCGCATCCGCCGGCTGGTCGAGGGCGAGGCCGCCCTGGCCTTCGACGGCAACGGCAACCTCGTGCTCGAGGACCGCGCCACGCCCACCTGAGCCCGAGGTCGGCCAGCCGGCCGACCACGCTCGACGGCCGATCAGCCGACCGCGGCGGTCGGCCGACCCAGGCGGGCCCCGTCGATCCAGGTGGCCCGTCGATCCAGGTGGTCAGGCGGGCCGGAGCACGAGGGCCTGGTCCGGGCCCACCTCGGCGGGGGCCGGCCCGCCCTCGCCGATCCCGTCGCTGGCCACGGCCACCGTCCAGCCCTCGGCGAGCGAGCCCAGCGCCACCGCGGCGCCGGTGTAGTTGACGACCAGCCGGCGGCGGTCGGGGCCGGCGGTGCGGTCCCACGCCAGCACGCCGTCGGCCGCGTCGAGCAGGTCCTGCTCGCCCAGCTGCAGGGCCGGGCTGGCGTGCCGCTCGGCCAGCAGCCGGCGGTACAGGTGCAGGATCGAGCCCTCGTCGGCGCGCAGCACCTCGGCGTTGCGCGCCTCCGCCTCGGGCGGCCAGGGCAGCCACGGGTCGGTGGTGCCCCACCCGTGGTCGGGCGCCGGGGTCCAGGGGATGGGGGCCCGGCAGCCGTCGCGTCCACCGGGGTCCACCTCTCGCTCGGGCGGGACCACGGCGTCCTCGAGCCCGAGCTCCTCGCCGGCGTAGAGGAACGGCGTGCCCCGGAGGCCCAGCAGGAGGACGGCGGCGGCCCGGGCGCGGGCCTCGGTGCCGTAGCGGGTGCGGTGGCGGGGCTGGTCGTGGTTCGACAGCACCCAGGAGGGCCAGCCCTGCGGCTCGATCTCCCTGGCCACCTCCTCGATCCGTTGGCGCCACGGCCCCGGTGCCCACGGCGCGTACAGCGGCGGGAAGTTGAAGGCCAGGTGCAGGCCCTGGCCGTCGTCGTAGTACGAGGCCACGAGCGCGGTGTCGAGGAGGAAGACCTCGCCCACCATCATGCGGTCGCCGTCGTACTCCTCGAGCACCCCGCGCAGGCCCCGCACGATCTCGTGGGTGCTCCCGTGGTGGTTGAGGGCGGAGTGCGGGATCGGCAGGAGCTCGTCGGCGTCGTCGACCAGGTCGGGGTGCTTGCCCAGCGCGTGCAGCACGTCCATGCGGAACCCGTCGACGCCTCGGTCCAACCAGAACCGGAGGACGTCGTGCATGGCCGCCACCACCTCGGGGTTGCGCCAGTTGAGGTCGGGTTGCTGGGGCAGGAAGAGGTGCAGGTACCACTGGTCGGTGAGGGGGTCGACCGTCCACGCCGGTTCGCCGTCGGTCCAGGTCTGGACCCAGTTGTTCGGCGGCGCGCCGTCCGGGGTCTGCTCGCGCCAGATGTACCAGTCCCGCCGGTCGGCATCGGTGGAGGAGCGGGCGTCGGCGAACCAGGGGTGCTGGTCGGAGGTGTGGTTCGGGACCCAGTCGACGATCACCTTGATGCCGCGGCCGTGCGCGTCGGCGACCAGCTCGTCGAAGTCGGCCAGCGTCCCGAAGAGGGGGTCGACCTCGCAGAAGTCGCTCACGTCGTAGCCGAAGTCGGCCATGGGGGAGCGGTAGAAGGGCGAGAGCCAGAGGGCGTCGACGCCCAGCCACTCGAGGTGGTCCAGGCGCCGGCGGATGCCCTGGAGGTCGCCCACGCCGTCACCGGTGGCGTCGGCGAAGGACCGGGGGTAGATCTGGTACACCACTGCGGATTGCCACCACGGATCGGTCATGGCGACCAACCCTAGAGGGGCACCGGCGACGGTCCGTGCGACCGCCACCACCCGAGGTGCCGGGGGTCCGAATGCAGGATCAGGGGCCCGGGTGGCTACACTTGCCCTTCGGATTACGTCATCTCTCGGGAGTGTGGCCCGTGAAAAAGGGTCGTCATCGCCGATACGAAGAAGCTCGTTCGCTGAAGCGTTCATCGGAACCTACGTTCAACGACCTGATCGATCGGGCCGATGAGCAGTCGTGCCCCGAGTGCGACGCCGCCCCCGGCCACGACCACGCCTCTTGGTGCCTCGCCGAATCCGCCCAGAAGGAAAAGGGCACCGACGACTGGGGCTGACCCCAGCCGCCCTCTCCTGATCCCGTCCTGATCGGCGGATCGCTCCTCACATCATCTCCGCCGGAAGGTTCCATCCCGTGTCATTCGCCGCGCTTCGCAACGTCGCCCTCGTGGCGCACGTCGACCATGGCAAGACCACGCTCGTCGACGCGCTCCTGCGCTCCACCGGCGTGTTCAACGCCCACCAGTCGGGCCACCTGGTCGACCGGGTCATGGACTCCAACGACCAGGAGCGCGAGCGGGGCATCACGATCCTCGCCAAGGCCGCCTCCGTGCAGTGGGGCGACGTCAAGATCAACCTGGTCGACACCCCCGGTCACGCCGACTTCGGCGGCGAGGTCGAGCGCTCGCTCGAGCTGGTCGACGGCGTCGTGCTGCTGGTCGACGCGGCCGAGGGCCCGTTGCCCCAGACCCGCTACGTGCTGTCGAAGGCCCTGGCCGCCGGGTTGCCCGCCATCTTGGTCCTGAACAAGGTCGACCGGCAGGACGCCCGCCCCGAGGAGGTCCTCGACGAGGTCTACGAGCTCTTCATGGACCTCGGCGCCTCCGACGACGACATCGAGTTCCCGATCATCTCGGCCATCGCCCGGGACTCCAAGGCGGTCGTGGGGATCGGCATGCCGGGCGAGGGCGACGACCTCACGCCCCTGCTGCAGTGCATCGTCGACAACGTGCCGGAGCCCAAGGTCGACCGCGACGGGCCGCTGCAGGCCATCGTCACCAACCTCGACGCCTCCGACTACCTCGGTCGCCTCGCCATCGGCCGGGTCATCCGCGGCACCATGCGCAAGGGCGAGCGCGTCGCCCTGCTCGACGAGGAGGTCGCCGAGGGCGGCAAGCCCGTGGAGCGCAAGCTGGGGAGCCTCATGGGCTTCACCGGCATCGTGCGTGACGACGTCGACGAGCGCGTCGCCGGCGACCTGTTCGTGGTGGCCGGCTTCCCCGAGGTCGAGATCGGCGACACCATCGCCGACCCGGCCACGCCCGAGGCCCTGCCCCGGCTCAGCGTCGACGAGCCCGTGCTGCGCATGACCTTCGGGGTCAACACGTCGCCCGAGGCCGGCAAGGACGGCAAGTACCTCACCTCCCGGCACCTGCGCGACCGCCTCCAGAAGGAGGTCCTCGGCAACGTCTCGATCCGCCTGGAGGACACCGAGTCGCCCGACGTCATCGAGGTCGCCGGCCGTGGCGAGCTCCAGCTCGCCGTGCTCATCGAGAGCATGCGCCGCGAGGGCTACGAGCTCCAGACCAGCCGGCCCGAGGTGATCGTCAAGGACATCGACGGCAAGCGCCACGAGCCGCTCGAGCGGGGCGTCTGCGACGTGCCCGAGGAGCACGTCGGCACCGTCACCCAGGCCCTGGCGCCCCGGAAGGGCCGGGTCACCGACCTCCGCCCCGGCGACGCCGGCCGCTCGGTCGTCACCTTCGAGGCCCCGGCCCGCGGGCTGATCGGGTTCCGCGGCCTGCTCCTCACCGCCACCCGCGGCACCGCCCTCCTCCACACCCACCACGCCGGTTGGATGCCCTGGGTGGGCGAGCTGCCCCACCGCCAGGGCGGCGCCATGATGGCCGACCGCACCGGCGTCACCACCGCCTACGCCCTCGACAACCTCCAGTCCCGCGGCACCCTCTTCGTGGGGCCGGGCGAGACGGTCTACGAGGGCATGGTGGTCGGCGAGAACAGCCGCCCCGACGACATGATGATCAACGTGGTCCGGGAGAAGCAGAAGACCAACATCCGGACCCACTCCGCCGACGAGGCCATCAAGCTGGTCCCGCCGAAGACCCAGACGCTGGAGTCGGCCATCGAGTTCATCGCCGAGGACGAGTTGGTGGAGGTCACCCCCACCAACATCCGCATCCGCAAGCGCATCCTCAAGGAATCGGACCGCCGCCGGAACAAGCGGTAGCGTCGACGACCGACCCGCCGCCCACCCAGCTCGATCGCGGCGGGACCCGGCGCACACGGCCCGGGGCCTCGGCCCCGGGTCGTGTCGCGTCCACGTTCAATCCACCGGGCAGCGGACGCCGGGTGCCCGGGAGCCCGACGGCGTGCCGGGCCCGATGAGGCGACGGGTCGAGCCGGCTCGCGGCCGGGTCGGCTCGCGCTCAGGCGCGGGAGCGGACCGCGGGGTGGGGGAGGTACACCTCGGTGGGGGTGCGGGCGCCGGCCAGGCGCCGGTCGAGGTGGCCCGCCAGCAGGGCGTAGGGCACCTCGCCCACCAGCGCCTCGAGCTCGGCGGCCAGCTCGCGGTACACGGGCTGCGTGCCCCCGAAGGCATCGGGCGCATCGGTGCACCACCAGTGGAAGTCGGCGCCGCCCTCGCCCCAGTCGCGGCGCTTCCACTCGCTGATCGTGGAGGTGACCCACCCGTGGGCGTCGGTCTCGTCGCTGCGGCGCAGCGGCAGCTGCCAGCAGACCTCCGGCATGAGGTCGAGGTGGCGCTGCCCCGACGCCTCGGCCGCGTGGTGGAACGCGCAGCCCAGGCCGTCTCCGTCGAAGCCCGGGCGGTTCAGGAAGATGCAGGCGTCGTCGACGAGGCGGGTGGTGGTCTCGCCGTCGTCGTTGACCTGCAGCACGCCGCCGGCGCGGCCCTCGGCGTGGAACTGCCACTGCGACGGCGTGAGGCGCTCCGACATCTGCTGGGTGTGGGCGATGTCGTCGGGCCCGGTGAAGTGGGCGCCGTAGGAGCAGCAACCCTGCACGGCCTCGCTGAAGTCCTCGGTGAGGACGCCCTTGCACCCGTTCCCGAAGATGCAGCGCCAGTTGCTCGCCAGGAAGGTGACGTCGAAGGTCCACGTGCGCTGCTCGTCGGGGTCCTCGAACGACACCCACTCGTGGAGGTCCTCCGGCTCGGTCACGGCGCGACGCTAGCGGTCCCACCCCGGGCCCCCGACCACCCGAACCGGTCGTTCGTCGCATCGGGCACGGCGCTACCGTCGCCGCCGTGGACCACCCCGCTCGCTTCGGCACCGCCGCAGACCTCGACGGTCTCTGGGAGCTCTTCCGCCTGGGCTTCGGCGCTGCCGCCACCGACCGAGAGGCCTGGACCAGGGGGCTCGACCCGAGCCGGGCCCTCGTGCTCGACGGCCCCGGCGGTGAGGTGGCGGCCGCCTCGCACATCCGCCGCTTCGACCAGTGGTTCGGCGGTCGCCCGGTCCCCCTCGCCGGCTACTCACCCGTGGCCGTGCTGCCCGAGCACCGGGGGCGCGGGTGGGGCCGGGCGGCCACCGCCGGCCAGTTCGCCGACCTCCGCGACCGCGGCGAGGTGATCGCCGGGCTGTTCCCGGCGTCGGTCCAGCTCTACCGGTCGGTCGGCTTCGAGCTCGCCGGCTCCTACGTCCACCGTCGCCTCCCCGCGGCGCACCTCGCGGCGCTGGCCCCGGCGCCGGAGGTCCGGGTGCGGCGGGGGACCGTCGACGACGTGGGTGCGGTGCACCGCTGCTACGACCGGCTGGCCCGCCGCCTCGACGGCCCCCTCACCCGCCACGACGCCTGGTGGGCCCGGCGCCTCCCGCCGGACCTGGCCGACACCGTGCTCTACGTGGTCGACCACCCCGTCGACGTCGGCGAGCTCGACGGGTACGCCAGCTACCGGCACGGCCCGGCACGGGCACCGTACGACTACTCGGTCGTGGTCTCGGAGGTGCAGGCCGCCCGGCCCGACCAGCTCCGCGCCCTGTGGCGGGTGGTGGGCAGCTCCGGCTCGCAGGCGCCCGACGTGGAGGTGATCGGCCCGGCGGAGGACCCGCTCCTCCTCCTGCTCGGCGCCGCCGACCCCACCGCGGTGCGCAGCGAGATCCGCTGGATGCTGCGCCTCGTCGACGCGGCCGGGGCGGTGGCTGCCCGGGGCTGGAACCCGACGGTGCGGGGCCGCGTCGACCTCGTCGTCGCCGACGACCACGCCCCGTGGAACGCCGGTCGCTGGCAGCTGGAGGTGGACGGCGGCGAGGGACGGCTCACCCCGGGTGGTGCCGGCACGGTGGAGGCCACCATCGGGGGCCTCTCGTCGTGGTGGTCGGGCTACGCGTCGGCCCGCACCCTCGCCACCACCGGCCACCTCCGCACGAGCGATCCCGTGGCGCTCGCCACGCTCGACGGCCTGGGCGCGGCCTCGCCCCCCACCCTCGTCGACTTCTACTGACTGTGAGGATCAGCGGTGGCTCGGTCTTCGTGCTGGGCTGTCGCCGACACCAGCGGTCGTGACCCTTCGACTGACTGGCTTCGTGCCCTTGGCCGGACTTGTCCGGTCGTTGGTGTCGGCACCGGCCCGGCAGGGGC
>JBBRFU010000071.1:0-18154 GCA_038241315.1 Acidimicrobiales bacterium | reverse complement strand
CCTGACCGCCCGCGGCCTCTCGTCCGGCCCCCGACGACCGTCGCCCACCTACGCTCGGCCCCATGGCCACCACCTTCGAGTACAAGGTCGTCGAGCTCCGCGAGGGCATGGTCGGCGGCAAGATGTCCGGCGGCAAGCTCGAGAAGGCGCTCAACGAGCACGGCAGCAAGGGCTGGCAGTTGAAGGCGATCACCTCCGTGGAGGTGAAGGGTCGTCTCGGGCCGGGCGGCGTCGAGGGGGTCCTCATCACCTTCGAGCGCGCCAAGGGCTAGGGCGGGTGGCCGTGGCACCGGAGCCCCACGGGCTCGACCTCGACGAGCCGGGCGACGTGGTGGCGTTCATCGCCGCTCAGCAGGCCCACCCCGACCGCCGCATCACCTCGCTCGGCGAGGAGGCGGACGGCATCGCCGCCGAGCTCGAGGACCTGACCCCGCCGTGGCGCACCACGGCCCGGATCCTGCGCGACGGGGCCGCGGTCCGCGGCGCGCTCGTGGCGGAGTGGGACGCGGACCTCGGCCGGGCCTGGCTGCACGGGCCGTGGGTGGCCGACGAAGACGACGCGTGGCAGGCCGCCGCCGCCGCGCTGTTGGATGCCGGGCTCGCCCAACTCCCGCCCGCCGTCACCCGCTACGAGCTGGCGGGCGACCCGGCGAACCACCGGCTGGCCGTGCTGGCCGCGTCTCGAGGCCTGGCACCCGCCGAGGCCAGCCACATCCTCGTCGCCGACGCCGACGTGGTCGCCGCCTGGCCGACCGACGGCGCCGGTCCGGGCCGCCTGCGACCGGCCGACGCCGACGACCTGGCCGCCATCGAGGCCCTGCACGACGCCACGTTCCCGGCCACGTACGCGACGGCCGCCACGCTCGTCGCCGGACAGCTCGACGGCTCCCGGATCCTGCTGGTGATCGATCAGGTCGGGGGCGGCCTGGCGGGGTACGCCACCGGCGAGGTCCACCCCGACGGCGAGGGCTACCTCGACTTCGTGGCGGTTGCCGACCGCGCGCGCCGCTCCGGCGTGGGACGACGGCTGGTCACCTCGATCACCCGGCAGCTCCTCGCCCGGTCACCGATGGGCCGCGTCGCCCTGACCGTGGAGGACGGCCGCGGCGGGGCCCGCGCCCTCTACCGGTCCCTCGGGTTCCGCCCCGAGGGCACGATCGTGCCCTACCGCTCGAGGGCGTAGCGGCGCGAGCAGCCGACCCGGGCGAGGGTCAGAGGCCCTCGAGGATCGCCCGGCTCGCCGAGCAACCGAGGCGCGTGGCGCCGGCATCGACCATGGCGAGGGCGGTGGCCGTGTCCCGGATGCCACCGGACGCCTTCACACCCAGGCGGCCGTCGACGGTGGCGGCCATCAGCGCGACGGCGTGCAGCGAGGCACCGCCCGCAGGGTGGAAGCCGGTGGACGTCTTCACGAAGTCGGCACCCGCCGCTTCGGCGGCCCGGCAGGCGGCCACGATCCGTTCGTCGGTCTCGAGCCACGCCGACTCGATGATCACCTTCAGGTGGTTGGGCCGCGGCACGGCAGCCCGGACGGTGGCGATCTCGGCCTCCAGCCGATCCCACAGGCCGGCCGATGCCAGGCCCAGGTCGATCACCATGTCGATCTCGGTCGCGCCGTGCTCGATGGCCAGCGCGGCCTCGGCAGCCTTGGTCTCGGGCCGGTGCGAGCCCGACGGGAACCCGACCACCGTGGCCACCGCCGTGCCGGCGGGCAGGGCGTCGGCGGCCAGGGGCAGGCGGTTGGGCGACACGCAGATCGCCCCCACGCCCAGCTCCGTGGCCTCGACGCAGAGCATGGCGATCTGGCCAGGCGTGGCATCGGGGGCGAGGAGGGTGTGGTCGATCAGTCGGGCGAGCTCGGCGCGATCCATGCCGAGCATCGTGCCAGCCGGGGCAACGGAACCCTCCACCGCGAGCGCGCCTCGCGGCGGCATCATGGATCCGTGCAGATCACCGTCCTCGACCACCCCCTCGCCCTCCAGGCCCTCTCCACCCTCCGGGACCAGGACACGGGCCGGATGGGGTTCCGCCACGCCATGGACGATCTCGCCAGCCTGCTCGTCTACGAGGCCACGCGCTCGCTCCGCACCGAGACCTACGAGGTCACCACCCCGCTCACCACCACCACCGGCATCCGCCTGGCCGAGCCGCCCATGGCCGTGCCGATCCTGCGGGCCGGCCTGGGCCTGCTCCCCGGCGTGCTCCGCCTCGTGCCCGACGCGCCCACCGGCTTCATCGGGGTGGCTCGCAACGAGGAGACCCTGGAGCCCGAGCCGTACATGAACTCGGTGCCGGCCGACCTCCGGGGCCGCGACGTGCTCGTGCTCGACCCCATGTTGGCCACCGGCGGCTCCCTCACCCACGCCTGCAACATCCTGCGCGACCGCAACCCCGGGCGGCTGATCTGCGTGTGCGTGCTCGCCGCGCCCGAGGGGGTGGCCGCCCTCGACCGCAGCGGCCTGGCCGACGAGCTCGTGGTGGGCTCGATCGACGACCACCTCAACGACGTGGCCTACATCGTCCCGGGCCTGGGCGACGCCGGCGACCGCCTGTACGGCACCGCCTGACCGCTCGCCCGCCGGTGGCGAGCGCCCACCCGCTCGGGTAGACGAGGGGGATGGCGATCCGCCTCGAGAACGTGGTGTTCGATGCCCGGGACCCCCGCGCCCTCGGCCACTGGTGGGCGGAGGCGCTCGGGTGGGTGGTGCACGCCGAGTCCGACGACGAGGTCGACGTGTGCGAGCGCCTCGACCCCGACGGGAGCTACCCGTACCCCGAGCTGGTCTTCGCGCCGGTGGCCGAGCCCGAGCGGGGACGGGAGCGCCTCCACCTCGACCTCAACAGCTTCTCCCCCGACGACCAGCGCGCCACCGTGGAGCGCCTGCGCTCGATCGGCGCCACGCCGGCAGACGTCGGCCAGGCGCCCGACGCCCCGTTCGTGGTGCTCGCCGACCCCGAGGGCAACCACTTCTGCGTCCTCGACCCCCGCCACGAGTACGGCCACCTCGGCTCGCTGGCCGGCTACACGCTGGCCGCCCACGACGCCCGGGCCCTGCGCGACCTCTGGCAGGCGGCCACCGGGTGGGACGTCACCCGCGACGACCCCGACCTCGTCGTGCTCACGTCGCCCGCCGGCGGCGCCCCGTTGGAGATCATCACTCGGCCCACCATGGCGAGGGAGGCGGCGAAGGACCGGGTCCACCTCGACGTCCGGCCGAGCGCCGACGAGGACCACGCCGCGGTGGTGGAGCGCCTCGTGGCCCTCGGCGCCCGGCCGGCCGACATCGGTCAGTTCGACGGCCCGCCGGTCGGCTGGGTGGTCCTGGAGGATCCCGAGGGCCACGTCCTCTGCGTGCTCGAGCCAGGCGACTGACCCCGCGCCGCGGCCCTCGGCCGGGAGCGTGTCAGGCCAGGCCGGTGGCGGCGGCGATCGCCTTGGTGAGGGCGGCGCAGGCCTCGGCGGCCCGGGCCCGGGCGGCGGCCAGGTCGGCCGGCCCGGCGCACCGCTCCACCACCTCCACGTAGCACTTGAGCTTCGGCTCGGTGCCGCTGGGGCGCACCACGATGCGGGCGCCGTCGAGGTGGAGCGTGAGCACGTCGCTGGGCGGGAAGCCCCGGGCGGCGTCGCCCGCGGCCAGGTCGTCCACCGACGTGACGGCCCGCCCGGCGAGCTCCGTGGGGAGCGCGGCCCGCAGCGCCGCCATGGCCGCGACGAGCCGGGCCATGCCGTCGGTCCCGGCCACCCGTGCCGACCACTGGCCCGTGAGGTGGACGCCGTGGGCCACGGCCAGGTCGTCGAGCACGTCGAGCACCGTGCGGCCCTCGGCGGCCTGCACGGCCACCGCCTCGGCGAGCAGCACGGCGGCCGAGATGCCGTCCTTGTCGCCCACCAGGTCGCCCACGCAGAACCCGAGGGCCTCCTCGTAGCCGAAGGCGAGCATCTGTCCCTCCCCGGCGGCCCGGCTGAGCCACTTGAAGCCGGTGAGCGTCTCGACGAAGGCGACGCCGGCGGCCGCGGCCATCCGGCCGAGGAGCGTGGACGAGACGATGGTGGTGGCGAACACGCCGCCCGGTGCCACCCCGCCGTGGGCGAGGAGGTGGTGGGCGAGGATCGCCCCGATCTCGTCACCCCGCAGCGCCCGCCAGCCGGCGGGCTCGGTGGCCGGGCCGAGGGCGGCGTCGGGCACCGCGGCGCCGAGGCGGTCGGCGTCGGGGTCGTTGGCGTTGAGGACCTGCGACCCGGCGGCACACGCGGCGGCGAGCCCGAGGTCGAGCGCGCCCGGTTCCTCGGGGTTGGGGAAGGCCACCGTGGGGAAGTCGGGGTCCGGCTCCACCTGCTCGGCCACCTCGACGGCCGGCGGGAAGCCCGCCGCCGCCAGTGCTCGGCGGTAGGTGCCCGCCCCCACGCCGTGCATGGCCGTGTAGGCGGAGCGGACGTCCCGGCAAGTCGGCACCAGGCCGACCCGGGACACGCCGTCCACGTAGGCGGCCACCACGTCGTCGCCCAGGCGCACGATGTCGGGGTCGTCGGGGCCGCTGCGCGGCACCGCGGTCACCCGCTCCACGGCCGCCATGGCCGCCGCGATGTGGGCGTCGGTGGGGGCCACGATCTGGCGTCCGGTGCCGTCGTAGACCTTGTAGCCGTTGTCCTGCGGCGGGTTGTGGCTGGCCGTGACCATCACCCCGGCGGCCGTGCCCAAGTGGCGGACGGCGAAGGCCAGCACGGGCGTCGGCAGCGGGCCGGGCAGGACGAGGGCCCGGATCCCCGCGGCGGCGAGCACCCCGGCGGTGGCCTCGGCGAAGTCGGCCGAGCGGTGGCGGGCGTCGTAGCCCACGGCCACGCCCCGGCGGGCGGCGTCGGGGCCGACGGTGTCGGCCAACCAGGCGCGGATGCCGGCGGCGGCCCGGATCACCACGGCCAGGTTCATGCGGTTGGGGCCGCCCCCCAGCGCGCCGCGCAGCCCGGCGGTGCCGAAGTCGAGGTCCGCGGCGAAGCGCTCCGCCAGGTCGGCCGCTGCCGGGCCGTCGCCGGCGTCGGCCCGGTCGATCAGCTCGGCGAGCTCCTCGCGGGTGACGGGGTCGGGGTCGTCGGCGATCCAGTCGACCACCCGACCGCGCAGGGCCGGGTCCCAGTCGACGGCCATCAGATGCGCCCCACGACGTCGGCGATCAGCTTGCCCATCCGCTCGGCCGAGCGGGCCGCCACCGCCAGCACGTCGTGGTGGTCGAGGGGCTCCTCGGTGATCCCGGCAGCCAGGTTGGTCACCAGCGACACCGCCAGCACCTCGGCGCCGGCGTGGGTGGCGGCGATGCTCTCCACCACCGTGGACATGCCCACCAGGTCGGCCCCGAGCGTGCGGGCCATCCGCACCTCGGCCGGCGTCTCGTAGGTGGGCCCGAGGAAGCCGCCGTAGACGCCCTCCTCGAGCGAGGGGTCGACCGACCGGGCCAGGTCGCGCAGCCGGGCCGAGTAGGCGGTGCTCATGTCGGGGAAGCGCGGGCCGAGGCGCTCGTCGTTGATGCCGAGCAGCGGGGTGCGGCCGGTGAGGTTGAGGTGGTCCGCGATGAGGACGGGCTGGCCGGCCGACATGCCTGCGCGCAGGCCGCCGGCGGCGTTGGTGAGCACGATCGCCCGGCACCCGGCCCGCACCGCGGTGCGCACCGCGTGGGCGACCACGTTGGGGTGGTGGCCCTCGTAGAGGTGCACCCGACCCATGAAGGCGAGGACCCGGTGGTCGCCGTTGGCGATCGACCGGACCGTGGTGCCGTGGCCCGACACCGAGGCCTCGGGGAACCCCCCGAGGTCGGTCATGGCCAGCTCGGCCACCACGTCGCCCATCTGGTCGGCGGCCGGCTTCCACCCCGAGCCCAGGACCACGGCCACGTCGTGGCGGGCGACCCCGGTGGCCGCGGCCAGGGCGGCGGCGGACGCCTCGGCCGCCTCGAAGGGCGATTCGACAGGATCAGGGGTGGTCACGGACGGCCTCCGGCTGCAGGGCCGACCAGTCTGCCCGACCCCGATCAGACCAGGTGGATCATCTGCGCGAGCGAGAGGCCGGGGCGAGGGCCGATGTGGCCGATGACGGCCGCCGCGGCGATCGAGCCGAGGCGCCCGCACTCGTGCAGCGGGCGACCCTCGGTGAGGCCGAAGAGGAACCCGGCGGCGTAGAGGTCGCCGGCACCGGTGGTGTCGACGCGCTTGGGCACCTGGTGGGCCTCCACGGCCACCAGGTCCTCCTTGGTGACCACCACGGACCCCTGCCGGCCACGGGTGACCGCCGCGATCTCGCACACGCCGCGCACGGCCTCCACGCCCTCCTCGAACGAGTCGACGCCGTAGAGCTTGGTGATCTCGTCCTCGTTGGCGAAGAGGATGTCGACGCCCTCGGCCACCAGCTCGAGGAAGTCGTCGCGGTGGCGCTCCACGCAGAAGCCGTCGGACAGCGTGAGCGACACCTTGCGCCCGGCCGCGTGGGCCGCCTCGGCCGCCACCCGGAAGGCGGCCTTGGCCTCGGGACGGTCGAAGAGGTAGCCCTCGAGGAACGTGACCTTGGCCCGGGCGATGAGGTCGAGGTCGAGGTCGTCGGCGCAGAGGGTGGCCGAGGCGCCCAGGTAGGTGTTCATGGTGCGCTCGCCGTCGGGCGTCACGACGATCATGCAGCGCCCGGTGGGGTCGCCCTCGACCGCCCGGACCGACTCGAAGTGGACGCCGAGCGAGTTGAGGTCGTGGGCGAAGGCCTTCCCGAGGCCGTCGTCCTTCACCCGGCCGCTGTAGGCGGCCCGGCCGCCGAACGAGGCGACGCCCGAGAGCGTGTTGGCCGCCGAGCCGCCCGACATCTCCGTCGTCTCGCCCATCGCCGCGTAGATGGCCTCGGCCCGGTCCGTGTCGATGAGCGTCATGGCGCCCTTGGTGAGCCCGAGGCGTTCGATGAAGGCATCGTCCTCGGTGCTGAGGACGTCGACGAGGGCGTTGCCGATGCCCAACACGTCGAAGTCGGCGTCGGCCAGGTCCAGAGGTGCGCTCACAAGCGGGAGAGGCTAGATGGCCTCGGCGCGCTCGGCCCACTTCGGTCCGTTTCCACCCCCTGGCGCGAGCCCACCCGCGAGGCGGGCCGACCCGGTGGCGGCGCGGGGCACCGCTAGGTTCGTCCCCTCGCGACATCGGTAGGAGCACGCACCATGGTTGGAACTCGAAGGGTCGTCACGCTGGCCGTGGTCGCCGCCCTGGCGCTGGCCGGCTGCGGCGACGACGACGGCGGTGACGGCGCCGCCTCCACCACCACGGGTGCGGGCTCGGTCGATGCCACCACCAGCACCACGGCGGCCGCCGGCGGCAGCACCGAGACCACCGCCTCGGGCACCGACGAGGGCACCTCCACCACCGCTGGCGACCCCGGCGACCCCACCACCACGACCTCGCCCGACAGCGAGGGCCGAGACACCGAGACCAGCGTGCTCGACTCGCTCGACGACGGCGAGCACTACGGCTACCTCGCCGGCCTGGAGGAGGGCACGGTGGAGGGCCAGGACGTCCAGGTGGTCATCTGGGACGAGGTCGAGTTCCTCACCGGCGAGGCCGCCGACGAGGCGGCCGCCCTGGCCGGCGACGAGTCGCCGGTGCCGAACGACTACTACGTCCGCAACACCACCCAGACCGTGCGCCGCCTCGCCGTGGTCCCCGACGCGTCGGCGTTCACCCTCGACGGCGGCGGTCCCGACCTGGTGCCGTCGAGCGTGTCGGAGGTGGCCTTCGAGGACCACCTGTTCAAGATCCTGGTGAGCAACGTGCGGGGCGTCACCACGGTGTCGCTGATCGAGGCCGTCTACCTGCCCTGATCCACCGCTGCGGGGTCGCCCGGGCCGGGTTTCGGCATAGCCTCCCCCCGGTCCGACCCCGCAGCCGAGGAGCCCCCGTGCCCGAGCGCGACCCCAACCGCCTCCCCACCACCGTGGTGCCCAGCCACTACGACCTCGTCCTGGCCCCCGACCTGGAGGGGGCGCGCTTCCACGGGACGTCCGCCGTCGCCGTCGCCATCGCCGAGCCGGTCGACGAGGTGGTGCTCCACGCCCTCGACCTGGAGATCTCCGAGGCGTGGCTGGCTCGCGACGGCGAACGGCTCGACGCCACCGCCACCTTCGACGCCGGGTCCGAGACGGCCACCCTGGCCCTGTCGGGCACGGCGGGGGCCGGCGACTGGACGCTGCACCTCACCTTCACCGGCGAGCTCAACGACAAGCTGGTGGGCTTCTACCGGTCCACGTTCACCGACGACGCCGGCACCACCCACACGCTCGCCACCACCCAGTTCGAGTCCACCCACGCCCGGCGGGCGTTCCCGTGCTGGGACGAGCCGGCCTTCAAGGCCACGTTCGCCATCGCCCTCGAGGTCGACGACGACCTGGTCGCCATCTCCAACGCCGCCGAGGTGGCCGACGAGCACATCGGCGACGGACGCCGCCGGGTCCGCTTCGCCACCACCATGTCGATGTCCACCTACCTGGTGGCGTTCGTGGTCGGGCCGCTGGAGATCAGCGAGACGGTCGACGTCGACGGCGTCCCGCTGCGGGTCATCGCGCCGCCCGGCAAGGCCGACCTCACGCCGTTCGCGCTCGAGGTCGGGGCCTTCTCGCTCCGGTTCCTGACCGACTGGTACGGGATCGCGTACCCGGGCGACAAGCTCGACCTGATCGCCATCCCCGACTTCTCGTTCGGCGCCATGGAGAACCTCGGGGCGGTGACGTTCCGCGAGACCGCCCTGCTGCTCGACCGGGAGCGGGCCACCCAGGCCGAGCAGCAGCGCGTGGCCGACGTGATCGCCCACGAGATCGCCCACATGTGGTTCGGCGACCTGGTGACCATGAGCTGGTGGAACGGCATCTGGCTGAACGAGGCCTTCGCCACCTTCATGGAGATGCTCACCACCGACGCCTACCGGCCCGACTGGCAGCGCTGGACCGACTTCGGCCTGGCCCGCTCGGCCGCGTTCGACACCGACTCGCTCTCCACCACCCGCCCGATCGAGTACGAGGTCGTGACCGCGGCCGACTCGGAGGGCATGTTCGACGTGCTCACCTACGAGAAGGGCGCCTCGGTCGTCCGGATGCTCCAGCAGTACCTCGGCGAAGACCGCTTCCAGGCCGGCATCCGCCACTACCTCGCCACCCACGCCTACGGGAACACCGAGACCACCGACCTGTGGGACGCCATCGAGGAGGCCACCGGCGAGCCGGTGCGCCAGATCATGGACTCCTGGATCTTCCAGGCCGGCCACCCGGCCATCTCGGTCGGCCGCTCGGCCGACGGCACGGCCCTCACCATCGGCCAGGCCCGCTTCTCGTTCGCGCCCGATCCGGCCTCCGGCGTGGCCGCGCCCACCGAGGCCCCCCGCTCGGTCCCCGTGGTGCTGCGCGTCGGGCACGCCGACGGCTCCTCCGTCCACCGCATCCTGCTCACCGAGGCCTCGGCCACGGTCCCGCTGGCGCAGCCCGCCACCTGGATCATCGGCAACCACGAGGGCAACGGCTTCTACCGGGTGGAGCTGGCCGACCACGACCTCACCACCGTCGCCACCCGGGCCCTCACCGACCTCTCGCCGCTCGAGCGCTACGGCCTCGTGGAGGACGAGTGGGCGCTGGTGCTCGCCGGGCGCGGCTCGGTGGCCCGCGTGCTCGGGCTGCTCCGCAGCCTGGCCGCCGAGGACGACCTCTCCGTCTGGCAGCGGACCATCGGCGTCCTCGGGTCCCTCGACCGGGTGGGCGGCCAGGAGCAGCACGACGACCTGGCCGGGTGGGTGCGGGCCCTCCTGGGACCCGCCCTGCGGGCCCTGGGGACCACGCGGGCCGCCGGCGAGGACGAGCGCACCACCGCCCGCCGCGCCGCCCTCTTCGAGGCATCGGCCCGCATCGGCGACGACCAGGACCAGATCGACCTCGCCCGCGCCCACTTCAGCGCCCTGGGCGACGACCCCACGGCCGTCGACGCCGACCTCGCCGACGCGGTGGTCCGCGTGGTCGCCGCCCACGCCGACGAGGACACGTGGGAGGAGCTCCGCCGCCGGGCCGCCGCCGCCCGCACCCCCCAGGACCGGCTGCGCCACCAGGGCGCCCTGGCCGACGCCGAGGACCCCGCCCTCGTGCGGCGGTTCTGCGACCTCGTCCTCACCGACGAGGTCCGGACCCAGGACGGCCTGTTCCTGCTCCGCCGGGCCCTCGCCAACCGCACCGCCACCGCCTCGGTGTGGTCGTTCGTGGTCGCCCACTGGGGCGAGATCACCACCCGGTTCCCGTCGGCCGCGGTCCCCCGCCTCCTCGACGGCATCCGGGGCATCACCGACCGCGACCTGGCCACCGAGGTGGCGGCCTTCATCGACGCCCACCCGGTGCCGCAGGGCACCACGGTCATCCGCCAGCACGTCGAGCGCATGTGGGTCAGCGTGGCGCTGGCCGAGCGGGTGCCCGCCGAGCTGGCCGCCGCCCTGGCGCGCCGCTAGCCCATGGCCTCCCGGCCGTCCGTCGAGGTGTTCGCGGTGGAGGACACCGCGGTGCAGCTCACCTGGCGCGGCGTCCCGGCCGGGGCGCTCGCGCTGGCGGTCACCACCGCCGGTTCGGATCGGCCCGTGGCCCCGGGCCGCACCGTGGCGGTCGACGGCGGCCCGGGCGCGGCGGTGCTGGCCGACCTGCCCCCGGGCCGGGACCTCGTGGTGACCGCCACCCCCGCCGGCCGCCGGTCGGCCGCCGTGCGGCTCCCGGTGCGGACCCCGCCCCGCCTGCCGGGTGCCGAGCTGGCCCGGGTGGCCACCATCAGCGACCTCCACCTCGGCGCCGAGGTGTTCGGCCACTGGGGGACCATCGAGGAGCACCCCGTCCCCGAGGTGCACCACCCCGAGCGCTGCGCGGAGGCGGCGGTGGACGAGGCGGTGGCGTGGGGGGCCGGCCACCTGGTGGCCAAGGGCGACCTGACCAACCACGGGCGGGTCGAGCAGTGGCGCGCCTACGCCGACCTGGTGGCCCGATCCCCGATCCCCGTCGACGCCCTCCCCGGCAACCACGACCGCGCCTTCCGGCCCGACGAGCCGGGGCTCCGCCCCGAGGTGGCTGCCGCCACCTTCGGCCTCTCGCTGGCCCTGCCCGTGCTGGTGCGGGACCTCGACGGCATCCGCCTGGTCCTCGTCGACACCACCACCGGTGGCCGCAACCTGGGCCACGTGGAGACCTTCACCGACGAGGTGGTGCAGGCGGTGGCCGACGCCGACCCCCATCGCGCCGTGTTGGTCCTGCTGCACCACCAACTGCACCGCCACCTGGTGGCCGAGGGCTGGCCCATCGGCATCGGGCACCACGAGAGCACCCGCTTCCTCCGCCGGCTCGGCAGCACCGGGCGGCGGGTCCTGGTCACGAGCGGCCACACCCACCGGCACCGCCGCTGGGTGCACGCCGGGGTGACCGCCACCCAGGTCGGCTCCACCAAGGACTACCCCGGCGTGTGGGCCGGCTACGTGGTCCACGAGGGCGGGCTGCGCCAGGTGGTGCGCCGGGTGGCCCGCCCGGACATCCTGGCCTGGACCGACCACACCCGCCGAGCCGCTCTGGGCGCCTGGCGGTGGGTGTCCCCCGGGCCGCTCGGCTCCCGCTGCTTCGACCTCACCTGGCCCGCGCCGGCCGCGGCTCGACCCACCGTCGCGCCGGCCGCCACCGCTCAGCCCCCGCTCCCCTCCTCCGGCGCCTCGGGCTCGGCCGGCTCCTCGGGAGCGCCGTCGCCCACGCCGTAGCGGAGCGTGCCCGCCGGGTCGGTCACGGTCACGGTCACCCGGCGCGTGCCGGCGCCACGGTCGTCGGTCTCGTCGACGGCCTCGCAGGTGAACGTGGCGCCCGGCCGGACCACGGTGGGGCCCGGGTCGCCGCAGGTCACCGTGAACCCCCGCTCGAAGGTGCGCACGAGGGCGGCCCGGAGGTCGTCGGCCACGTCGGCCGGGTCGACCACGGCGTCGAGGAGGGCCACCTCGAGGGTGCCGTCGTCATCGGCCTGCTCCACTCGGAGCCGCACCTCCCCGGTGTCGCCGGCCAGCAGGGCGACGCACGTCACCCGCTCGCCGGCGCCCCGCGCGATGTCGGCGGGGCACCGCACGTCGCGCACCCGGGCCTCGATCCGCCCGCCCACCACCCGTCGCACCGCCCGCTCGGTGCCCTCGCGGTCCAGCGTGGAGGCCGGATCGCTGCAGCCACCCGCCAGCAGCGCCCCCACCACCAGCGCGGCAACCACCCGCGCCGCCACCACCCGCGCCGCCGGGCCGGTGGCCGGGGTCGGCCTCGGGCGGCGCACGGGCCGGGTCACCGGCTCAACCGGTGACGAGCCAGGCGACCAGGCCGGCCTGGCCCAGGTGGTAGGTCACCATGACCGCCAACGGCCCGAACCGGCGACGGGCGACGAAGCGGTTCCATGCCAGCGTGGCGTCGGAGGCGTAGAACAGCGTGGCCCCCACCACCGCCCAGAGGTCCTCGGTGCCGAAGGCGCTCACGACCATGGCGGAGATCACCACCAGGTAGGCCAGCACCGGCCCGGCCATCCCCCGTTGCTCGCCCGCTGCGACGGTGGCCACGATCCGACGGCCGATGGTGGCGATGGCCACCAGCACCACGGCCAGGCCGATCGCCGTGGCGGCCGCCGAGGTCGGCGCCAGCTGGAGGCCCACCACGTAGGCCACGTGGCCGACCAGGAAGGCGGCCAGGCCGGCCACGAACCAGCGCTCGTCGAGCATGAGGAACACGTCGCCCGCCAGCGACAGCACGAGGCCGACCAGCATCCAGGCCCGCACGTCGGTGCCCACCGTGGGGTCGAGGGTCGCGGCCACCCCGATCAGGGCCACCAGCGTGGCCGGCTTGGCCACGTGGCGCACCGAGGTCCGCTCGGTCCAGGTGGCCCACCAGTCGGTGAGCGCGAACGCGGCGGTGGCCGCGGCGAAGACCCACGCCACGCCGGTCACCGCCGTTCCTCCTCCACCCCGGGCATGGCCGGAGGCTACCCGGGTGCCGGTGAGGGCCCCGACGACGGGGGTCGGCCGGGGGGTGGCGCCAGCGCAGCGATCGCCGGGCCCACCAGGGCCACCGAGTCCGGGCAGTGCGGGCGGGCGGTGATCCACCCGACCACCTCGGCCCGGGGCACGCGCTCGATCGCCACCACCTCGCCGTCGTCGCACGCGACGGGGCCGTCGTGGCGGGCCAGGTACCCCCGTCCCACCAGGGCCACGTCGGCGTCGGCGTAGGCGGTGACCCCGGTGAGCGCCACTAGCGGCGCCCGCACCCCGGCCTCCTCCACCAGTTCCCGGGCCGCGGCCTCGTCCCACCCCTCGCCCACGCCCACCACCCCGCCGAAGGCCAGGTCCCAGCGGTCCGGCCAGACGTCCTTCCACCCGGCCCGCCGGTGGACGACCACCCGGTCGGCGTCGTCCACCACCACCACGTAGGTGCAGCGGTGGCGCAGCCGGCGGGCGCGGACCTCGGCGCGCGACACCACCCGGAGCACCCGGCCCGCCTCGTCGACCTCCTCCACCGCCTCCGACGCCGCGCCGGCGGCCCGCTCCTCGTCGCTCACGTCGGCGGGCGGCCGGGCCCGGGAGCGCTCACCCGGCGGCGACCGCGGCGAGCGCGTCGTCCCACCGCAGCCCGGCGGCGATGGCCTGGCGGTACCGGACCACCCGCGCCGGCATGTTCATGGCGACCGCTCCCACCACCCGGCCCTCGCGGCCGTACAGGGCGGCGAACCGGCGCTCCGCGAACGACCCCGCCACCACCACCAGCTCGTCGTCGGGACGGACCCGGCCGGCGAGCTGCAGCTTGCGGTCGTACTGGTCGCTCCAGAACCACGGGACGGGGCCGTAGGGCTCGCCGGGACCATCGCCCGCCAGCAGGCGCCGGGCCGCGTGCGCCCCCATGTCGATGGCGTGCTCCCAGTGCTCGACCCGCATGACCTCACCGAAGAGCGGGTTGGGCCAGCGGGCCACGTCGCCGGCAGCCACCACCCCGGGGGCCGCCAGGGTGGTCTCGTCGCACACCACCCCGTCGTCGAGCACCAGCCCGCTGCCTTCGAGCCAGGCGGTGTTGGGGACCACGCCGATGCCCACGACCACCAGCGCGGCCTCGACCTCGGCGCCGTCGGTGAGGCGGACGCGCGCCACCGCACCTTCGTCGGCCTCGAGGGCCTCCACGCCCACGCCCAGGCGCAGGTCGACGCCGTGGTCCACGTGGACCTCGGCGATGACCGACCCCAGCTCCTCGCCGAGGATGCGGGCCAACGGTTGGGCCAGCGGCTCCACCACGGTGACCTCCACGCCTCGGGCCCGACACGACGCCGCCACCTCGCACCCGATGAACCCGGCGCCCACCACGACCACCCGGCCCACGCCGGCGTCGAGCGCGGCGCGCACCGCGAGGGCGTCGTCGAGGGTGCGGAGGGCGTGGACCCCGCGCATCCCCTCGGTGGCGGGGAGGCGGCGGGCGGCTGCACCGGTGGCGATCACCAGCCCGTCGAAGGGCAGCGACCGGCCGTCGGCCAGGGCGACCACCCGCTCGGTGAGGTCCAGGCCGACGGCGGCGTGGCCCCGCTCCCAGGTGAGGTCGAGCTCGGGGCGGGCGCCGGCGGGCAGGGCGATGCGGTCCTCGTCCCAGCCCTCGGTGAGCAGCTGCTTGGACAGCGGCGGCCGGTCGTAGGGCACGCGGGCCTCGTCGCCCACCAGGGTCAGGCGTCCGGCGTAGCCCTCGGCCCGCAGCGTCTCGGCCGCTCGCAGGCCGGCCAGCGAGGAGCCGACGACGACGATTCGTTCCACAGGTCACCTCGGGGGACGGGCCCGGCGAGCGGGCCGGGCGACAGGGTGGTCCGCGCCGGCCGGTGGGGCCGGCGGGCGCCTCAGCCCTCGAGGGAGATGGCCTGCTTGGGGCAGCGGGCGACCGCTTCCTCCACCTTGGCGCGCAGCGACTCGTCGGGCTCCTCCTGGAGCACGTACAGGTAGTCGTCGTCTCGGACCTCGAAGACCTCGGGCACCACGTTCATGCACACCGCGTTGCTCTCACACAGGTCGAAGTCGACTACCACGCGCATGGTCACTCCCAAACTGGAACAGGTTCCTACGGCCGCCGTCACGGTAGCCGCACCGCCAACCACCGCCGCACGGCCCCGGGGGCCGTGGTGGTGGAGGTGAGGGGAATCGAACCCCTGGCCTCCTCGATGCGACCGAGGCGCTCTACCAACTGAGCTACACCCCCGCGGAACGGGAGGGCCACCTTAGCGCAGGGCCACCGCGGGCCCGAACCCCCAGCGGCCCGGTGGGGCCGTCTGCGGAGCCCGCCGCCGTCAGCAGGTCTTGATGAAGACCTGCACGGTGAACACCCGGCTGCCGTTCTTGGCGTAGCCGACGCCGACCCCGTTCCAGGTGGTCGACAAGATGTTGGCGCGGTGGCCGGGGGACGCCATGTAGGCGTCCTGGACCGAGGCGATGCTCGAGCCGTAGCCGACGTTCTCGCCGAGCGAGCACCAGCGGACGTTGATCCCCGAGGACAGCGTGGAGTGGTAGAGGCGGTTCTCCCGCGCCAGCTTCTCGGCCCAGGCCTGGGCCTTCTTCTGGGCGCTGTCCTGGATGGAGAGGGTGCTGCGGCCGTTGGCCCGACGGTCGGCGTTGAGCTCGCTCTGCACCTTCGTCTGCTCGCTCGTGAGGCAGGCGCTCAGCAGCAGGACGGCGGAGAGGACCACGGCGAGAGCACCGGCCCGGCGGACGGGCGCCCGGGTCGGTCGAGGGGAGGTGAGAGAGGCCATGGCTCTGGTAACGGTCGAAGCGGCCTCGACCTTGAGGCAACGGTCGGCCGGATCGCCGGAAATGGGCCGAATGGCCCTGACGACGCGTCGCGGACGCCCGAGGCGCTGGACCTCGGCTCGGGGCGGGCCGGCGTCAGTTGGAGACGGTGCGGCGCATGGCGAGCACGGGTGCCGGCATCGACCGGGGCACCAGCGGGCGGACCTTGGCCACCCGCTCCATCGAGCGCAGCTGCAACTGGCGCAGGGCGTACACGTAGGCGCCCAGGCCGCTCGCCGACGCCAGGAAGGCCAGCGTGACGAGGGCTCCGCCGAGGGTGACGAGGAGGGCGAAGGTGAACACCGAGGCGCCGAGCAGGCCGACCAGCACGTCTCGGCGGCGGCGCTTCACGTCGCGGCGGGTCATGTGGACCGGGAGCATGGGGGCGCCGATGGAGGAGCTCGAGCCCGAGGAGATCGAGCGCAGCGAGGTGCCGGGGGTGGCCCGCTCCAGCGTGGAGAGCTGGGCACGGAACGAGACGACCGAGTTGTCGGGGCGGGCGTCACGTCGGTTCCGCACGAACGGCGGGACCAACACCGCCGCCCACACGACCGCCAAGATGACCAGCACGAGCATCGTCACGTTCTCCAGGCCTGCCTTCTACTACGTGGTCGGACCGTATCCAGCCCGCGGGTGGCGGGGGTGGATGGGGGGCGGTCCGACGGGTACGGGATCCATCGGCAGCGACGACCCATCCCTGAACGCCAGGTGACGGGAAGACTGCGGTTGTTACGGTTCTACTACGGCCCGACACGTCCCTGCCAGCGCGCGGCCACCGGTCACCCGACCGTGCCCGACGGTGCGGCGGGCGCGATCAGAGCCCGAGATCGAGCTCGGGATCGGTCGGCTGGCGACGGAACGTGCCTGAACGACCACCGGTCTTCTCCCACAGGGCGATGTCGCCGATGGTCATGGAGCGGTCGGCGGACTTGCACATGTCGTAGATCGTCAGGGCCGCCACGGAGCAGGCCGTGAGGGCCTCCATCTCCACCCCCGTGCGGTCGACGGTGTCGACGTGGGCCTCGATCTCGATGTAGGTGTCGTCGATGTGGAAGTTCACGAGCACCGCGCCCACCAGGAGCGGGTGGCAGAGCGGGATGAGGTCGGAGGTGCGCTTGGCGGCCTGGATGCCCGCCACGCGCGCCACGTTCAACACATCGCCCTTGCCCACCGAGCCGCGCGCCACCAGGGCAGTGGTCTCGGGCTGCATGTGGACCCGGCCGCGGGCCACCGCCCGGCGGTGCGACGGTTCCTTGGGGGTGACGTCGACCATGCGGGCACGGCCCAGCGGATCGAGGTGGGTCAGGCGCTCGGGCATGGCCGAAGTGTAGGAGGGCCCCGGCCCCCGCTCGCACGGACGGGCGCTCAGCCGCCGATCTCGCTCATCGAGCGAGTGGGCCGGGTGAAGTCGACGTTGGTGATCCCGTGGCCCGCCCACTTGCCGGCCACGGTGGTGGCCAGCGCCGCCGCCAGGGCGTCGTCGTCGGCCCCGCCGCGCAGCAGGCCCCGCAGGTCGGTCTCGTCGGTGGCGAACAGGCAGGACCGCAGCTGGCCGTCGGCGGTGAGGCGCACGCGGTCGCAGCTCGAGCAGAACGGCTCGGTCACGCTGCCGATGACGCCGATCGAGCCGGCGCCGTCGAGGTAGCGATGGCGCTCGGCGGGATCGTGGCCGCGGTCCAACCGCTCGAGCGGGAAGGCGGCGTGGATGGCGGCCACGATCTCCGCCGACGGGACCACCGAGCCGCGGTCCCACCGCTGGTCCGCGTCGAGGGGCATGAACTCGATGAAGCGCACCTGGACGCCCTCGTCGCGGCCGAAGCGGGCGAAGTCGACGATCTCGTCGTCGTTCGTCCCCCGGACCACCACCACGTTGACCTTCACCGGATCGAAGCCGGCGGCCACCGCGGCGCGGATGCCGTCGAGCACCTGGGGCAGCTCGTCGCGCCGGGTGAGGGCGGCGAAGCGGTCCGGCCGCAGCGAGTCGAGGGAGACGTTGATGCGGCGCAGGCCCGCCGCGTGCAGGTCGTGGGCGCCGGTGGCGAGCGTGGACCCGTTCGTGGTCATCGACAGGTCGATCCCGAGGGCGGCCAGCTTGGCCACGAGCAGCGGCAGCCGGGCCCGGACGGTGGGCTCGCCGCCGGTGAGGCGGACCGAGTCGAAGCCGAAGCGGGTGACGCACACCCGGGCGATGCGCGCGATCTCCTCGAAGGTGAGGAGGCGGTCGCGGGGCTGCCACACCATGCCCTCGGCCGGCATGCAGTAGGTGCACCGGAAGTTGCAGCGGTCGGTGACCGAGATGCGCAGGTCGCGGTGGA
>JBBRFU010000070.1:0-18249 GCA_038241315.1 Acidimicrobiales bacterium | reverse complement strand
GAAGTCGTGGTCGAGCCAATCGCGCTCGATGAGGATGTGCAGGATGGTGCCCATCAGCGCCGAGTCCGTCCCAGGCCTGAGGCCGAGGAACACATCGGCGGTGCGCGCGATCGGGGTCACCCGCGGGTCGGCGACGATCAGCTTGGCGCCGCGGTCGCGGGCCCGCCAGATGTAGCTCGTGGTGATGGGGAAGGTCTCGGCGATGTTCGAGCCGGCCACCCAGACGACATCGGCGAGAGGGATGTCGCTCCACGGGTTGGGGGCCCGGTCGATGCCGAGCGCCTTCTTGTTGCCGACGCCCGCCGACACCATGCAGTAGCGGCCGTTGTAGTCGAGGTTGGCGGTGTGCAGCGCGAGCCGGGCGAACTTGCCGACGAGGTAGCTCTTCTCGTTGGTGATCGAGACGCCCGAGAGCATGGCGAAGGCGTCGTCGCCGTAGGTGGCCTGGATCCGCTGGATCTCGCTGACCACCTGGGAGAGGGCCTCGTCCCAGCTCACGTCGCGGAACCCGCCGGGGGCCGACTCGTCGCGCACCTTCGGGTGCAGCAGCCGGTCGGGGTGGCCGCCCTGGAGGTAGCGCTTCACGCCCTTGGGGCAGAGCTTGCCCTCGTTGAACGGGAAGTCGTACCAGGGCTCGAAGCCGACGACCTGGTTGTCGTGGACCTTGAGCTTGATGCCGCACTGCTGCCCGCAGAAGCAGCAGTGGGTCTGCACCACCTCGTCGACCTCGAGGCCCGCGTCCCACCCGCCGGGGGGCGCCTCGTTGAGGTGGGGCCCGTACGCCTCGATGAGGGCCGCTTCGGTGATCGGGATCCGTGCCATCAGCCGAAACCTCCAACTCGTGCGGACTGCGCCAAGGTGACGCTCGCCCGGCGGCACGGGGGACAGGTGTCCTGGTAGTTGCCGCCTCCGTCGATGTCGTAGTCGAACCCCACCAGGGGGAGGACCTCCTGCAGGTCGGCCACCTGCTGGGCACTGGCGAACCCCTCGCCGCAGCGCCGGCAGACCGCCGCCGGCCCCTCCTCGTTCGCCCGCTTGTAGTAGGCGACGCCCAGGTTCCCGGGGCGCTGGAAGATGTGGAAGAGCTTCCCGAACGGCAGGTACATCAGGCCGAGGATGACGGTGAGGGCGTGGATCGTGTTGAGCGCGGCGTAGAACTGGCCGTCCAGCCACATGCTGGACACGGTGAGGAACAGGCCGGTCACCGACACGGCGAACAGGCCGGCGAGGGCCAGGAAGTCGCCGCTGCGCTCGACCGCCAGGGCGCCCGGGTCCTTGAGCCGGCGCCGCAGGAAGATGAACACGCCGGCCAGCACCAGGACCGCGGCGATGTCGAGGCCGTGGAAGATGACCCAGCCGATCACGCTGCCCGCATCGAAGGTCGAGGTGCCCACCCTCGACACGTACACCTGGTAGCGGTCGGCCTGTTGGCCGACGCTCTCGAAGTGGAGCAGCCCGAGGGTGAGCGGGAAGGTGATCAGCGCCGCGAGGATGCACCCCCAGAAGATCAGCTGGTGGGCCAGCCACCGCATCCTCGACCGGCGGAGGATGAACGTCTGGGCCAGCAGCTGGGTGCCCACGAGCGCCGGCAGGGCCACCGCGTTGCGCGCCTTGCGGGCCCGGAACGCGTCCCACCCGCGACGGTTCAACATGGCGGTGGACGGGCGGCGGAGCCACACGGCGTAGCGGTAGGTGACCCCGAACACCGCGAAGACCGTGCCGAACCAGTAGCCGACGAGCGCGGCGTCGAACCAGACCAGCTGGTCGCTGCCGATGAACGTGAGGGCGACCACGATCGCCACCCCGACCAGACCCCAGGTCACGCCCCGTCGGTCCAACGCTCTGGCTTCACCCATGGCGACCGCGCCTCCCTGTCGGGGCGAGCGTAGGGGCGGGGGGCCGACCGTGTCGGACGCCGGACGGGGCGGGCATCGTCGGGGTCACGCCGAGGTGGCGGCGAACCGGTCCTCGAGCGCGACGACCGCCGGGAAGAGGAGGTTGTTCTCCTTGTGGACGTGGAGGTGGGTGTCGGCCTCGAGCTCGGCGAGGCCCTCGAAGTAGGCGACGTAGCTGGCGCACCCGTCGGCGGGGGTGCGGTAGCCGTCGGTGAGCCGGCGCAGCGTCACCAGCAGCTCGCCGACCTGGTCGTGCTCGCGCAGCATCACCGAGATCGGGTTCTGCAGGGACCCGCAGTGGAACTGCGGTGCGGTGGTGGCCGTGGCCAACTGGCGGATCATGGGGAACAGCACCTGCTCCTCCTTGGCCAGGTGCGGTTCGAGGTCGGCCCGGATCGCGGCGTAGGCGTCTCGGACCTCGGACAGCTCCGGGTGGCGGGCGCCGTGGGCGGCGAGGACCTTCTCGGCGAGGAAGGTGAGCCTCGGCATCTCGGCGTGGAGGTAGGCGTGGTGGGTGGCCTCGAGGTGGTCGACCAGCGCGTCGGGGGCCATCGACGCCCACTCCGGGTCCGGCTGGGGCTCGACCTGCGACACCGCCGCGAGGACCGCGTCCGGCTCGATGTCGAGGGCGCGGCAGGCGTCGGCGAGGGTGCGCTGGCCGCCGCAGCAGTAGTCGAGGCCGAACGACTCGAGGGCCCGTCGTGAGCCGGGGACGGCCCGGATGATCTCGGCGAGCGAGCTGGCGCTGGTGATCTGGGACATGAGGTTGCCTTCTTCCGGTGGGCTCGCGGAGGCGAGCGCGTCGATCTCGGTCACGGTCCTCCTGCTCCCCGCAACGAGGAGAGGCGTTGGGCGGCCAGGTCGTCGAGCAGGAGACCGCGGGCCCGGGACCAGGGGCGGTGCAGCGCGCACGTCTCGGCCGAGGCGCACGCCCGGTCCTCGAGGACGCACCGGCCGGTGTCGACCGGTCCCTCGATCGCCTCGATCACGGCCAGGACGCTGACCTCCGCGGGGTCGAAGTCGGGCGCGTACCCACCGGTGGGGCCCGGATCGGAGCGGACCCACCCCTGCTGCACGAGCGGGTTCATCACCTGGGTCAGGAAGCCCTTGGTGGTCCCGACCCGGTCGGCCAGCGCCACCGCCTTCGTCCGCTCCGGCCCGTCGATCAGCGCGAGCAGCGCTCGGATGGCGAGGTCCGATCGGCGGGTGACCTCGAGTCGCATACTGAGAGACTATTCGATTCGCCGGCGCCGGCAACCCACGCCCGGCGCCACCCCGAGGTCCCGCCTGCCTCGGGTGCCGGACCGCGTCGGGTGCCCGGGCCCGGGCCCCGAGCGCCCGCCGCCTCGGAGGCGTAGGGTCTTCCTCGGCGAGGAGCGGATCCGGCGAGTGGGAAGTCGGAGGGAAGGCCGTCTCTGTGGTCGTGCGCAGCAGCGCGCGGTCTGCTCGCCCGTCGGCGGCCGACGGGGGCGCGACGGAACCTGACCCGGCGTCGATCACCGCGAGGTGATCGACGGCGACCTTCCAGAGGAGACACCATGAGCGTGAGAGACCACAGCGGGTGGAGGCGGGCGGCGCGCCGGCTGCTCGTCGGAACCGTCATCGCCGCCGGCGCCGTCGGCTTGGCGAGCCAACCAGCGAGCGCAGCCACCACGGCGACGTTCACCAACGGGGTCCTCATCGTCCTCGGCGACGGATCCGACGAGACCATCGACGTCAGCCGGGACCCAGCCGGCACGATCCTCGTGAACGGCGGCGCGGTGTCGATCACCGGCGGGACGCCGACGGTCGCCAACACCGCGGTGATCCAGGTGTTCGGCCGCGGCGGCAACGACGTGATCACCCTCGACGAGGCCAACGGCGCCCTGCCGTCGGCGAACCTCTTCGGCGGTGCCGGCGACGACGAGCTCACCGGCGGCTCGAACGACGACCTCCTCTTCGGCGAGGGCGGTGCCGACGAGCTGTTCGGCGCCGGCGCCGACGACCTCCTCTTCGGCGGGGTCGGCCACGACCGGCTGACCGGCGGGGACGGCGACGACCAGGCGTTCGGCGAGAGCGGTGACGACGTCATGCTCTGGAACCCCGGTGACGACACCGACCTCAACGAGGGCGGTCCGGGCGGCGACATCGTGGGGGTGTTCGGTGGCGGCGGCGCGGAGTCGTTCACCACCACGGCCAACGGGGCTCGGGTCCGCTTCGATCGGGTCGCCCCGGCACCGTTCGCGCTCGACATCGGCACCTCCGAGCTCCTCCTGCTGAACGCCGGCGGCGGCGACGACAGCTTCTCGGCCACCGGCAACCTGGCGCCCCTCATCGGGATCGGCGTCACCGGTGCGGCCGGCAACGACACGATCCTGGGCGGCAACGGCGCCGACTGGCTGATCGGCGACGTGGGCGACGACTTCGTCGACGGCCAGCAGGGCAACGACTCGGTGTTCCTCAGCGCGGGCGACGACACGTTCCAGTGGGATCCCGGCGACGGCAGCGACCGCGTGGACGGGTACGGCGGCCTCGACACGATGGTGTTCAACGGCAGCGCCGCCAGCGAGACCTTCCAGGCCTCCGACAACGGCGGCCGCCTCCGGTTCACCCGTGACGTGGGCAACATCGTCATGGACACCAACAACATCGAGGTGCTCGACCTGAACGCCCTCGGTGGCGCCGACCGCCTCACCGTCGACGACCTGTCCGCCACCGAGGTGGACCGGGTCGACACCGACCTGGCCGGCACCCTCGGCGGTGCCGCGGGTGATGGCGCGATCGACACCGTGGTCGTGAACGGCACCGACGGCGACGACGTGATCGACGTCTCCGGGAGCGGCACCTCGGCGTCGGTGGTCGGCCTCGCGGCACAGGTGGACATCACCAACGCCGAGGGCGCCAACGACGAGCTGGTCGTCAACGCCCTCGGCGGTGACGACGACGTGACGGCCACCTCGCTGGCGGCCGGCGTCATCGGGCTGACGGTCGACGGCGGTGCCGACGGCGACGAGCTGTTCGGCTCGCAGGGCGCCGACGTCCTCCTCGGCGGTGACGGCGATGACGCAGTCCTCGGCGACAACGGCGACGACGTGGCGTTCCTGGGCGCCGGCAACGACACCTTCCGGTGGGACCCGGGCGACGGCAGCGACGTCGTCGAGGGCCAGGCCGGCTCCGACGCGATGCTCTTCAACGGGGCCGGCGCCTCGGAGAACATCGACATCGCCGCCAACGGCGGGCGGGTCCGGTTCTTCCGCGACGTGGCCGCCATCACGATGGACCTCGACGAGGTCGAGGCCATCGACTTCAACGCCCTGGGCGGCGCCGACAACGTCGTGGTCGGCGACCTGACCGGCACCGACCTGACCTCGATCGCCACGGACCTGAGCGGCCCGGGCGGCGGGGGCGACGGTGCAGCCGACACGGTCACGGTCAACGGCACCGACGGGGCCGACGTGTTCGGTGCCGCTGGTGACGCCGACGGGGTCGACGTCTTCGGGCTCCACGCCGCGGTCGACATCGCCTCCCCGGAGGCCGCCGACCGGCTGACCCTCAACGGCCGGGGCGGTGACGACGTCATCGACACCACCTCGCTGGAGGCCGATGTCATCGGGCTGACCGTCAACGGTGGGCTGGGTGCCGACCTGACCCTCGGTGGTGCCGGCGACGAGGTCACCAACGGTGGCGACGGCGACGACCTGGCCCTCATGGGTGGTGGTGACGACACCTTCGTCTGGAACCCCGGCGACGACAACGACACGCTGGAAGGCCAGGCCGGTGCCGACACGATGCTGTTCAACGGGGCCAACGTGGCCGAGAACATCGACATCGCGGCCAACGGCGGGCGGGTGCGGTTCTTCCGCAACATCGCCAACGTCACGATGGACCTCGACGATGTCGAGCTCATCGACTTCAACGCCCTGGGCGGCGCCGACACCATCGTGGTCGGCGACGTCAGCGGGACCGACCTGAACGCGGTGGACGCCGACCTGGGCGGCGCCGACGCCCAGGCCGACAACGTCATCCTCGAGGGCACCGACGGCGACGACGTCATCGTGGTGTCCGGCACCGCGGGCGACGCGCTCGCCTTCGGGCTGGCCGCCCAGTTGAACCTGACCGGCTTCGAGTCGGCCAACGACCGGCTGACGGTCGACGCGCTGGCGGGTGACGACGTGGTCGACGCGTCCGGCCTGTCGGCCGATTCGATCCAGCTCACCGTGAACGCCGGTGACGGCGACGACGTCGTCATCGGCGGCGCCGGCGACGACGTGCTCAACGGCGGTGCCGGGAACGACGTGCTGATCGGGGGGCCGGGCCTCGACATCATCGACGGCGGTGGCGACGACGACATCGAGATCCAGTCGATCATCGGCGAGACCGTGATCTCGGCCACCGCGGCCAGCGACGAGTGGCTGGCCGCGCATCTGAGGATCGTCGACGGCCGGACGGTCATCGACGTCGGTGGGCGGGCCCGGGCCCTGCCCCAGGCCGACCTGTCGGCGCTGGTGTCAGCGATGTCGGTCGAGCCCGCCGAGCCGGCCGCGCCGGTCCAGCCCGACGAGCCGGCCGAGCCGGTCGAGCCGGCCGCGCCGGTCGCGCCGGCTCAGGCCGACGGGTCGGCCCCGTCCGATCCGCCGGCCCCGTCCGACGGGCCGGCGGAAGGGGCTCCGCAGGCTGGTCGGTTCACCGCCGAGCCCTAGCGGGACGAGACGGCGACGGCGCGCCCGGCCCACGGGAGCGCCGTCGCCGTCCCCCTTGCTCGGTCGCCGGCTCTTCGGTCCGGCGGAGCGGGGCCTACCATCAGCGCTCGATGGCCTACGACGAAGAACTCGCCGATCGCATCCGTGCGCTGCTCGCAGAGGAGCCCGGCCTCGCCGAGGCCGAGATGTTCGGTGGGCTCGCCTTCCTCATCGACGGCCACCTGGCCATCTCCGCCAGCGGGCAGGGCGGCGTGCTGGTGCGGGTCGACCCCGCCACCTCCGACGAGCTCATCGCCAGCTCCGACGCGGAGCCGGCGATCATGCGGGGGAAGCCCATGGCCGGGTGGCTCCGGGTCGGCCGCGGCCACCTGCGCACCGGGCCCCAGCTCGAGCGGTGGGTCGGGCTGGCCACCGCCTACACCCGATCGCTGCCCCCGAAGCGCCCGTAGCTGTCAGATCCCTCGCCGTCGGCCGTCAGCCGTCAGCCGACGGTCACCGGTCACCGGGAGCTCGGCGTAGCCGCGCACGGTGAAGCTGGGCCGGTGGCGCGGCACCGGGTGGGCGACGCGCAGGTCGGGTCGGGCCCGCAGCAGCCGGGGCAGGACGGTCCGGCCCTCCAGCCGGGCGAGCGTGGCGCCGAGGCAGTGGTGGGGGCCGGCCCCGAACGCCAGGTGCGGGTGCGGCTCCCGGTCGAGGACCAGCCGGTCGGGCTCCTCGAACACGGCCGGGTCCCGGTTGGCGGCGCCGAGGAGCAGGATCACGATGCTCCCCACCGGGATCGACCGGCCCGCCAGCTGCACCGGGGCAAGGGCGATCCGCTGGGTCATCTGCACCGGCGGCTCGAACCGCAGGAGCTCCTCGACCGCCCCCGCATCGTCCACGGCACCGGCCCGCCACCGGGCCTGCTCGGCCGGGTGGCCGTCGAGCGCCACCAGCGCGTTGCCGATGAGGTTGGCGGTCGTCTCGTGGCCGGCGATCAGCAGCAGCACGACGGTGGCGACCACCTCGTCGGCGTCGAGCCGGTGGCCGTCGACCGATGCGGTGATGAGGTCCGACAGCAGGTCATCTCGCGGGGCCGCCTGGCGGTCGGCGAGCACCGGCTCGAGGTGGGCCCGCAGCGCCAGGACCGCCTCGTCGGCCGCCAGCCACTGCTGGGCCGACGGGAGCGGGTCGAGCCCGGCGGCGAGGGCGCGGCCGTGGGTGGCGATCAGGTGGTGGTCCTCCGGTGGCAGCCCCAGCAGCTCGCAGATCACCCGGGCGGGGAACGGATAGGCCAGCTCCGCCATGAGGTCGAACCGGCCCCTCGCCGGCAGGGCGCCGATGAGCTCGTCGGCCAGCGCCGTGAGGTGGGCCTCGAGCGCGGCCATCCGCCGGGGCGTGAAGGCCCGGCTCACCAGCGCCCGCAGCCGGGTGTGGTCGGGCGGGTCGCGGAACAGCATCAGGTCCCGGGCGACCGAGAGGAAGGGGCGCCGGTGGTCGAGGGGCGCGGTGTCGCGGAGGCGCTGCAGCGGGCCGAGGTGGAGCAGGCTGGCGTCGATCCGCGCCGGGTCGGTCCCCAGGTCCCGGTGGCGGAGGGCGGTGCTGACCTCGTGGTGCCCGCTGAGGACCCAGAACCCGAACGGGCTGCGGTGGACCGGGTCGATCCGTCGCAGCCAGCGGGTGGGGCCCTGGGGCCGGTCCCGGATCCGATCCGACGCCAGGAAGGCCACGAGAGCCGGCGTGACCACGGCTGCGCCCGCCCGCCGGCGGGCCGAGTCGAGATGCACGCTCATATCCGGATACGCTCGCGTAGGTGGATGACGAGGTCAAGGACCGAGCCGGACGGCCGCCGCGGCTGAGCCGGGCGGAGCAGCAGGCGCGCAGCCGGGCTGCGCTGGTCCGCGCCGCCGCCGAGTCCTTCGCCGAGCGGGGCTTCCACGGCGCCACGGTGGAGGACATCACCGCGCGCGCCGGCTTCACCCGGGGCGCCTTCTACTCGAACTTCTCCGACAAGGAGGAGCTGTTCCGGGCGGTGCTCGACGAGCACGCCGCCCAGGACGAGGCCCGCCTCGCCCCGCTCATCGGCCGGGCCGCCAGCGCGGCCGAGCTCGTCGAGGCGCTCCGGGCGCGCGCTGCCGAGGACGAGCTGCAGTGGCTCGTCCTGCTCACCGAGCTGCGCCTGCACGCCCTCCGCAACCCCGGCGCCCGGGCCCGGCTGGCCGCCTTCGAGCAGGCCCAGCGAGCGGCCTACCGGCGCGCGGTCGAGCACCTGCTGGCGGTGGAGGGCCTGGAACCGCCGGCCGACCCGGAGCTCATGGCCCTGATCGCCCAGACGCTCTTCGACGGCGTCGCCCTCCACCACCACCTCGAGGGCGATGCCCTCGCGCCCCAGGTCGGCATCGATGCGCTGGACCTGCTCCTCCGCGCCGTCGCCGCCTTGGCCGTCCCGGTGGCCCGGCCGGACGGCGCCTCGAGGGCTGAGGGCTGAGGGCCGCAGGTCGGGGCTGAGGGCAGCGGACTGAGGGCTGCGGGAGGGGGGGCCTTCAGCGGGTTTCAGCGGGTGGCGTGGGTGGCGACCCGGTCGCGACCCCCGGTCTTCGCCACGTACAGGGCCCGGTCGGCCGCCACCAGGGCGGCCTCGGGATCTCTGCCGTCGGTGCTGGCTGTCCCCGCGCTGATCGAGATGGGGCCGAACGCCTGGCCCTCGGCCTGGGCGACGCGCCGGCGCAGCCGCTCGGCGACCGACGCCGCGGCGACCTCGTCGGTGTCGGGCAGCAGCACCAGGAACTCGTCGCCGCCCACGCGGCCGGCCACGTCCTGGGCCCGGATCACCGACCGGAGGCTGTCGGCCACCAGGCGGAGCGCATCGTCGCCCGCGTGGTGGCCGAAGCGGTCGTTCACGCCCTTGAACTGGTCGACGTCGAGCCACACCAGGCCCACCCGCTGATCGTTGCGGCGAGCGGCCCCGGCCAGGCGCTCCAGGGCCTCGAGCACGCCCCGCCGGTTCGGCAACCCGGTGAGGGCATCGGTCAGGACGAGCTCCTGCAGCCGGGCGTTCGCCCGGGTCAGCTCCTCGGCCTGGCGACCGATCTCGCGGCTGGCTGCCCGCTCGCGCAGCTGCAGCGACACCATCTCGCCGAGGGCGACCATGGTGGCGTGCACGTCGTCGGAGATGGCGACCTCGTCGTTGCTGGCCCCGCAGAGGGTCCCGTAGATGCTGCCGTCGACATCGAGCACCGCGACGCTGATGAAGCTGCGGATCCCCAGCGCGGCGGCCGCGTCGCAGTCGGGGAACTGGCCGGCGACGTCCTCGGTGCGGTCGATCCCCGTGGCCAGCGAGCGGCGGCACAGCGTGTCCCGCCAGGGGACGGCCAGGCCCTCGGGGATGACGAGGTCGGTCCCGGTGTTGTGGGAGAGCAGGATGTGCTGGACCTCACCGGCCCAGTCCACGTTCGTGAGGTAGGTGCTGCGCAGGCCGCTGATCCGGGCGAGCAGCGCGAGCAGGTGGCGGGCGTGGTCGACGAGGTCGGCGTCCAGGGTGGGACGCGCCGTGGGGCCCGGGTGGGGGCCGGGCGCGGGTCCGAGGAGGGCGTCGGCGGGGTCCACCGTCCCCCTGTCGGCCTTCGGCGGCCCCCCGTGAGCGCCGCTGTCCGGATTCACCACCCCGTGGGGGGGGCCGCCGCAGGACGCAGCCGGGCGGTTCGGTCAGATCGGCGTGACCTGGCCGCCGTAGAGGGTGAAGGACCCGCCGCACCCGCTGCAGTGGGCGAAGGAGCGGCCGTGGCTGCCCCCGGATCCGGGGCGGAAGCCCAGGTCGGTGCCGCAGGTCGGGCAGGTTCGGGTGGTGGGCCCGGCGACGCCGGGAGGGTGGGTGGTGGCAGGAGCCATGGTGTCCACTCGCCCCCGTCCCGCCGCCGAAACCTCAGCCATGGTCAGCCCCGGGGCCGGCTTGGTCCAGGACCGCGTCGGTGCCCGGGGAGAACAGGGCCTCGTGGCCGTCCTGGCGCCAGCGCACCACGTAGGGCGGCTCGCCCTCTGGGCCCCGCACCTCGAGGACCTCGCAGTCCCGCACGGCCTCCCCGACGCGGTGGCCAGGGATGATGATCCGATCGCCGATGTGTGCCTTCATGGCGTTCCTCCTCGTCTCGTCTCCCCACGATGGACCCGATCCGCCCGCTCGCCAAGAGCCCGCACGGCTGTTCGCCAGAGGGAGCGGCGCGGGCGCCGGGGGAGGGCGCTCCGGGCGCTCGTGCGACGCGGCGCTCGGGCAGGCCTACGGTCTGGCCGATGATGAAGCCAACGGCGATCCGTCACCTCGGCGAGGTGCTCGCGTACGCCGCGACCCGGCGGCGGCACCACCAGCACGACGCCAGCGTGTCGGCCGACCTCGTCGCCTCAGCCGACGACCTCGACCTGCCCGCCGGGTTGACCCTGACCTGGCTGGGCGTCGCCGGGGTGAGCCTCGAGTACGCCGGCACCCGCGTGGTGATCGATCCCTACGTCACCCGGCTGCCGTTGGGTGATCTGCTCCGACGCCGGGTGGTCGCGCCCGATCGGGAGGCCATCGACCGGCACGTCCCGCGCGCCGACGCGATCCTGCTGGGCCACACCCACTTCGATCACGCGTTGGACGCTCCGGCGATCGCCCGGCGCGACGGCAGCAAGGTCTACGGGGGCGCCTCCGCGGCTCGGCTGCTGGCGATGCACGGCCTGCACCACCAGGCGGTGGAGGTGGAGCCCCATCGCACCTACGCGGTCGGACCGTTCGGGGTCACCTTCGTGCCCAGCGTGCACTCGAAGCTGGTCCTCGGGCTGTCCGTCCCCAACGGGGGCGAGATCACGTGCGAGCACGTCGAGGGCCTCACCCCGCGGGCGTACTGCTGCGGCCAGGTCTGGGGGATCCACATCGCCGTGGCGGGGCGGACCTTCTACCACCAGGGCTCGGCGGACCTGCTCGACGACGAGGTCCGGCACCGCGAGGTCGACTACTTCCTGTGCGGCATCGCCGGTCGGCAGGTGACCGACCGCTACCTGCCGCGCATGCTCGGCCGCCTCCGCCCGCAGCGGATCGTGGCGCTGCACCACGATGACTTCTTCCGCCCGCTGGATGCGCCGATGGGCTTCGCGTTCGGCGTCGATGTGGCTCGCTTCCCCGAGGAGGTCGCGGTCGTCTCTCGAGATCTGCCCGTGCTGACGCTCCCCCTCCTGGAGCCCCTCGCGGGAGACGGTCACCTCGGCCGTCCGTCGGAGCCCGGCGCGCCGGCGGCCGGGCACCCTCCTCCGCGCTGATCGGCGCGGATCAGCGACCGGGCTCGGTGCGGCCGAACGGTGCTTGGAGCGCGCCGCGGACGAAGGACCAGCCGAAGTCGACGAAGTCGAACCGGTCGCGCCAGAGCGTGATGCGGCCGTCGTGCACCTCGAAGGTGCCGCAGACCCAGAAGGCGCCGGGCACCTTGCCGATCGTGATCACGTCGGTGCGCTCGGTGAGCACCACCGGGCCGGCCGACGCGATGTTGTGGTGGCGGACCTCGAAGCCTCGGGCCCACCGCTCGAAGCCCCGGAGCTGGGTGGCCACGGCGTCTCGGCCCCGGGCCGGCGGGAAGGGCACGTTCTGGTAGACGACCGCCGGGTCGAGCAGCGCCAGGGCAGCCTCGACGTCGAACGTCTCCAGCGCGGCAAGAAACGCCCGCACCACCTCGATCTCCGGCGTGGTCGCCGCCTCGTCCCTGGTGCTGGTGCTGGTGCTGGTGGTCGGCTGCTCGGTCGCCATGTCGCCTCCGCGGTCGTCGTGCCCACGATGCTGCCCCATGGGTCAGGCCGGCGCCGGAGGGGCGAGGTGCCGGTCGACGTCCCGGCGGGCTCGTGACCGGGCCGGTCACCCCGTCCGAGCGGGCACCATGGGGTGATGGTCGACGGGGGTGCGAGGTGACGGGGCGCGGGCGGGGCCGGCCGAAGGCCGACGACGGCTCCACCCTCCCCACCGAGGCGCTGCTCGACGCCGCGCTCGATGCCTTCGCCGAGCGGGGCTACGACGGCACGTCGGTCCGCGAGCTGGCTCGCCACCTCGGCGTCAGCCACAACCTGATCCCCCAGCGGGTCGGGACCAAGGAGCAGCTGTGGTTCGCCGCCGTGGACCAGGGGTTCGGGGCCCTGGCCGCCTCGCTCGCCGAGGCGGTCGTCGACGACGACGCCGTGGACGACGTGGCCCGGCTGCGGGCGCTGGTGGTGCGCTTCATCGAGGCCAACGCCCGCCGACCGGCGCTGCTGCGGATCATCAACCAGGAGGCGACCGCCGACGGCCCGCGCCTGGACCACCTGTTCACCACCTACATCGACCCCGTGCGCGCCTTCGGCGACGAGCTGCTGGCCCGCCTCGAGGCCGACGGACGGGTCCGCACCGGCAGCGCGGCGATGGTCTACTTCCTCATGACCCACGGGGCCGGGGGACCGCTCGCCCTGCCCGGCCTGGCCCGGCGCTTCGGGCGTGAGGTGGATCCCCACGACGATGCGGCCGTGCACCGGCACGCGGTGGCCGCCACCGACCTGCTCTTCGACGGGTTGCTGGTGCCGGCCGATAATTGACAACTGTCACCCGAGGGCGCACGCTCGGCCCATGGACCTGCGCCGGACGATCCGCGACCAGATCGAGGCGGTCGGGGGCCGCCACGACGAGCCGGAGATCTACGGCGGCCCGCCCGGCGACCCCGGCCTCGCCGGCGGTCCCCGGAGCCTGTCCTGGGAGATCAACGGCGACCTGGCCAGCGTGAGCGCCGGCGGCACGGCGGCGATCCTCATGGAGGTGCTCCACCCCTCGGTGATGGCGGGGGTGTTCCAGCAGTCGACGTATGAGACCGAGCCGCTGCAGCGGGCCCGGGCCACCCTGGGCTACGTGCTGGTCACCACCTTCGGCAACACCGAGGCGGCCACGGCGCTGATCGCCCGGGTGCGGGGCATCCACGCCAACATCGTCGGCACCCGGCCCGACGGCGTGCCGTACCGGGCCCTCGATCCCGAGCTCATCGCCTGGGTCCACACCTGCATCCCCTGGGCGATCATGGAGGCGTTCTCGCGCTACCGCCGTCCGCTCTCGGTGGCCGAGCGCGACCGCTACCTCGCCGAGCAGGCGCCCATCGGCCGCCTGGGCGGGGCCGAGTGGGTGCCCGAGTCGATGGCCGAGCTCGAGGCCTACGTCGAGCGCATGCGGCCGCGCCTCGGCTGCAACGAGCAGACGCGCCGCTTCACCGACTTCCTGGCCGGCGACAGCGACGGCGAGTTCGGGGTGGGCCCGCTCGGGCAGCTCGACAAGCGCCTCGGCCTGGCGGCATCGATGTCGCTGATGCCGACCTGGGCCCGGCACCTCACCGGGACCTACCTCCCCCGCCCGGCCCTGCGCCTCGTCCTCGAGCCCCGCACCCGCCTGGAGACGAGGGTCATTCGCTGGGCCTGCCCGGAGCTGCCCTGTCGGGCCCTGGCCACCGAACGGGCCGAGGCCGGCGCCCTCGTCGCAGCCTGATCGGCCCGGTGCGCGCGGGCCGGTGCGCGCGGGGCGCAGGCCCGTGACCCGCAGCCCGTGAGACCCGAGACCCCTCCGCTTCGTGCGCGCTGAGCACCTCACGGAGGTTGCCGGTCACGGCACTAGACGGTGACGGCGGCGGCAACCCCGGGGGCCACCAGGGGCCAGGGGCGTTCGCGCTCCACCGCCAGGGCCACGTCGAGGAGCATCGCGTCGCGGTGGTGCGGCGCCAGCACCTGGATGCCGACGGGCAGCCCGTCCATCGTCCCGGCGGGGATGGACACGGCCGGGTTGCCGTAGACGTTCGAGATGATGGTGAGCGCCCCCATGGCGACCAGGTCGGGGGCCCGCTCGGCTGCCGCCGACACGAGCGCGGCGGGGATGCGCGGCGCCACGCTCGTGGCCACGCGGGTGCCGGCCAGGGCCCCCCGGAACGCGTATCGGGCCAGGCCGCTCGACGTGGCCCAGTGCAGGAAGCTCTTCTCGCTGCTGCTGGTGGCCGCCTCGGCGGGGAAGGCAGGCCCCGGGTTGGTGGCGGCCACGATCAGGTCGCACGACTCGAACGCCTGGGCCATGGCCTCGTTGGCGGCCACGCGGAGCTCCTCGGCGGTGGCGGCCATGTGGAGGTTGTAGAGCGCCTGCGACAGGAGGAGCCCGAGGGACATCTCCTCGGTCATGTCCCCGGCGCAGCGCGGCCAGCGATCGCCCAGCTCGGCCAGGAGCGTGGCCAGGTTGCCGAGCATCCACTGGGCGGCCAGGTTCGGCGGCGCGACGTCGAGCTCGACCCGCACCATCCCGGTGTCGGCGATGAGCTGCGCGGCCTCGCGCTCCACGTGCTCGGCCATGCCCGGATCGAGCCGGGCGCCCCCGATGGCGGGCACCACGGCCACCCGGAGGCCGCGTAGGTCGTGGCTGCCCAGCCCGGCCTCCCACCCGCCGGCCGACGGCAGCGTGGCCGGGTCCCAGAGGTCGAGCCCGGCGCAGACGTCGTAGTAGCGGGCCGCGTCGCGGACCGAGCGCGACTGGTTCCCACCCACGACGGTGTTGGGGCGCATGTAGGCGTGCGGGGCGCGGGTGATGCGGCCGAACGTGCCCTTGAGGCCGAGGAGGCCGTTGTAGGCGGCGGGGATCCGGATCGACCCGCCGCCGTCGCCACCGGTGGCCAGCGACACCAGCCCGCCCGCCACCGCGGCGCTGGAGCCCCCGGACGACCCGCCCGCGGTGCGGCCCCGCCGCCAGGGGTTGTGGGTGACCCCGTTGAGCTTGGTGACGCTCACGTTGAGCCCACCGAACTCGCTGGCGGTGGTGAGCCCGACCGGTACGGCACCGCCGCGGGCGACGAGGCGCTGGAGGGCGCGGGACGTGTGGTCGGCGATGCGGTCGCGGAAGACGAGGGAGCCCCGCGTGTCCGGCCAGCCCTCGACGGCGCTCATCTCCTTGATGCCGGTGGGGACCCCACCGAACGGGAGCGTCAGGTCGGCGGCGGCCGCCGCCGCCCGGGCCCGCTCGGGGTCGACGAACGAGAAGGCGTTGAGGTCGGACCGCTCGATGGCCGCGAGGGTGGCCTCGAGCTCCTCGGTGGGCGTGCGCTCGCCGGCGCGGAACGCGTCCACGAGCGAGCAGGCGTCGGACAACCAGGGAGCATCGGTCATGACGACAGGTTGGCCGAAGTGGCCACCGCCCCGCGGCTCCACGTTGCACGGAGTGGGCGGTGGGCCGGCCTCCAGCCCCTCCTGGACGGGATCGAGGCCTGCGTCGCGTCGCGGCCGACCCGGTGAACGGGGTGCCCGGACCGTGGCCGTCGTGGTCGCGTAGCGTGGTCGCCATGGACGACCACCTGGACGAGCGCACCGCTTGACCTCCCGGTCGCCGGGGTGGGCATGGCGCTGACCCGCGGGGTGGGCCTGCGGACGCGCGCCACCCTCGCCTTCGGGCTCCTGGCGCTGGTGGTGTCGTCGATCGTGGGGCTGGCCTCGTACGCCCTCACCCGGTCGACCCTGGTGGACCAACGCCAGGCGGTGGCCGAGCGCCAGGCCTACGTCAACGCGCGCAGCGTCCGCACCGCGCTGCTGGCCGATCCGAGCGATCCGACGCGGGCGCTCGAGCGGGCCCAGACGAGCTCCGGGGGCCTGGGCCTGGTGCGGGTGGGCGGGGCGTGGTTCTCCACGTCGGTCTCGGGCGGCCCGTCCGACGTGCCCGAGTCGCTGCTCGCGGTGGTGGTGGACGACGGCACGGCCGGTCGCCAGCGGATCGCCACCCCCGACGGCCCCGCGGTGGCGGTGGCCGTCCCGCTGGCCGGCGCCGACGCGGTCTACGTGGAGCTCGTGCCGATGGGTGAGGTCGAGCGGGCCCTGCGGCGCGTGGCCCAGGGGCTCGCCGTCGCCGTGCTGGCCACCACCGTCGGCGGCCTGTCCGCAGCCCGGTGGGTCGGCGGCCGGGTGCTGCGCCCGGTCCGGGAAGCGGCGACGGCGGCCACGGAGATCCACGAGGGCCAGCTCGACCGGCGGCTGGAGACCGAGCGCGACCCCGACCTCACGCCGCTCGTCGATGCCTTCAACCAGATGGTCGACGGCCTGCAGACCCGCATCGAGCGGGAGGCCCGGTTCGCCTCCGACGTCAGCCACGAGCTGCGCTCGCCGCTCGCCACCATGGACGCCGCGCTGTCGGTGGCCCGCCGACGGGTCACCGACCCCGCTGGGGAGCAGGCCCTCGACGTGCTGGGCGAGGAGGTGGCTCGGTTCCGGACGCTCATCGTCGACCTCCTGGAGATCGCCCGGGCCGAGGCGGGCGTGGCCGAGCTGCTCCTCGAGGAGGTGGACCCGGTGGTGCTGGTGGCCAACGTCTTGGAGGTGTCGCACCGCGAGGGGGTCGACGTCGCCACCGACGGCTGGCCCGGCGGCGTGGCCCACCTCGACAAGCGGCGGATCGGCCAGGCGCTCGTGAACCTGCTCGACAACGCCGACAACTACGGCGGCGGGCCCACCCGGGTCACCGTGAGCGGCGACGACGAGCTGGTCCGCTTCCTGGTCGACGACGAGGGGCCCGGGGTGCCCGAGCACGAGCGCCAGCACGTCTTCCAGCGCTTCGCCCGCGGGAGCGAGGCGTCGACGGCCGGCACCGGGCTGGGCCTGGCCCTGGTGACCGAGCACGTCCGGCTGCACGGCGGGTCGGTGGCGGTCGACGACGCCCCGGGCGGCGGCGCCCGCTTCGTCCTCGAGCTCCCGCGGGGCACCCGGTGACCCGGCCCGACGGGCGTCGGCGGTCGCCGGTGGTCGCCGCCCTGCGGGCCGCCCTGGCGGTCCTGGCCGTGCTCGCGCTCGCCGCCGGGTGCGGCATCGACCCGGAGTCGTCCGCGAACCGGGCCCGCCCCGACGACGTGCCCTTCGGGCTCCTCGAGGAGCCCGAAGCGTCCGCCGACCCGTCCACCGGCGACGATGTCTCGATCCACCTGGTGGCCGAGGGCCAGCTGGTGGAGGTGGGCCGGTCCCTGCCGCCCGACGCAGGGCTCGATCGGCTGCTCGAGGTGCTCGCGGCGGGGCCCACCCCCGCCGAGCAGGACCTGGGCCTGTCCTCCTCGCTCCCCGAAGGGGAGGTGCAGGACGTGCAGGTGGGCCGGGGCGTGGCCGAGGTCGACCTGGCCCCGACGTTCGCCGACCTCGACGGCCGGGACCAGGCGCTGGCGATCGCCCAGATCGTCCACACCATCACCGGCCGCCCGGGGATCGGCCGGGTCCTCTTCACGCTCGACGGGGCCCGGGCCGAGGTGCCCCGGGGGGACGGCACCCTGACCACCGAGCCGCTGGCCCGCGACGACTTCGACGACGTGGCACCGGAGCCCTGAGCCGGCAGGCCGTTTCGATCGGGGCGTGTCGATCAGCCCGTGTCCGCGGGCCCCGCCGGGTCGGGTGGCGGTCAGTCGCCCGGCGCGGACGTCGGCCCGGCGGTGGTGGTCGGGGGCGTGCCGGCCGAGGGCGCGGTGGTGCTCGTCGTCGGTGACGGCACCTCCTCGTCCTGCCCCTCCTTGTCCGTGTCCGGGTCGTCCGCGTCCGGGTCGTCCTCGGGCGGGTCCTCCAGCTCGGCGACCAGGGTGCGCTCGATCCGGACGTCGGCCTGGTTGACGCCGCCGACCACGATGCGGTCGAGCGCCTGCAACCCGCCGGTCTCGGAGTCGAAGTAGAGGACG
>JBBRFU010000069.1:0-18259 GCA_038241315.1 Acidimicrobiales bacterium | reverse complement strand
CGGTTCGGTGGTGCGGGGCGAGATCCCCGACCACGCGGTGATCGGCGGCGTGCCGGCTCGGGTGATCCGCCGGTACGTCCCCGACGTCGGCTGGGAGCGGGCCGACGGCGGCCCCGGGGTGAAGCCGGTGCGGGAGACCGTGGCGCCCGAGGACCTGGCCGACAAGTTGGCCGAGCTGACCGCCCAGGAGGCCGTCGAGGCCGCCGAGGCCGTGGCGGCGGCCGCCGAGCACCGATCGGGCGGGTCGAGCCGGTCACCGTCGGCCGGGTCCCGCACGCCGGCCGGCGCCTGACCGCGGTCCCGACGCGCGCTCGCCTCCCGGCGTGCTCGCCCCGTGGTGGGGTCGGCTGCTCAGCGTCGGTGGGCCACCAGGTCGGTGATGGTGCGGCCCACGTCGAGGCCGCGCTGCTCGTAGGCGGTCACCGGCCGCTCGGGCCGAGCCGACCGCCACCGAGGGCCGGGGACGGGGCGCCCCTCGGGGCGCGGGTCGACGAGCCCCGACGTGGACGAGCGAGCGGTGGGGCCCGTGGGGCCCGCGGGATCCGGGAGGTCCGCCGGGTCTGCGGGGTCCACGGCATCGACCTGGGGCACGAGGCGTGGCTCGGTGGCCAGCGCGGCGCGCATGTGGTCGGCGTAGTCGAGCCAGTCGGTGGCCAGGTGCAGGGCGGCGCCCGGGTCGAGCAGGTCGGCGGCCAGGCGCACGAAGCCCGGCTCCACCAATCGACGGCCGACGTGGCGGCGCTTGGGCCAGGGGTCGGGGAAGAGCGCCCGCAGCCCGGCGACCCGACCGGGCACCCAGCCGGCGAGCAGCGCGGTGCCGTCGGCCTCCACCACCCGCACGTTGGCGGGGCCCTCGTCGTCGAGGTCCCGCACCAACCGCACGATGCCGGGGCGGTGCAGCTCGATCGCCACCACGTCGTGGTCGGGGTGGGCGCGGGCCCACGCCCGGGTGGCCTCGCCGGTCCCCCCGCCGAGGTCCACCAGGAGCGGGGCCCGGCGCCCGAAGGCGTCGGCCAGGGCGTCGAGGTCGGCGGCATCCTCGGGACCGACCAGCCACCGCGGCCCCAGCTCGGCGAGCACCGACCGCTTGGCATCGGACATCCGGCCGCGCCGCTGGGTGGTGCGGGCCCCGGAGCGGAGCCCGTGGGGGAGCGAGCGATCGGTGGACACACCCCAGTGTGCCGCCTCCGGGGCTCGGGTCGGTCCGTGCTGCCGGGGCGCCGCCCGGCACGATCGCCCGTCCGGTCCGGGCCTCGTCCCGGTTCCGGTGTCGGTCCGTCCCGCGGTCGCGCCATCCGGCGGCCGGAAGAGGCCGGGAGCGGGACGGTCCGCAGGCCGCCTGGCGGCCGGGGCCGATCCGGGCGCCGACGGCCGGTGCCGTACGATCGACGGGCGGTCGGTCCGTCCGGACGGCTGCGGAGGGCACCCGTGCACGCAGCGAACACCGAGCAGGCGCCGAGGTGGCGGGGCCAGGGCGGCTTCACCATCTCGGAGCTGGTCCTGGTGCTGGTCGTGGTGGTCGGCCTGCTCGTGGTGGCCACGGTCTCGGTGCGCAACATCCGGGCCGAGACCAGCACGAGCAACTGCCAGACCCACCTGCGCACGCTGAAGCTGGCCACCGAGCAGTACCGGGCCCAGAACGACGCCTACCCGGTCGACAAGTCGGTCCTCATCGACGATGGGCTGGTGGAGGCCGAGGACGTGTCGCGCTGGACCGTCGAGTTCGAGGGCGGCGCGGCGGGGCCCACCTACCGGGCCGTCGACGACGCCTGCCGCTGACCCGGGGCGCCTGCCGCTGGCCCGGGTCGCCTGCCGCGCCCCCCGAACCGAGCCCCGCGGACTGCGCCCGAGCGCCGCGGGCGCCGATGATCAGGCGGCGGGGAGCAGGGGGTCGAGCTCGGCGGCGGGCCGGTCGGCGGCGCTGCGCCGGCCCACCCAGGTGACCAGGGCGGCCACGGTGGCGGCGGCGATGTTGCCCACCAGCCAGGCGCTCGAGGCGCCGTCGAGCCCGTGGCCCGGGCCGTCACCGGGCACCAGCACCAGGGCGGGCACGATGATGGCCAGGGTGAGCGTGAGGGTGATGATCACCGTGGACGCGTGGCGGTGCATGACGCGCGCCTCGGTGAGGCACAGCGAGCTGATCGCCCACGGGACGCCCGCCAGCATCATCGCCGGGAGGATGTGGGCGGACTCGCGGTAGCCGTCGCCGTAGAGGGCGACCACCACGCCCTTGCCGAGGAACGTCACCAGCGCCCCGGCGGCCATCAGGCCCACGGCCAGGCCCATGGCCAGGCGCATCTGGGGCCCGAGGTGGGCGCCGTCCTTGCCGCCCTCGGCCAGCAGCGCCTGGCCGATCGCCGACGGCACGTAGAAGGCGATCGAGACGATGCCCCAGGCCACGTAGAAGCTGGAGTTGGTGGTGTTGTCGACGTGGACCAGCACGATGACCGGGAGGGCGAAGTACGGCGCCTGGTAGGCGAGGGTGGAGACGTAGTTGATGACCGAGTACCGCGCCGCGGCGCGGGCGGTGGGCGGGCGGGGCGAGAGCCGGTGGCGGCCACCGGTGATGCGGTTGACGAGGAACAGGCCGCCGAACCCGGACAGGGCGACCGGGCCGGCCAGGTAGACGAACAGCAGCAGCGGCCGGTCGGTGGCGCCCCGCCCCAGGGGGAGCAGCGCCACCTTGGCCACGCCCACCACCACGATGCGGGCCAGCACCAGGTTCCAACGGCGCATGGTCATGGCCCGCACGTCGACGATCAGCGAGAACGCCGAGCCCATGACGATGGCCGCGAACAGGGCGAAGCCGCCCACGGGGTGCCAGTCCCACAGCACGTCGGCGGCCTTCGGGTGCACCACCGCCAGGTAGAGCGCCGAGGCCACCACCGCGGCGAGCGCGGTGGTGAGGATCCCCCAGGCGAAGATCACGTGGCTGCCGACGGAGCGGTCGGCGGCGTACCGGGCGAGGGCCACGGGCAGGCCGAGGCCGGCCACGTAGGTCACGAACAGCACGGAGGTGAACAGGGCCGAGGCGTCGCCGAACGCCGCCTTGGTGTCCCACTGGGCCACGATCAGCGAGAAGAGCATCCCGCCGACGCCCTGCACGGCGGCTCCCACCACCAAGACGCTGGACCCGGTGAGCAGGTGGCGGTGGCGCCCGCCGGCGACGCCGCCGCTCCCGGGGCGGAAGCGGGCCGCGAGGGCGGCGCGCCGCCCGGCCGGGGTGACCGGATCGGTGTCCGGGAGGGGCTCGGCGGGTGACGCTTCGAGGTCGGGGGGGGAACCGGTCACAACCGGGCCACTGTAGGGTCCGGACCCCACCGGAGCCGGTCTCGGGGCCCCGTTCTCTTGACCGGTGGGTCAAGTCCGGTCCGGCCCGGCGGGTAGCGTCGGCGCGTGACCACGCTCCTCGACGAGACGCCCCCGATCGCCCCCACGCGATCCACGGCCGGCGAGCTCTCCCACCCCGGGGCCCGCCGCCCGGATCGCCAGCGGTTCCTGCACGTCGACGGCCTCCGCCTCTCGGTCTGGGAGTGGGGCGACGCCGACGCGCCCCCGGTCCTCTTCGCCCACGGCGGCTTCGACTTCGCCGGCACGTTCGACACGCTCGCCCCGCTGGTGGCCGACGCGGGCTACCGGGTGGTGAGCTGGGACCAGCGGGGCCACGGCGACTCGGGCCCGGCCCACCTCTACTCCTGGGACGCCGACGTCGGCGACGCGCTCGCGGTGATCGAAGCGATCGGCGCGAGGTCTCTGCCCGTGGTGGGCCACTCGAAGGGCGGGGCCCTCATGCTTCAGCTCGCCGACACCCAACCCCACCGCGTCTCGCACCTGGTGAACCTCGACGGTCTCCCCTCCGCTCGGAGCTGGCCCGACGTGCCCGAGCACCACCGCACCCGGATGCTCGACGGCGAGCTGGCGGCGTGGCTCGACCACCGCCGCCAGGCGGCCACCAAGGTCCGCCGGCCGGGCACCATCGAGGAGCTGGCCGCCCGCCGGGCCCGGATGAACCCGCGCCTCGATCCGGCCTGGCTGCGCTACCTGGTCCGCATCGGCGGCTTCGAGCGGCCCGACGGCTGGCGGTGGAAGATCGACCCCGCCATGCGCCTCGGCGGGTTCGGCCCCTGGCGGCCCGAGTGGTCGATGGCCCGCCTGCCGTCGCTGGGCATGCCCGTCCTGTGCGTCCTCGGCCTCGAGACCGAGGTGATGGGCTGGGGCACCCGTCCCGAGGACGTGGAGGTGAACCTGCCCGTCGGCGGGCGCTTCGTGGCGCTCGACGACGTGGGCCACTTCGTCCACGTCGAGCAGCCCCGCCGCATCGCCGACCTCGTCCTGGAGCACCTGTCGTGATCGGCCCCGAGCACCTCGACGCCGACCACCTCGACGCCGATCGCCCCGACACCGATCACGCCGACGTCGACCACCGGGGCTCGTCCGGCACCCACGCCGCGGACGCGACCACCCCCGGAGCCGCCCGGGAGACGGTGTTCCTCGCCCACGCTCGCGTGCGGCTCGCGCTCCACCGGCTCCGCGACGGCGAGGGCGGGGCGCTGCTCTGCCTGCACGGCCTGGGCGAGCGCACCCCCGACGAGGCCCCCCGCTGGCTGGCGGCGTGGCCCGGCCCGATCTGGGGCCTCGACTGCACCGGCCACGGCGACTCCACCCTGCCGGCCGGCGGCGGGTACACGGCCGAGATCTTGATGGCCGACGTCGACCACGCCCTCGCCCACCTCGGCGAGGCCACCCTGGTCGGGCGGGGCCTCGGGGCCTACGTGGCCCTGCTCGCCGCCGGCGCCCGTCCCCGAGCCGTGGCCGGCGCCATCCTCACCGACGGCCCCGGGCTGGCCGGCGGCGGTCCCACCCCCCACTCGCCGATGTGGCTGCGCCCGGCGGCGGGCACCGACCGGGGCCGCACGCCCGACCCCTACGCCCTGCTCGACCTGGCGCGCGACATCCGCCCGGGCGACTACGCCACCACCTACGCGCGCCAGGCGGTCCAGCTCTCGGGCCTCGAGACGCCGATCTCGGTGGCCGCGGTGGTGCGCCCCCCGTGGCTCGCGGCGGTGATCGACGAGCCCGGCGTGACCACGGCTGGCATCCCCGAGGCGCTGGCCCGCTACGCCGGCGTCACCCGTGCGGCGGTGGCGGATCGGCCGGTCGGGTGACCCACCGGGCGGCCGGCCCGGCCGCCGGTGCCGGGGTCCAGTCGCTGACCTCGTGGCGGCCGACGTTGAGCTCGATGCGCGGCGGCGCCCCGTCGAGCGGGGGCGGCCGCGACCACCGGACGTTCTCGGAGGGCCCCACCCGCTCGTACTCGAGCCGGAAGGCCTCGTTCACGTCGGCCTGGGTCAGCCCGTGGTCCCGGCCGAAGCGCTCCAGGTAGCCGGGCAGCCGCACCGGGGTGACGGTGATCTCGATGGCCGGGTCGACGCGGCGGCGCAGCTCGGCCACGTCGCTCACGCCGGGGATCCACGGTGACGCCTGGAGCCGCACGGCCACGCCGGCCGCCGCCAGCTCGTGGAGCGCGGCGAGCCGGGCCTCGGGGGTGGGCGCGCCCGGTTCGAACCGGGCCGCGGCGGCCTCGTCGACGGTGTTGAGCGACACCTGGACCTCGACGGCCCGGGTCAGCAGGTCGGCGTCGCGGGCCACCGTGGTCCCCTTGGTGACCACCCGGAACGGCAGGGCCTGCCGCACCAGCTCGGCCACGACCAGCCGGGTGACGCCGATCGTGGCCTCCACCCCCGGGTAGCCGTCGGCGTAGGAGCCGATCACGTACGGCGCGGCGTCGTCGATGGCGGCCAGCTCGGCGCGGAGGCGGGCGACCACCTCGTCGGGACCGAACCGGGCCCACGACCGGCCCTGGGCGTTGGTGATGCAGTACGTGCAGCGGATGTCGCAGGCGCCGTAGGGGTTGATGGACCAGGTGTCGTTGGTGGAGAGGCGCTCCACCAGCGGGAGCGGGAACGACTTCTCGGGGCGGTACCCGATCTCCACCGGTGTGGTCCCGTACGGCATGGGCCGGACCCTACGCCCGAGGGGCCCTCCGTGCCCGGGAGGGGTCGAAGGGGCGGGGAAGAGGCCGAGGTGGCGTCAGGCCTGGCGGGCGACCACGAACGCCGCCAGGTCGCGCAGGGCCCGCCGGGCCGGGGGCGAGATGGCGATGTGGTCGAGGGCCGCGACGGCGCGGGCGGCGAGGGTGGCGATCTCGGCCTCCACGGCGGCCAGCGCGCCGCACCCCGCGAGCAGGTCCTGGAGCGCGGCGACCGCCTCCTCGTCGAGGTCGGGGTCGCCCACCCGGGCCAACAAGTCGGCCTGCCCGTCGACCGCCAGCTCGTGGGCGATGGCGATCAGCAGCGTGGGCTTGCCCTCGCGCAGGTCGTCGCCCACCGGCTTGCCGGTCTGGAGCGTGTCGCCGAACACGCCGAGCACGTCGTCGCGGAGCTGGAAGGCCTCCCCCAGGGGGTCCCCGTAGCGGCTCAGGGGCTCCACCAGGTCGGGGCGACGGGCGAGGGTGGCGCCCAGCTGGAGCGGGCGCTCGATGGTGTACTTGCCCGACTTGTACCGGGCGATGCGGTGGGCGTTGGCTCGGTCGGTGCGGCCGGTGACGGTGCCCACCAGGTCGAGGTACTGCCCGATGTTGACCTCCACCCGCAGCTCGTCCCACAGGTGGGCCAGCTCGGGCGGGCCCGACGGGAGGAGCCGGTCGGCGTAGACGAGGGCGAGGTCACCGATCAGGATGGCGGCCCCCTCGCCGAAGCGGCGGGACTCGCCGGTCCAGCCCGCGGCCTCGTGGCGGTCGAGGAAGCGCCGGTGGACCGATGGGGCACCCCGCCGCACGGCCGAGCCGTCCATGACGTCGTCGTGGACGAGGGCGAAGCCCTGCAGGAGCTCGAACGCGGCGCCGGCGTCGACGATGGCGGGATCGTCGGCCTGGCCGCCCGCGCCCACGAAGCCCCAGTGGCAGAACGCCGGCCGGAGGCGCTTGCCGCCGGCCAGGACGAGGGCGCGCAGGGCCTCGAGCGGCTCGGCGAGCGACGGGTCGAGGGCCGACCAGCGCAGCCGCTCCTCGGTGAGGAGGGCGTCCACCCGCACCTCCACCCGCTCGGCGATGGCCTGGAGATCGGCCGGGAGGAGCTGGGCTCGGGGGGTCGGCGAGTGGCCAGCCATCCCCTGACCCTAGGACCGACCTGGACGGATCCCCCCATCCACGTGTTCCGATCAGGTGAAGTGCTCGACCGTCCGGGCCAGGCCCTCGGGGAAGGTGACGGCGGGCTTGTAGCCCAGGTCGGCGGCCGCCGCAGACAGGTCGGCGAAGCTGTGGCGCACGTCGCCGGGTCGGGGATCGACGTGCACGGCCGGCACGTCCACCTCGAGCACCGTGCACAAGACGTCGAGAAGGTCGAGCAGCGAGCGCTCCTGGCCGCCGGCCACGTTGTAGACCTTGCCGGAGCAGGCCTCGGCGGGGGCACCGGCCGCCGCCAGGTTGGCCGCCACCACGTCGTCGATGAACGCGAAGTCGCGGCTCTGGCGGCCGTCGCCGTGGACCTCGGGCGAGCGCCCGGCGCGGAGGGCGGCGATGAAGAGCGGGATGACGGCGGCGTAGGCGGAGTCCGGGCGCTGCCGGGGGCCGTACACGTTGAAGTAGCGGAGGGCGACGGTCTCCAGCCCGTAGAGCTCGTCGTAGACCCGGGCGTAGTGCTCGCCGGCCATCTTGGTGACGGCATAGGGCGAGCGCGGGGTGAGCGGCGTGCTCTCGGGGGTGGGCCGCACGTCGGCGCCGCCGTAGACGCTGCTCGACGAGGCCAGCACCACGCGTCGCACGCCGTGGCGGTGGGCGGCGTCGAGCACCGCGAGGGTGCCGTGGGCGTTGACGGAGTCGGTCACCAGCGGGGCCTGGACCGAACGGGCCACCGAGCCCAGCGCGGCCTGGTGGAACACCACCTCGGCGCCCGCCACCGCGGCGTCGAGCCGGTCGGGGTCGGTGATCGATCCCTCGACGAACGTGGCCCCGCTCGGCACGTTCTCCCGTCGCCCGGTGGCCAGGTCGTCAAGGACGCAGACCTCGTGGCCCTGGGCCAGGAGCGCGTCGGCGAGGTTCGACCCGATGAAGCCGGCGCCGCCAGTGACCAGTGTCCGCATCCGAGGGACTCTAGGGCGCCTCCCCGGCCCCGGGTCCGAGGAGGCCGGCGCCCGGGCCACGAGGGGCCCTCCACCGGTCCCCGTACGCTCGGACCGTGACCGCCTCCGGCCCGATGCCCGCCCGCCGTCGGCGCCCCCGAGGTGGGACCCGGCGGCGTCCGGCGTGGCGGCGCCGGGGCCTGGTGGTCGCGGTGGCCGTCGTGGCCCTGGTGGGACCGGCGTGCAGCCGGGGTGAGTTCGAGGACCGCACCGCGAAGGTGACCGTCGACGGGCGCACCACCACCTACGAGCTCGACTCGTGCGGGCTCGACGAGGCCACCCTCTTCGTGGTGGGCCGGGCCTCCGACGGCTCGGTGCTGCAGGCGGTGGTGGGCCTGGAGGACGACGGCGCCACCGGGGTCCCCGCCGCCACCGGCCTGTCCGTGTCGCTCGACGACGTCGACCTGGCGGCGTTCGGCCCCGCGTCGTGGGCCCGCCGCCTGGGCGACGGCGCGCCCCCCGGCGAGATCAGCAGCGCCGGGCTCCGCGGCAGCCGCATCCAGGTGGCGGGCGGGCTCGAGCCGGTGGACGCCGACGGGGCGCCCACGGTCGCCGGCGCCCGCATCGACTTCACGCTCGACGCCCGCTGCGACGACCAGACGGGCTGACCGGAGCAGGTCGCCGCCGATGGGGTTGCCCCCCGCTGCTGCCGACCGGGGGCTGACGACCGGTGAGCGCGCGGGCCGGGCCGGGCCAGCGCGTGGGGGGCCGGCGCGGGCCGGTCAGGCCTCGTCGTCGGGCGTCGCCCCGGCCGAGAGGTCGCCCACCACCTCCTCCACCTTGAGGCGGGCGGCGGCGATGCGCCCTCGGCAGTGGTGGACGAGGTCGGCGGCCCGGGCCACGTCTGCGGCCACCCGGTCGACGTCGGGCTCGTCGTGCTCCAGGCGGTCGAGGATCGCCTCCAGCTCGGCCAGGGCGGCGGCGTAGCCGAGCTCGGCCACGGGGGTGGTGCCGCTCATCGGCCGGACTCGGTGCTCGTGCGGTCGGTCATGGTGCGGGCTCCTCGTGGGGGGCGGGTGCGAGCTGGGCGGGGGCCAGCTCCACGTCGGTGACGGTGCTGTGGGCGATGCCGCCGGCGAAGCGGGTGCGCAGGCCGGTGCCCGGGGTGAGGTCGGCGAGCGAGCGCACGGCGCCGCCGTCGGCCGTGGTGGTGATGGTCCACCCCCGCGCCAGGGCGAGCTCGGGGTCGTGGGCCCGGACCCGCGCGGCCAGGCCGTCGAGCGACCGCTCGGCCCGGCCGAGGCCGCGGCCGGCGCGGGTGGCCGAGGCCAGGAGGTGGGTGGCCAGCACGTCGTCGGCCCGCTGCAGCACCCGCTCGGCGCCGCGCGCGCTGCGGCCGGCGGCGGTGTCGAGGCGGACGTGGTGGCGCGACAGCGTGCGGCCGCCGGCCCGGCCGACCCGGGTGGCCCGCCGGTCCAGGCGGGAGTCGGCCACCGCGGCGGCGGCCACCGCGGCGCGCCGGGCGGCGGACCAGCGGTCGTCCACCCGGTCGAGGAAGAGCCGCACCAGGTCGACGACGGCGGCGGCTGCCGCGGTGGGCGTCTTGTGGGCGGCGTGGGCCACCTCGTCGGCGATCGAGCGGTCGACCTCGTGGCCGATCCCGGTGAAGACGGGGACGGGCATCCCGGCGATGGTGCGGGCGATGAGGTCGGTGTCGAAGCCGGCCAGGTCGGTGCGGGCGCCGCCGCCCCGCACCAGCAGCACCAGGTCGACGCCGTCGGCGGCCAGGCGCCGCAGGGCGCGAGCCACCGACGGCCCGCAGTCGCCGCCCTGGGTGCGGGCGTCGACCTCCCGCACGGTGAAGCCGATGCCCGAGGCGGCCAGCTCGGCCAGCACGTCGGCGTGCGCCGCGCTGCCCCGGCTGGTGACCAGGCCGAGGCGCAGCGGCACCAGCGGGAGCAGCCGGGCCCGGTTGGCGTCGAGCAGGCCCTCGGCGGCCAGCAACGCCAGGATGCGGTCGCGGTCGGCCTGGAGCCGACCGATCGTGAACGCCGGGTCGATCCCGTGCATCTTGAGCTGGAGGGTGCCGCGTGGGGCGTACCAGCGCAGGCGGCCCCGGATGCGGACCTCGATGCCGTCGTCCATCCGCACCGCGCCACCGGCCCGCTTGAGCTGGTCGTTCACGTGCTTGCGCTCGGGGGCGAGGAGCGTCACCGACACCTGGGCCCGGGGCGTGTCGCCCGCGGCGGTGGGCTCGGCCAGGTTGAAGTAGGCGTGGCCGTTGGCCGAGCGCGAGAGGTTGCGGATCTGGCCCTCGACCCACAGGTCGCCGGGGAAGGCGCTGGCGGTGAGCCGGGCGATGCGGGCCGCCAGCTCGCCCACGGTGAGCGTGGGCGGTCCGCCCACCTCCTCCTCACCGAACAACGATGCGTCCACCACGCCCCGGACCGTAGACGCGCCGAGGGCCGCCCTCGCAGGGCGGCCCTCGGCGTGCGGCGCCCGGCGACGGACCGGGCGCCCCGCTCAGCCGGCGCTGAGGTTCTGGTTCACGAAGTCCCAGTTGACCAGGTTGTCGAGGAAGTTCTTGATGTGGTCGGGCCGGGCGTTGCGGTAGTCGATGTAGTAGGCGTGCTCCCACACGTCGAGGGTGAGGAGCGCCTTCACGCCGTGCTTGAGCGGGAGGTCGGCGTTGGCCGTCTTCATGATCTTGAGCCCGCCGTCGTCCACCAGCCACGCCCAGCCGGAGCCGAACTGGGTCTTGGCGGCCGTGGCGAACTCCTCGGCGAAGGCGTCGTAGGACCCGAAGGCCGAGTTGATCTTCTCGCCGAGGTCGCCGGTGGGCGCCCCGCCGCCGCCGGTGGGCGTCATGCAGTTCCAGAAGAAGGTGTGGTTCCACACCTGGGCCGAGTTGTTGAACAGGGGCCCGGCGTCGGCGGCCTTGATGACCTCCTCGAGCGAGGCGTTCTCGTGCTCGGTCCCGGCGACGAGGTCGTTCAGGGTCTTCACGTAGGTGGCGTGGTGCTTGCCGTGGTGGTACTCGAGGGTCTCCGCGGAGACGCCGGGCAGGGCGTCCTTGGCGTAGGGGAGGTCGGGCAGCTCGAAGGCCATGGTGGGGGTTCCTCTCGGTTTCGGACAGCCAACCGCGGTTTCGACAGCGATGGCTGTGTCGACCCTACCGTCGGGTGCTGCGGTCGGGAACCGGGTCGGCGGCCGGTCGGCGCCGACGGTGCCGGCCCGCTCGCTCAGCGCTCGGCGCGCACCAGGGTGCGGTAGAGGTCGGCGTAGAGGCCGCCCGCGGCGAGCAGCTCCTCGTGGCGGCCCTGCTCAACCAGCCGACCCCGGTCGAGCACGAGGATGCGGTCGGCGTCGGTGATGGTGGACAGCCGGTGGGCGATGACCAGCGAGGTCCGTCCCTCCAGCGCCCGGGCGAGGGCCTGCTGCACGGCGGCCTCGTTCTCGCTGTCGAGGTTCGAGGTGGCCTCGTCGAGGATCACGATGGCCGGGTCCTTGAGGAGCATGCGGGCGATGGCCAGCCGCTGCTGCTCGCCGCCCGAGAGCCGGTGGCCGCGCTCGCCCACCACGGTGTCGTAGCCGTCGGGCATGGCGGCGATCACGTCGTGGATGCGCGCGGCGCGAGCGGCGGCCTCCATCTCCTCCTGGGTGGCGTCGGGCTTGGCGTAGCGGAGGTTCTCGGCCACCGTCTCGTGGAAGAGGTGGGGGTCCTGGCTCACCACCCCGATGGCGGCGCGGAGGGAGGACTGGGTGAGGTCGCGCACGTCGTGGCCGTCGACGCGCACCGTCCCGGTGGTCACGTCGTAGAGGCGCGGTACGAGCTGGGTGAGGGTGGTCTTGCCGGCGCCCGAGGGCCCCACCACGGCCACCAGCTCGCCCGGGAGGATGGTGGCGGTGAGGTCGTGCAGCACCGGCCCGCTCCCGGCGTCGGGCGCGAGGTGCTGGGCGGCGCTCTCGAGCGAGGCCACCGAGGCCTCGGCGCCGGTGGGGTAGGCGAAGGTGACGGCGTCGAAGTCGATCCGCCCCGTGGGTCGCACCAGCTCCACGGCGCCGGGGGCGTCGACGATCGGGTTGGGGGCGTCGAGCACCTCGAAGACCCGGTCGAACGAGACGAACGCGGTCATCAGGTCCACCCGGGCGTTGGTGAGGCTGGTGAGCGGCGCGTAGATCTGGGCCACGAACACGCCGAGCGCTACGAGGGTGCCGGTGGTGATGTCGCCCGAGATCACCATGCGACCGCCGATCAGGTAGATCACCGCGGTGCCCACAGCGCCCACCAGCGTGAGGGCAACCACGAAGGTGCGGCCGTACATGGCGCTGCGCACGCCGATGTCGCGCACGCGGGCGGCGCGGTCCGAGAACCCGTCGCGCTCCAGGTCGTGGCGGCCGAAGAGCTTCACCAGCAGGGCGCCGGACACGCCGAAGCGCTCGGTCATGGTGGCGTTCATGGACGCGTTGAGGTCGAAGCCCTCCCGGGTGATCCCGGCGAGGCGCCGCCCCACCCGCTTGGCCGGGAGGAGGAACAACGGGAGCAGCAGGAGCGACAGGCCGGTGAGCCGCCACTCGAGGATGGCCATGGCCACGAGCGTGGTGAGCAGGGTGACCACGTTCGACACCACGGTGCCCAACGTGCCGGTGACGGCCCGCTGGGCGCCGATCACGTCGTTGTTCATCCGGCTCACCAGGGCACCGGTCTGGGTGCGGGTGAAGAACGAGATCGGCTGGCGCTGCACGTGGTCGAAGAGGGCGGAGCGCAGGTCGTAGATGAGCCCCTCACCGATGGTGGACGACAGCCACCGCTCCACCATCGACAGGCCGGCGTTCACGAACGCCACCGCGACCATCACCCCGGCCAGGAGGGTGACCAACCCCTGGTCGGCCTCCGGCACGGCGTCGTCGATGATCGCCTTGATGACCAGCGGCGGCGCCAGGCCCAGGAACGACGCCACCACCACGATGGCGAGGAACCCGAAGACCCGCCCCCGGTAGGCGTGGGCGAAGCGCCAGACGCGTCGCACCAGCCCCGGGGTGAGGTGGGCCGAGGCGGCCGATCGGTCCGCGCTCATCATCCGGTACAGCTGGGTGTCCATGGCGTGGCCACGCTACGGCGGCGCCCAGGGGATCAGCCCCCCCTCACGCCGGTGGTTCGGGAGCCTGACCACCGCGCGGCGAGGCCCGCGGTCCGGGGCTGGTCGCTTCTCGTGTCGGGGTGGTGCGCCGGCGGGACGGGTGGGCACCGGAACCGGACGAGCCCGGGCGAGGGGCGCTCCGGGGATCGGCCGCCGGCTCAGGTGCCGGGGCAGCGGTCCTCGGGGCCGAGGGCCTCGTCGACGCGGGCGAAGGCGGCGGCGATGGTGGCCAGCTCGTCGCCGTCGAGCTGATCCAGGAAGTGGGCCCGGACGCCGGCGACGTGGACGGGGGCCGTCTCCTCCATGCGCGCCCGGCCCGAGTCGGTGAGCACCGCGAAGAAGCCGCGGCGGTCGTCGGGACAGGACTCGCGGCGCACCAGGCCCTTGGCCTCCAGGCGGCCGATGTGGTGCGACAGGCGGCTGCGGGACTCCACCGACTGGTCGGCGAGCTCCGCCATCCGCAGGCGTCCGCCGTCCGCCTCCGACAGGGCCACCAGGACCCCGTAGTCGTCGTGGCTCAGGCCGTGGGCCTTGAGGTCTCGCTCCAGGCGGTCGAGGAGGCGACGGCTGCCGGCGATGAAGTGCCGCCACGCCTGTTGCTCCTCGTGGCTCAGCCAGCGCACGTCGGGTCCGGGGTCGGGGGCCATGGCGGCACCCTACCCCGAAGTGGTTGACAGTTCAACGAAACCGGGTAAAGTGGTTGTCAGTTCAACTTCCTGAACGCACCCCACACGAGGAGCCCTCCCATGACCACCCCGCAGATCCCCGCCGGCACCTGGACCATCGATCCCTCGCACTCCGAGGTGGCCTTCAGCGTGCGGCACCTCATGGTGTCCAAGGTGAAGGGCAACTTCGAGACCTTCGAGGGCACCATCACCATCGCCGAGGACCCGCTGGCCTCCTCGGTCACCGCCGAGGTCGACCTGTCCTCGATCAACACCCGCGACGAGGGCCGTGACGGCCACCTCAAGTCGGCCGACTTCTTCGAGGTCGAGGCCCACCCGAAGCTCACCTTCGCCTCCACGACGGTGACCCCCGCCGGTGGCGACTACAAGGTGCTGGGCGACCTCACCATCAAGGGCATCACCAAGGGCGTCGAGCTCGACCTCGAGTTCAACGGCACCCACCCCGACCCGTGGGGCGGCACCCGCGCCGGGTTCTCGGCCGAGACCGAGATCTCCCGCAAGGAGTTCGGCATCGACTTCGAGGTGCCGATGGACGGCGGCGGCGTGGTCGTCGGCGACAAGATCAAGATCCTCCTCGAGGTCGAGGCCGTCCTCCAGACCGCCTGATCCCCTGGTCCGGGACCGGCTGCTGCGGCCGCCCCCTGCTCGTGCAGGGGGCGGCCCGCCTCCGGGCCCGCACGGCCACCGCCTCCCTCCCCCCACCTCGCCCGACACCGCCGCCGGCCCGTCCGGACCCCGACCCAGGAGCTCACCATGGGCATCTCCCGCATGAACCACGCCGTGCTCTACGTGCGCGACGCCGCCCGCAGCACCCGCTTCTACCGTGACGTGCTCGGCTTCACGACCACCGCCGAGTTCGCCGGCGGTGCCTTCCTCCGGGCCCCCGACTCCACCAACGACCACGACATCGCCTTCTTCTCGATCGGTGAGGGCGCCGGCCCCTCCACCGCGGGCCGCAGCACCGTCGGCCTCTACCACCTGGCCTGGGAGGTGGGCACCCTGGCCGAGCTGGTGGCCGTCGAGCGGGACCTGCGGGAGGCCGGCGCCCTGACGGGCGCCTCGGACCACACCGTCTCCAAGAGCCTCTACGCCCAGGACCCCGACGGCCTCGAGTTCGAGGTCTGCTGGGTGGTCCCGGCCGAGCTCCTCGACGACCCGACCGCCCCGGTCGCCGTCCGCCCGAAGCCCCTCGACCTCGACCGTGAGCTCGAGCGCTTCGGCGCCCTCACCCCCGGCGGCCGCTGACCCCACCGCTCGGGCAGCGCGCGCCGCGCCGTCCGGTGGCCGGGCCGGCGCCGCCCGACCCGCCGTGAGGCGTGGCGCTCGCGGCCCTGGCCCCGAGGTCGATCCTCCCGTACCGTCACGGCCGGGGGGCCGGCGAGCGAGGGGTGGTCCCGTGGAGGACGAATCCGTGGTGTCCGAGCGGCGGCGAGCGCCGGAGCCGGATGGCGGCGAGGCCGTGGCGCCGCCCCCCGCCGGCGTGGTGGTCGACATCGAGCTGACCAACCGGTGCAACGCCCGCTGCGGCTTCTGCCCGCGCGACGAGACGCCGCACCAGGGCCTCATGGCGCCCGAGGTCCTCGCCCGGGCCCTCGCCCGCGCCGTCGAGCTGAACGACGCCCCGGTGCCGGCGCTGCGGATCCGCGAGGTCTCCTTCTGCGGCCTGGGCGACCAGCTCCTCAACCCCGACGTGGCCCGGTACGTGCGCGCCACCCGGGACGCCGGCCTCGAGGTCGCGGTCAACACCAACGCCGCGCTGCTCGACGCCGAGCGGGGAGCGCGCCTGCTCGACGCAGGGGTGACCCGCCTCTTCGTCAACGCCGGGGAGATCGGCGCCGACTACGAAGCCGTGTACGGCCTCCCCTTCGAGCGGGTCCACCGCAACGTGCGCCGCTTCGCGGCGATGGCCGAGGACCGCTGCGAGCTCTACGTCGTGCTCGTGGACCACCGCCGCGACGACGAGCACATCCACGAGGTCGAGCGCTTCTGGCGGGAGCAGGGGGTGGTGCGCTTCTTCCGCCTCGACCTCCTCAACCGCGGCGGATCCCTGGACCTGGAGGGCATGGACTTCGAGCGGGCCCCGCAGCACGCGGAGGCGCTGGACCGCCTGGGTGCCACGGGCTCGGTCCACGGCTGCCTGGGGCCCTTCGCCTTCCCCTTCATCGGCTACGACGGCCGGTACTACCTGTGCTCGTCCGACTGGAGGAAGGAGGCCGCGGTCGGCGACGTCTTCGATGCCTCCATCCTCGAGGTGGTGGCCCGGAAGCTCGAGCTGGTCCGCTCCCGGCAGCTGGTGTGCCACGGCTGCAACCACGACGCCGTCAACCGGCTCACCGCGCGGTTGGCCGAGCGCGACGCCGGCCTGGTCGGCGAGGACGAGGTCGATCAGCTCGCGGCCGACCTGGCCGACCAGGCCGCGGGGATCGAGGCGGTCGCCGCCCAGGTGGCCGCCCACCTGGCCGCCCACCGGGCCCGCTCGGGCGGGCGCGGGGACGAGGCCCGCCCCCGCCGGCTGATCCCCGTCAGCGCCCGGTAGCGACCACGCCGCGCCGGGCCGAGCCGGCGTGGCTCACGGGTCGGGGGCCGACCGCGGCTCGTCCGGTCCACGGCCGGGGTGGTCCGGCCGGCGCCAACCCGGCTCCGGCGAGGTCGTGCCGGGGTCGGGCTCGACGACCGGCTCCACCGGATCGAGGACGGTGGGCGCGGGCACGGTGGGCTCGGGGACCGGAGGCGGGGGCCCGGTCGCCGGCGGGGCCGTCGGTGGCGGCGCGGGCGGCGAGGTGGCGGGCGGGTGGTGGGCGACCGGCGCGCCCGGCGCAGGTGGCGCAGGTGGCGCGGTCGGTGCGGATCGGACCTCGACCGAGCGGACCGGGGCGGGGGTGGTGGTCGCCACGGCGGCGGCCACGACCACCCGCAGGCGGAGCCCGCGCTCCGGGGCGCCCGTCAGCGGGGTCTCGCGACCCGCCACCCGGCCCGCGCCGGGTTGCGCCGGGGACGGCAGGGAGCCGGTCGTCGTCGGGGGCCTCGCCGTCGAGGGGGCGGCGCGCGGGCGGACGGCCGACCCGCTCGGCGCCTCGGTGGGCCGCTGTGGATCCGCCCAGCCGAGGCCGCGGCTCGCCGGGCGGGGCACCCGGTCGCGATCCAGGACCGAGCCCACGGAGAGGACGAACCACGCCGCCAACGCCAGGCCGACGGCCCATCCGGTGCCGGACACCCAACGGGCCCGCCGGCCGTCGTCCACGAAGACCGGCGCGTGCTCGTGGCTCGGGTGCGATCGGGGCGGGGGGTCCGTCCGGGCGTCGGGCCGTGCCGTCCCGACGGCCGAGCCACGGGTCGGGTCGAGCGCCGTCCCGAGGGTCGGGTCGAGGGTCGGCGCGGTCACCGGGGCGCTCCGCGAGCGGGCCGCTCCGGTTCGCTGCTGGCCCGGATCGCGCCGCACCCGAGGGTCGCGTCGAGGGTCGGGCCGGAGGTCATCAGTCAAGGAGAACGCCGCAGCCCCGTCGGCGATACGGGGGTTCCGGCGAATCGCCCGACCGGATGAGCGCGATCCGTCTCACCGCGAGGGGGCGCCCACCCCCCGTGGCAGAACGGCATCTGGGCGGCGGGCCCGACGCCACCCCGCCACCCTGCTCGACGGCTACCTCGGCGGCCCGCCGGCGGCTACCTCGGTGTGCAGATCATGGTGTTCTGGATGTAGCGGCCGGGCGGCGCGATCTCGTCGATCTGCCAGCCGCCGCTCTCCTCGACCAGCGCGCGGGCGTAGTGCCGGTCGTAGCGCGCCCGCATCAGCGGGATCTCCGGCACCTCGTCGACGAAGCCCGGGCCGGGGTCGACCATGGCCGTCGCGATGGCGTCGGCGGCCCGCTGGGCGACCTCGGGGTCGTCGCTGGCGAGCGAGCGCTCGATGACCTCGGCCCAGGCGCCGGTGGGGTCGGTGAGGAAGAGCGAGAAGACGAGGCGGCCGTCGGGCTTCACGTGGGGGCGGAGGAGCCGCAGCATCGTCACGAAGTCCGACGGCGCGAGGTGGGTGAAGACCGAGAACAGGCACACCACGTCGAACGGCTCGGAGCCTGCGGGCAGGCGGTCGATCTGGTCGAGCGGCACGCCGTCGGGGTTGTAGAGGTCGTTCCGGGCGTCCAGGTGGTGGAACCCGAACCGCGGATCGCTGACGTGGGCGCGCAGCCAGTCGATGACCTCGGCCGACACGTCCACCCCGACGTAGCGCCCGATGGGCCACTGGTCGTCCAGCAGGGCCTTGACGATCTTCGTGCCGCAGCCCACGTCGAGGACGTGGGCATCGGCCAGCCGCGGGCG
>JBBRFU010000068.1:0-18816 GCA_038241315.1 Acidimicrobiales bacterium | reverse complement strand
GGTCGACGCGCTCGCGGCCTACCTGCTGGTCCGGGTGGTGGTGCGCCACCGGGCAGCCGCGGTGGTGGGCGCGGTGGCCTTCGTGGCCGGACCGTTCCCGCACCAGCTGAGCCTCCAGCTCCACATGCTGTGGCGACCGGCCCTGCCGATCGTGGTGGCCCTGGTGTGGGTGCTGGCCGATCGCCGGTCGGGGCGGGCCGCGTGGGCCCGGTTCCCATCGGACCGGTGGCTGGCGGTGCTGCTGGCCGTCGCCGTCGGGTGGCAGGGGCTGGTCTCGTTCTACGGCGCCGTGCTGGTGGGGCTGGTGCTGGTGCTGGTGGTGATCGTGCGGGCCGGGGACCTCGGCTGGCCGGGACTGCGGCTCGTGGGCCTGGCGGCGCTGGCCGGCGCGGCCGCGGTGGCCGTCACCCTCCCGCCCTACCTCGCCAACGCCCGCGACTACGAGGGGTTCGAGCGGACGCTCGCCGACACCGAGGCCTTCCGCGGCCGGCTCCTCGGCGCCGAGCGCACCAACCTCCTGTGGGGCGACACCCTCGCGGCGGGCGGGGGCCTCCCGGCCTTCGCCGGCGCCGTCCTCTGGCTCCTGGCCCTCGTCGGGGTCGCCGCCGCCATCCGGAGCCGGCGGCGGCACGGTGCGACCGGACCCGGATGGCCGGCCGCCCGCTTCGGGCTGCTGGCCACAGCAGTCGGCGCGGTCCTCGCCCTCGGCGCCGGCACCGAGGGGCTCGCCCGGTGGACGCCCTACGGCCTGTTGTTCGAGCTGGTGCCCGGCTTCTCGGTGGTGCGGGCCCCCGGGCGGCTGTGGGTGGTCGGGTTGGTCGGGCTGGTGGTGCTGGCGGCGCTCGGCGTCGCCGCGGTGGTGGACGCCCTTCCCCGACGCCGGCCCCGCCGGCCGGTGGCCGTGGCGGTGGTGCTCGTCGCCCTGGTCGCCCTGGTGGGGGAGGGCCTGGCGACCCCCGAGCCGGTGGGTGCCGCCGCCGAGACGGCGATCGATCGACGCCTGGCGTCCCTCGATCGTCCCGGCGCGGTGCTCTACCTGCCGATCGGGGCGTCCGACATCGGCCTCATCCTCGCCGGGGCCGACGCCGTGTACCGGTCCACCACCCACGGGCGACCCGTCCTCAACGGCTACTCGGGCTTCGCCCCGGCGTCGTCGGCCGTGCTGGCCGAGCGACTCGAGGGCCTGCCCGGGCCGCGCGGGCTGGGCTGCCTCGCCGAGACCGGCACCGCCTTCGTGGTGGTGACGCCGGCGGTGGCGGGGACGCCGTGGCAGGACCTGCTCGACCCGTCGGCCGCGGCGCCGTTGGAGCTGGTGGCCCGGGCCGACGGCGAGCTCCTCTACGCGGTCCCCGTTCCGGCTGGTGGCGCTCCGGGGTCGGCCCGGTCGAGCGCCTGCCCCTTGCCCGGCCCCTGAGCCCGGCCGGCCCCACCGAACCCTCGGTCGGTCGGTCCGTCTCGTCGCGGGGCGGTCCGGGGGCGCCCGCGCGTCGGGGCCAGAGGCGGTCGGGCGGCGGCAACCCGTCCGGCGGGCGTGACCGGTGTCGCACACCGGATCCCCCTCGATCGGGTGATCGGGCGCAGGGGGAACGGGTAGAACCGGACACCATGTGTGGCTTCGCCGGTGAGTTCGCGTTCCGAGACCGACCCGATGTGGCGGCGGTCTCGGCCATGACGGACACCATGGTGACGCGGGGCCCCGATGCCGGCGGGACGTGGTCGCAGGGCCAGGTGGCCTTCGGTCACCGCCGCCTCGCCATCATCGACCTGTCGTCGGCCGGCGCCCAGCCGATGCACGATGCCGAGCTGGGGCTCACCATCGCCTTCAACGGGTGCATCTACAACTACCCCGAGCTGCGATCCGAGCTGATGGCCGAGGGTCACCGGTTCTTCTCCCACAGCGACACCGAGGTGCTCCTGAAGGCGTACCGGCAGTGGGGGGACCGCTTCGTCGATCACCTGCACGGCATGTTCGCCTTCGCCATCTCCGAGCGCGACTCCGGTCGGCTCCTGCTCGGCCGCGATCGCCTCGGCATCAAGCCGCTGTACCTCGCCGACGTCGACGGGCGGCTGCGCTTCGCCTCCACCCTCCCGGCGATCCTGGCCGGCGGCGGCGTCGACACCCGGATCGACCGGGTCGCCCTCCACCACTACCTGACCTTCCACTCCGTGGTGCCGGCCCCGCACACGATCCTCGAGGGCGTGCGGAAGCTGCCGCCGGGCACGCTGCTCGCCGTCGAGCCCGACGGTCGCCGCACCGAGACCACCTACTGGGCGCCCCGGTTCGAGCGCGACCCCGCCAAGGCCTCCTGGTCCGAGCGGGACTGGGAGGACGCCACCCTCGACGCCCTGCGGCTGGCCGTGGAGCGGCGCCTGGTGGCCGACGTGGCGGTCGGGTGCCTGCTGTCGGGCGGCCTCGACTCCAGCCTCATCGTGGGCCTCCTGGCCGAGGCCGGGCAGACCGGGCTGGAGACGTTCTCGATCGGCTTCGAGGCGGCCGGCGGCGAGGCGGGCGACGAGTTCCAGTGGTCGGACATCGTGGCCGAGCGCTTCGCCACCACCCACCACCAGTTGCGCATCGACACCGCCCGGATGCTGCCCGCGCTCGGCGACGCCATCGGGGCCATGAGCGAGCCGATGGTGAGCCACGACGCGGTGGCGTTCTACCTCCTCAGCCAGGAGGTCTCGAAGCACGTGAAGGTGGTGCAGTCAGGCCAGGGCGCCGACGAGGTGTTCGCCGGCTACCACTGGTACCCGCCGATGGCCGACGCCGGCGACGCCGACGTGGAGGCGGCGCTGGCGAGCTACCGGGCCGCCTTCTTCGACCGGGGCCACGAGACGATGGCCGACCTGGTCGACCCCGGCTGGCTGGCCGCTGCCGACGAGTCGGGCCGCTTCGTCCGCGACCACTTCGCCGCGTCGGGCGCCGACACCGCCACCGATCGGGCCCTGCGGCTCGACACCACGATCATGCTCACCGACGACCCGGTGAAGCGGGTCGACAACATGACGATGGCGTGGGGGCTCGAGGCCCGGGTGCCCTTCCTCGACCACGAGCTGGTGGAGCTGGCGGCCCAGATCCCGCCGTCGCTGAAGACCGCCCAGGGCGGCAAGGGGGTGCTGAAGGAGGCGGCCCGCCGGGTGGTGCCCGCCGCGGTCATCGACCGGCCCAAGGGCTACTTCCCCGTGCCGGCCCTCAAGCACCTCCAGGGCCCGTACCTCGACCTGGTCCGCGACGCGCTCCACGCCCCCGAGGCGAAGGAGCGGGGGCTGTTCCGCCCCGATGCCGTGGAGCGCCTGCTCGCCGACCCCAACGGGCAGCTCACCCAGCTCCGGGGCAACCAGCTCTGGCAGATCGGGTTGCTGGAGCTCTGGCTCCAGCACCACGGCATCACCGGTGCGGCCGCGTGAGCGGACGCGGCTCGGGCGGCCCGCGGCGCCGGTCGTCCACCACCCCCAAGGGGTGGGACCGGGGCGACGCCATCTCCACCACCTCGTGGGAGCGCCCCCCGGACCACCTCACCGCGGGGATGGGCCGCGACGTGGTGCAGGAGCTGGGTTGGGGGCGGCTCGTGTTTGGGCAGACCTTCGCCGACCACGACGGCCTGCGCGACGTGCTGCGGGACGAAGCCAGCGGACGCCGCGACATCTGCCTCTACCTGCACGACCCCCACGTCCTGGTGGCCACCCAGCCCCAGGAGTTCTTCATCGACCCGAGCTTCACGTTCCGCATGTGGATGCACAACTACCGGCCCCACCCGCGCCCCGCGGCCGGGGTGATGGTGCGCCAGATCGCGTCGCGCGACTACTGCGAGGCGATGAACGCCATCTACGTGCGGTGCGGGATGGTGCCCGCCGACGTCGACGTGATGTGGGACAACCACCGCACCACCCGCCACATCACCTACCTGGTGGCCGAGGACCTGGCCTCGGGCGAGGTCCTCGGCACCGTCACGGGCGTCGACCACACCCGGCTCTTCGACGACCCCGACAACGGCTGCAGCCTGTGGTGCCTCGCCGTCGACCCGTCCACGGTGCAGCCCGGCGTGGGGGAGCTCCTGGTGCGCACCCTCCTGGAACGCTTCCAGGCCCGGGGCCGGGCCTACCTCGACCTGTCGGTCATGCACGACAACGAGCCCGCCATCGCCCTCTACGAGAAGCTGGGGTTCGAACGGGTCCCCGTCTTCGGGGTGAAGCGGAAGAACGCCATCAACGAGCGCCTGTTCGCGCCGCTGCCCCACGACGACCTCGACCACCTCAACCCCTACGCTCGGATCATCGCCGACGAGGCCCTGCGGCGAGGCGTGCGGGTCGACGTGCTCGACGCCGACGCCGGCTACCTCCGCCTCGAGCACGGCGGGAGGTCCGTCATCACGCGCGAGTCGCTGTCGGAGTACACCTCCGCGGTGGCCATGAGCCGCTGCGACGACAAGCGCATCACCCGCAAGGTGGTGGCCGAGGCGGGGGTGACGGTGCCCCCTGGCCGCACCGCCACCTTCGACGAGGCCGACCACCGCTTCCTCGACGAGATGGGGTCGGTGGTGGTCAAGCCGGTGCGCGGCGAGCAGGGCATCGGCATCACGGTGGGCGTGACCACCCACGACGACCTCGACGCCGCCATCACCCGTGCCGGCGGCGCAGGCACCGAGATCCTCCTGGAGGCGTGCTGCGAGGGCGACGACCTGCGGATCGTGGTGATCGACGGGGCGGTGGTGGCCGCGGCCGTGCGCAAGCCGGCCGAGGTCGTGGGCACCGGGCGCCACACGGTGCGGGAGCTCATCGAGGCCCGGAGCCGCCGCCGGGAGGCGGCCACCGGCGGGGAGTCCACGATCCCGCTCGACGAGCTGACCGAGGCGACCGTGCGCGAGGCGGGCCACCAGCTCGACGACATCCTGGCGGCGGGCGAGGTGCTGCGGGTCCGTCGCACCGCCAACCTCCACACGGGCGGCACCATCCACGACGTCACCGACGAGCTCGCCCCCGAGCTCGGCGAGGCCGCGGTCCGGGCCGCCGGCGCGATCGGCATCCCGGTCACCGGCATCGACCTCCTCGTCCCCGCGGTCGACGGGCCCACCTACGTCTTCATCGAGGCCAACGAGCGCCCGGGCCTGGCGAACCACGAGCCCCGCCCCACCGCGGCCGCCTTCATCGACTACCTCCTCCCCGGCACCCGCCCCACGGCGTGGGCCTGGCAGCCCAACGCCCCGGACGGCGATCAGCACCACACGTGAGCCGGTCGGTACCGTGGGCCCCCGCCCCTGTACCTCGAAGGTGATCGCTCCGTGCCCCTCGGCCCCGCGGCCCAGCCCGCGCTCGAAGACCCGTCCCAGCTCCCGATCGACCGGGCCTGGATGACCGACCTGCTGCTCCGCATGCTCCGCACCCCGAGCCCGTCGGGCCGGACCGACGCGGTGATGCAGCTCATCGGCGACGTGATGGTGGAGATCGGGCTCCCCTTCGAGCTCACCCGGCGCGGGGCCCTGGTGGCCGAGCTGCCCGGGCGGTCCGCCTCGGTGGACCGGGCCGTGGTGGTCCACGCCGACACCATCGGGTGCATGGTCAGCGCCCTCAAGGACAACGGCCGCCTCGCCGTCATCCCCATCGGCAGCTTCTCGGCCCGCTTCGCCGAGGGCGCCCGGGTGACGATCTTCGTGGAGGAGCCCGACCGCGTCTACAGCGGCACGGTGCTCCCGCTGAAGGCCAGCGGGCACGCCTTCGGCGACGAGGTCGACGTGCAGGGCGTGGGGTGGGACCACGTGGAGGTGCGCGTGGACCAGCGGGCGTCGAACGTGGAGGACCTGCGGGCGCTCGGGATCCAGGTCGGCGACTCCGTCGCCCTGGTGGCCAGCCCCGAGGTGACCGACTCCGGGTTCCTGGTGTCGCGCCACCTCGACGGCAAGGCCGGCGTGGCCGCCGCCCTCGCCGCGGTGAAGGCCCTCGTCGACCACGGCGTGGAGCTCGAGCACAAGGCCAACCTGCTGATCACCATCGCCGAGGAGGTCGGCCACGGCGCCAGCCACGGGCTGGGCGAGGACGTGGCCGAGATGGTGTCGGTGGACAACGCCGTCTGCGCGCCGGGCCAGCACTCCATCGAGCACGGCGTCACCATCCCCATGGCCGACATGACGGGCCCCTTCGACTACCACCTCACCCGGCGCCTGTGCCGCCTCGCGCGCGCCGCCCGCATCCCCTATGCCCGCGACACGTTCAAGTGGTACCGGTCCGACGTGGCCGCCGCCCTGGAGTCGGGCGCCGGCACCCGGGCCGCCCTCATCGCCTTCGGGCTCGACGGCAGCCACGGCTGGGAGCGCACCGAGCTGGCCTCGGTCGACGCGGTGGCGCGCCTCCTCACCATCTGGCTCCAGACGCCGCTCACCTTCGCCGCCTGGGACGCCACGCCCACCGGCCCGCTCCGGGAGTTCCCGTCGAGCTCCCAGCCGGCACCGGAGGAGGAGTGGGGCCGCCTGCCCACCGACGAGGACGGCGCCGACACGTAGGTGGCGCCGACGACCGCCGGTACCGTTCGAGCCATGACGATCGATCCGGACCTCAAGGCGCTGGCCACCGCCAAGAACTTCGCCGCCCTCACCACGCTGATGCCCGACGGGCAGCCCCAGACCCAGCTCATGTGGGTCCACGCCGACGACGACCACGTGCTCATCAACACCGAGAAGGGGCGGCAGAAGTTCCGCAACATCTCTCGCGACCCGCGGGTGACGGTCACGGTCTTCGCCGCCGACAACCCCTACCAGTACGTCGAGGCCCGCGGGAGCGTCGTGGAGACGATCGACGGTGACCCGGCCCGCGCCGACATCGACGAGCTCTCGCAGAAGTACACCGGTGGGCCCTACGGGAACCCCGTCGGGCCCGAGGGCCGGGTGATCCTCAAGGTGCAGGTCGACAAGGTCCACAAGAACGGCGTCTGACCGGCATCGGGCCGCCGGCGGCCGCCCAGCCGCCCGTCAGCCGGCGCGACCGCGGCCCGTCACCAGTCGGGGCGGCCGTCGGACCCGTCGCCCTCGTCGGGGACCACCAGGTCCCACCGGTCCATGCAGTCCTCGCACCGGTAGACCGCGAGGTCGCCGGGCCAGAACCGCCCGGTGTCGTCGGGCCGCGACAACAGGTGGGCGACGCCCCCGCAGTCGATGCACGTGATGCGATCGGGCACGAGGGGCGCACCCGAGGTGTCGGTGGGTCCCGGGTCGGCCATGGCTGCCGAACCTACCGCCGGGGCTGCGAGACTGCGGCCGTGCCACCGAGACCGCGAGGACGAGCCGCCCGACCGGCGCCCACCAAGGGTGCGCTGCGGGTGGTCGCCGGCGACGCCCGCGGCCGGCGCCTCGACGTGCCGCCCGGCACCGCCACCCGCCCCACCAGCGACCGCGTGCGCGAGGCGGTGTTCAACGCGCTCGACAGCCTGGGCGCGGTGGCCGGCGCCCGGGTGGTCGACGCCTACGCCGGCAGCGGCGCCCTCGGCATCGAGGCGCTCTCGCGCGGCGCCGACCACGTGACGTTCGTGGAGGTCGACGCCACGGCCCGGGCCGTGGTGGCGGCCAACCTGGCGGGCACCGGGCTGGGGGACCGGGCCACGGTGGTGGGGGGCGACGGTGCCCGTGCCGCGGCCACCGGCGGGCCGTGGGACCTGGTGCTGCTCGACCCGCCGTACGCCTTCGACGACTGGGACGACCTCCTGGCCCAGGCGGTCGCCGGCCTCGCCCCGGACGGTGTCGTGGTGGTCGAATCGGACCGCGAGGTGCCGTTGCCGCCCGGCCTCCGAAGCACGAGGGCCAAGCAGTACGGAAGTACGGTGGTCACGTTCGCGTCCCCCGCCGGAGCCCCCTCGTGACCCGAGTCCTGTATCCGGGATCGTTCGATCCCATCCACAACGGACACCTCGAGCTCATCGAGGTGGCGTCGCGCCTGTGGGACGAGGTGGTGGTGGCGGCCATCCGCAACCCGCAGAAGGGCACCGGCCTCTTCGACCTGGAGGAGCGCCAAGACCTGGTGCGGGCCTCGGTCTCCCACCTCCCCAACGTCACCATCACCAGCTTCTCCAGCCTGGTGGTCGACCTGGCCAGGGAGATCGGCGCCGACTTCATCGTGAAGGGCCTGCGGGTGGTCTCCGACTTCGAGTCCGAGCTCCAGCAGGCCCAGATGAACCTGGCCATCTCGGGGGTGCACACCGTGTTCCTCCCTTCGGCCACCACCCACTCGTTCGTGGCCTCCAAGCTGATCCGCGAGATCGCGAAGTTCGGCGGCGACGTCACGTCCACGGTCCCCCCGCCCGTCGCGGCGGCGTTGAAGGAGCGGTTCCCCCGATGAGCTACGACGACTTCCCCTACGACGCCGCGGCCGACGACGAGCTCCCCGAGGAGGAGACGCCCGAGCCGCGCGGCCGCCAGCTCCTGCGGGGCCGGTCCCAGCCCGTGGACGCCGAGGAGCTGCTGCGCCGGGTGGCCGACCTCATCAGCGGGGCCCGGCCCATGCCGCTCTCGGCCTCGGCGATGATCAACAAGGAGGAGGTCCTGGAGCTGCTCGAGGAGGCCATCGACCGCCTCCCCGACGAGCTGCGGGAGGCTCGGTGGCTCCGCAAGGAGCGCGAGGAGTACCTCGCCAAGATGCGCGCCGACGGCGACGAGATCCTCGACGCGGCCCGGGCCCACGCCGAGCGCATGGTCCAGCGCACCGAGGTGGTCAAGGCCGCGGAGCACCGCGCCCGTCGCATCATCGACGGGGCCGAGGCCGAGGCCCGCCGCCTCCGCCTCGAGTGCGAGGACTTCTGCGACCAGAAGCTGGCCGGCTTCGAGATCGTGCTGGAGCGCACCTTGAAGCTGGTGGGATCGGGCCGAGAGAAGCTGCAGGCCACGAACCTCGGCCGGGGCGACCAGACCGAGCTCGAGTCCGCGGCGGCCGACGAGTACTTCGACCAGCCCCGATCATGACCGAGGTCCCCGCGCCGCCGCGCCTCCTGGTCTCGGTCACCGAGATCCGGCGCCACCTCGGCTCGCGCCTGGCGGTGGAGCGTCGCCTCGAGGCCAACGGCCTGCGCCTGTCCGACGTGGCCGTCGTCGACGGTGCCGAGATCGTGCTCGAGGCGGACCTGGAGTCGATCTCCGACGGCGTGGTGCTCACCGGTGCGGTGCACGTGCCGTGGGTGGGGGCCTGCCGCCGCTGCCTGCGCGAGGTGAGCGGCGTGGCGTCGGTCGACGTGCGGGAGGTCTACGAGACCCGCCCGGTGGAGGGGGAGACGTGGCCCCTCGTGGGCGACCAGATCGATGTGGGGCCCCTGCTGCACGACACCGCTCTGCTCGCCCTGCCGCTGGCGCCCCTCTGCGACGACGACTGCCAGGGCCCGGCTCCCGAGGCCTTCCCGGCGGTCGCGCCGGACCCCGACCCGTCGCCCGAGACCGATCCGGAGCCCGAGGGCGAGGTCCCGCGGGACCCCCGCTGGGCCGCCCTCGACGACCTCGACCTGTAGGCGAGCCGGCGCGGCCACTTCGCTCCGGCGAGGCCGTCCCCGCTACCATCTACCCCTCGCGTCAGGCGCACCGCCGTGCCTGAAGATCTCGACCACCAGGACGACGACGATGGCTGTCCCCAAGAAGAAGACCTCCAAGAGCAAGAGCCGGAGCCGCCGGGCTTCGGCGTGGACGCTCGACGCCCCCTCCCGCAGCCTGTGCCCTCGCTGCGGCTCCGCCAAGGTGCCGCACGTGGTGTGCGGCAACTGCGGCTGGTACCACGGCCGCCAGGCCATCGACGTCGACTGATCGTCGTACCGCTGTGACCGAACTGGAGCGCCTTCCCGTCGCGATCGACGCGATGGGCGGCGACGAGGCGCCGGCCGAGATCGTGGCCGGCGCCCGGCGCGCGGTCGACGAGCTGGGCGTCCGCGTCGTGCTGGTGGGGCGCCCCGAGGAGCTGGGCGACGCCCACGGCCTCGAGGTCATCCCCGCGTCCGAGGTGATCGCCATGGACGCCGACCCCGGCCGCAGCGTCCGCACCATGAAGGACTCCTCGCTGGTCCGGGCCGCCGAGGCCGTGCGCGACGGCAAGGCGTGCGCCATGGTCTCGGCCGGCAACACCGGCGCCACCATGGCCGCCGCGCTGCTGCGCATGAAGCGCCTGCCCGGCGTGTTCCGCCCGGCCATCGCCACCCCCATCCCGGTCCCCGGCGCCGACACGCCGACGGTGCTGCTCGATGCCGGCGCCAACGCCGAGTGCTCGGCCGAGTGGCTGGTCCAGTTCGCCCAGATGGGCGCCGTCTACGCCGCCCACCGCTACGGCATCGAGTCGCCCCGGGTCGGGCTGCTCTCCATCGGCGAGGAGCCCACGAAGGGCACGCCGCTGGTGAAGGAGACCCACGCCCTGCTGGCCGAGGGGTCCTGGGCCCAGGGCACCGGCGCCACGTTCGTGGGCAACGTCGAGGGACGAGACATCATGTCGCCCGACCTCGACGTGGTGGTCACCGACGGCTTCACCGGCAACGTCGTCCTCAAGACCCTCGAGGGCGGCATGCGGGCCCTGGTGGCCGCCATCCTGGCCGCGTTCGACACCGACGACGCCACCCGCGCCGCCGCCGAGGTCCTGGTGCCGGCCCTGCTCCCGCTCTACGCCCAGCTCGACCCCGACAACACCGGCGGCGCCCTGCTGCTCGGCCTCAACGGCCCGTGCATCATCAGCCACGGGTCCTCCTCGGCCACCGCCGTGGTGAACGCGGTGCGGGTGGCCACCGACCTGGTCGACACCGACCTCGTCGGCGCCCTCGCCCGGGCCATCCGACCGGTCTGACCGCCGGAGCGCCTCGAGCCCGAGCGCTCGCCACGCCGGCTTCGGCCGGCGTCGCGTGGATCCCCGAGCCCTCGCCATCGCTCACCCTGCGGGGTGAAGGCTCGTCACAAGCGCACAAAGTCCGGGGTTTGCTAGGGTGTCCCGCCGTCCAGAACCGCCGACCAGGAGAACACCGTGCCCGCAGAGACCCACGTGGAGCAGGGGCCGATGAGCCGCCAGGAAGTCTTCGAGCTGGTCCGTGACCGCCTCGCCGACATCCTCGAGACCGATCCGTCGGGCATCACCGAGGGAGACTCGTTCAACGACGACCTCGGCGCCGACTCGCTCGCGCTCATCGAGCTCGTGGAGGAGCTCGAGGAGGAGCTGGGCGAGCGCTCGGTCGGCTTCCGGATCGAAGACGAGGACCTCGAAGACCTCAAGACCGTCCGCGACGCCGTCGACTACGTGTTCGCCAAGCTCGACGGCAAGTAGCGCGTGGTCGAGGGGCCGGCGATGCCGGACCGGACCGGTGGGGACGACTCGCCCGGCACGTTGCCGGGCGAGCGCCCCGCGCCCCCCGGCGCGTCGACCCCTCGCCACCCCATCCCCCCGAAGGCGCTCGCCGCCTTCGGCGAGCGCCTCGGCTACGCCTTCGGTGACCCCGGCCTGCTGGGCCAGTCGCTCACCCACCGGTCGTACTGCGCCGAGCACGCCGGCTACGCGTCGAACGAGCGCCTCGAGTTCCTGGGCGACGCCGTGCTGGGCGTGATCGTCACCGACGACATCTACCGGCGCCACCCCGAGGCCGGCGAGGGCCAGCTGTCGCGCATCCGCGCCTCGGTGGTCTGCGCCCCGGCGCTGGCCGAGATGGCCGTGGAGCTCGACGTGGGCGAGGTGCTCCTGCTCGGCAAGGGCGAGGCCGCATCCGGCGGGCGGAGCCGGCCCTCCATCCTCGCCGACGCCATGGAGGCCATCATCGGCGCGGTGTACCTCGATGGGGGCCAGCTGGCCGCCCACGAGCTCGTCGACCGGCTGGTGGCCCCCCGGCTCGCCGACGCCGGCTCACCCGACCACAAGAGCCGTCTCCACGAGATGGTGGCCCAGGAGCACGCCCGGCAGATCCGCTACGAGATCACCGAGGACGGCCCCGAGCACGACAAGACCTTCCGAGCGGTGGTGTTCCTCGACGAGGACCCGTTCGGATCCGGCTCCGGCCGATCGAAGAAGCAGGCCGAGCAGGCTGCCGCCCAAGAAGCGTGGCACCAGCTCGGCCCCCAACGCGGGGACGCACCCGCAGAAGAGGAATCCGATGGCTGAGGTGCCCGAGATCGAGACCCTGCGACGTGATCTGGATCGCGAGGTCGGCGGCAAGCGGATCAAGACCGTCGAGGTCCCGGGGTCGGGGGCCATCCCGCGCCACACGAACAAGAAGCAGTTCACCACCCTGCTCGAGGGCACCAAGATCAACTCGATCGTGCGGCGCGACCTGCTGCTGGTGGCCAAGCTCGACTCCGGTGACGCCCTGGTGTTCGACATCCATGCCGGCGGCCAGCTGCGCCGCCACGCGGCCAAGGACGCGGTCGACAAGGCCACCAAGGTGGTCATCGCCTTCACCCAGGGCGGCCAGCTGCGCGCCATCGACGAGACCGGCGGCCTCGAGCTGTTCGTGGTGCCCTTCGACCAGCTCACCGAGGCGGTGCCCCACCTCGCCACGCTGGGCGTCGACGTGCTCGACGAACCGGTGTCGTGGACGGTGTTCGGCGAGCGCATCCTGCGCCACCGCGGCACCAAGCTCCGCGCCCTGCTCATGGACCGCACGGTCGTGGCCGGCATCGGCCCGGTGTACGCCGACGAGGTCCTCCACGCGTCCGGCCTGCGCCCCGACCGCGACGTCTCCTCCCTCTCCACCCAGGAGATCCGCCGGTTCTTCCGCGCCGTGGTGGAGACGCTCCACGAGTCGGCGAAGCACCGCGGCGTCACCACCTCCGACGGTCAGTACGCCGACCTCACCGGCAAGCCGGGCGGCTGGACGGCCGAGCTGCAGGTCTACGAGCGCGACGGGCTGGCGTGCCAGCGCTGCCGGGGCGTGGTGTCCAAGGTCCGCATGGGCAACAAGCCGGTGTACCTCTGCGAGGCCTGCCAGGTCTGAGGCCAGCGGCCCCGGGCCGCCGGTCCGGGGCCCTCGGGCCGGCGGCTCGGCGTCAATGGGTCGAACGACCCAAGCCCACCATCACGCTCCGAGCGGTCGCGTCGAGTAAAGTTACGGACCGTGACGAACCCCAACGACGATCCGACCGGCGATCACGCCGAAGCTGCGGGTCTCGAGGTGGGCGCCGCCACCACGCCCATCACCCTCACCGACCCGGACGGGGCGGTCACCCGCGTGGCCCCCTGGTCCACCTGGTCCCGTGAGCAGGTGCGGGCCCCGGGCGGTGAGCCGGCCCTGGTCACCCGCCTCGACCAGGGTCAGCTCTGGTTCGCCGCCGGCCGCCAGCGCAGCCCGTGGCGCCACGAGGTCAAGGTCGGCCCGGCCACCGTGTCCACGCCTCGCGGCCGCTTCCACGTGACCGCCGAGTCCGACGGCGGCGCCACCATCGCCTGCCTGGCCGGCCGCACCCGCGTCGCCACCGCCCTGCGCGAGCCCGTCATCCTGGGCCCCGACCAGACCGCCGCCGTGGCGAGCGACGGGGCCACGCTCGTGGTGATGGACCGGGCCAACAACGCCGACCACACCTTCCCGCTCGACGAGTGGTCCACCGATGCGCTGGGAACCGGCCTCGCCCACGAGGCCGATGCGGAGGCGGGCGTCCCCGGCGACCTCTCCAGCGATCCCGCCGACGCCCTCCCGGTGCCGGTCGTCCTGCCCGCGTCGGTCGGGGTCGCCGCCCGGGCCCGCCGTGGCCGCCGCCGTACCGCTCGCACCACGGCGCCGAGCGCGCTCGCCGGTGGGCGTCGGGGCCCGCTGCGCTGGCTTCCCGAGACGGCCGCCGGTGCGGCCCTGCTGGCCGTGCTGGTGGCGGCGGTCGTGGTGTTCGGCCGGGGCGGCACCGTCCCCGACGAGATCGTGGCCGCGCCCGTGCGCACCACGGCGCCCGGCGACCTCGGGGTGCCGTCCACCACCGGCGCCCCCGATCCCGATCCGGATGCCGATGCCGCATCGGATCCCGGTACCGATCCCGGCGCGGCCGCCCCGGCCACCACCGAGCCCACGGTCCCCATCACCGAGCCCGCGCCGCCCACCTCCGAGGCCCGGCGCTCGCCCACCACCACCGAGGCCCCCACGCCCGACCGGGCGGTGGCCACCACGAGCCCGCCGCCCGCCGCCCCGCCGGCCACCGTGGCGTCCCCGCCGGTCACCACGGGCCTCCAGCCGTCCCCCACCGTCCCGGCGGTCACCGGCCCGCCAGGCACGGCCAGCGGCACCCTGGTGAGCTGCCGGCGCACCGACGGCGGGGTGCTGGCCACGATCGAGGTGCAGCACGAGACCGGCGGGCCCGGCGTGTTCCGGGTCGACGTCGGCCTCGTGGACCGCACCGGCGACCTGTTCGCCCAGGCCGCCACCGCCACCACCGTGGTGGAGCGGGGCGGGGAGACCGTGGTCGACGTGCTGGTGCCCGCCGAGGGCCGCCCCCGCGGCGCCTGTGAGCTGCTGGGCGTCACCAGCACCTGAGCCCGCGGCGGGGCCTCCTGCGGCCCGGCACTAGCCTGCTCCGTCGGTCCAGTCGCAGGAGGCGCCGGTGTTCCTGAAGTCGCTGTCCATCAAGGGGTTCAAGTCGTTCGCCGACTCGACCACCCTCGTGATGGAGCCGGGCGTCACCGTGGTGGTGGGCCCCAACGGCAGCGGCAAGTCGAACGTGGTCGACGCCATCGGCTGGGTCCTGGGGGCCCAGGCCCCGAGCGCGGTGCGCTCCCAGAAGATGGACGACGTCATCTTCGCCGGCACCCAGAAGCGCCCGGCCCTCGGGCGGGCCGAGGTGTCGTTGACCATCGACAACACCGGTGGGCACCTGCCCATCGAGTTCAACGAGGTCACCCTCACCCGCATCCTGTTCCGGACGGGCGACAGCGAGTACGCCATCAACGGCGTCCCGTGCCGCCTGCTCGACATCCAGGAGCTCCTGTCGGACTCCGGCGTGGGTCGCCAGCAGCACGTGATCATCAGCCAGGGCCAGATCGACGCGGTGCTCAACGCCCGCCCCGAGGACCGCCGCCTGATCATCGAGGAGGCCGCCGGCGTCTTGAAGTTCCGGCGGCGCAAGGAGAAGGCCGAGCGGCGCCTCACGGCCACCGAGGGCAACCTCACCCGCCTCCAGGACCTGCTGCGCGAGGTGCGGCGCCAGCTGCGCCCGCTCGAGAAGCAGGCCGACGCGGCCCGCCGCCACGGCGACGTGGTCGCCGAGCTCACCGCCCTGCGCATCCACCTGGCCGGCCTGGAGCTCACCCGCCTGCGGGCCCGGCTCGAGCAGGGCCAGCGCACCCGGCAGGGCCTGGAGGTCGAGGAGCGGGAGGTCCGCACCCGCCTCCGCCAGCTCGATGCCGAGGTGCTGGCCACCGAGGCGCGCCTCTCCGCGATGGGCGGCGACGACCTCGGCGACGCGCTCGTGCGCTTCGAGTCGCTGCGCGAGAAGGCCCGGGGCCTCGCCGCCGTGCTGGCCGAGCGCAGCCGCGGGATCGAGCGCGACCGCGGCGCGTCGGTCGACGCCGACGTGACCGCCAACCTGGAGGCCGACGCCGCCCGCCTCACCGAGGAGCTGCGCGAGGTGGAGGCGCTCGGGGCCGAGCTGGCGCCCGCCGCCGAGGAGCTGGCCCGGGCCGAGTCCGACCTGGCCGTGGCGCGCCAGGCCTTCCAGCGCGACTGGTCCGAGGGCGCCCCCACGGTCACCGGTGCCGCGGCCGAGGCGCGCGGCGAGCTCGCCGCGGTGCGGCTCAGCGTGGACCGCAGCCAGGCCGAGGCCACGCGTGGCCGCAGCCGGCTGGATGCCCTCGAGGAGAAGCTCTCGGTGCTGGCCGCCGAGGCCGACCGGCTCCGGGCCGACCTGGCGGGCGGCGAGGGAGACGAGGCCCCGCTCACCGAGCGGTTGGTGGCCGCCGAGGCCGCCCGCCGGGCGGCCGAGGGGGCGCTCGACGACGCCGAGGAGGTGGGCCGCCAGGCCGAGGCGGAGCAGCACACCTGGACCGCCCGCGCCGATGCCCTCGCCCTGGCCCTGGACCAGGCCCGCGCCCGGGCCGGCGCCGAGCGGCTGGCGTCGATCGACGGCGTGGTGGGCACCCTGCTCGACGTGGTCGAGGTGGACCCGGGCTGGGAGCCGGCGTTCGAGGCCGCGGCGGGCGAGGCGATCGCCGCCGTGGTGGTGGACTCGGTCGACAGCGGACGCCGGGCGTTGGCCGAGCTGCGTGCCGGCGACGCCGCCGGGGCCGTGCTGGCCCTCGGCGCCGGTCGCAACCGCCTCCCGCTCGGCTCCGACGGCGAGGCCGTGCGCGACCACGTGCGCGGCATCCGCCCGGGGGTCGACGCCCTGCTCGACGTCTTGGTGGGGAGCTGCGTCGCCGTGGCCGACTGGACCGCGGCGGTCGACGTCGCCCTGGCCAACCCCGACACGGTGGTGGTCACCCGCACCGGCGACCGCTTCGGCCCCACGGGGTGGCGGGTGGGTGCCACCGGCTCGGGCGCCACGGGCGCCGCCCTGGAGGAGGCCCGCGGACGGGCCGAGGCCGCCACCTCCGCCGCGGCCGCCGCCCGCGAGGCGGTGGGTGCCGCCCGCACCGTGCTCCGCGAGGCCCGCCAGCACGAGACGGAGCTCTCCAAGGAGCTCGACCGCAACGCCTCGCGTCGCAAGGCGTCGGCCGACGCGCTCGCCCGCGTCGAGCGCGACCGCAGCGACGGCGCCGCCGAGGTGGAGGGCCTGCGCGCCCACGTGGCCGAGCTGGAGGAGCGGGCCCGCCGAGACGTCGCCCGCGTCGACGAGCTGGCGGCCCGCCTCCCTGCCCTCGAAGCCGAGGAAGCCGCGGTGGCCGAGCAGGGTCGGGCCATGGCCGAGGCCCGGAGCCGCATCGACGAGCGGGCCCGGGCCGTGTCCAAGCAGCGCAGCGACCTCGAGGTCCGCGCCGCCGGGCTCGACGAGCGCCGGCAGTTCCTCGAGCGTCGCTCCGCCGAGATCGACCAGCGGCTGTCCCGCCACGTCGTGGAGCGCCAGCAGGCCGCCGAGCGCCGGGTCGAGCTCGATCGACGGGCGCAGGCCACCGCCGCCCTGGCGGCCTACGTGGCCGAACGCCTGGACCTGGTCGAGGGCGAGCTGGGCGAGCTGCGCGAGCGCCGTCGCCAGCAGTCCGAGGCCACCCGTCAGGTCACGGTGCACCTGGAGGCCACCCGCAAGGAGCGGGCCGCCGCCGAGCGGGCCCTCACCGAGCTCCGCGAGAAGGCCCAGCGGGCCGAGATCGAGGGCGCCGAGGTGACGCTGCGGCTGGAGAACGCCGTGGAGGCCCTCCGCCGAGACCTCGACCTCGAACCGGAGGCGGCCATGGCCGCGCCGGCGCCCGAGCTCCCCGAGCACGTCACCGGCCCCGCCCGCGTGCGCGAGCTCGAACGGGACCTGCGGATCATGGGCCCGATCAACCCGCTCGCCCTCGAGGAGTTCCAGGCCCTCCAGGAGCGCCACGAGTTCCTCCAGGCCCAGCTGGAGGACGTGAAGTCGTCCCGCCGGGACCTCTCGAAGGTCATCCGCGCCATCGACGCCGAGATCGTGAGCGTGTTCGCCTCCGCCTTCTCCGAGGTGTCGGAGAACTACACCCAGCTGTTCGAGACGCTGTTCCCCGGCGGCAAGGGCCGCCTGAAGCTCACCGACCCGGAGAACCTGCTCGACACCGGCATCGAGGTGGAGGCCCGCCCCTCGGGCAAGAACGTGCGGAAGCTCTCGCTTCTCTCCGGCGGCGAGCGCTCGCTGGTGGCGCTGGCCTTCCTGTTCGCCGTGTTCCGCGCCCGCCCCAGCCCCTTCTACGTGATGGACGAGGTCGAGGCCGCCCTCGACGACGTGAACCTCTCTCGCTTCCTCGACCTGGTGCAGGAGTTCCGCGACGACGCGCAGCTGATCATCGTCAGCCACCAGAAGCGCACCATGGAAGCCGCCGACTGCCTCTACGGCGTCACCATGCAGCCCGGCGGCTCCTCCAAGGTCGTCTCCGAACGCACCGACGGCCAGTAGCGAGCCCGGTCAGCCCGGTCAGCCCGGTCAGCCCGGTCAGCCCGGTCGCCGCTCAGCCGGATCGGACCGGCGCACGCTCGTCCGTGGGTCGCATCGGGCCGTCGTCCGACGAGGCACCCCGCCGGAGCGCCCGGGCTGCGCCGGTGAGCCCGACGGCGCCCGCCACCGCGGCAACGACCACGATGTCTCGGCGGCGGTTGCTGTCGGCGCACACGGCCCGGCCGTTGCGCTGCCACAAGGTGGGGTAGCAGCGCGTGTCGCCCACGTACTCGCTGCGCACGAAGGCGGTCTGAGCCGCCAGCCCCAGGCACGCGACGATGCCGACGACGCAGAGCGCCTGGATCACCCGTCTGCCGATCGGTCCCACCGCTGCCTCCCGTCATCTGCCTGGTCCGAGCATGGCACCGCCAGCGGGCGCGCGAGCGTCGCGCATCGTGCCGCTGCCCTGCCGGTTCGGCCAGCTCGAAGGGCCCAGGAGGTCGGCCGGCGTGGGTGGACGCCGCTCCGGCACCCGCTCGATACGACCCCGGGTCAGGGGGCGCCGCCGGTGGGTGGGTCGGTGCGGCCGAGGCGTTGGCGGTTGTGGGTGGGGCAGAGGAGGCGGCCGTTGTCTTGGCTGGTGAGGCCGCCGTCGGTCCATTCGGTGATGTGGTCGGCGTGGCAGTGCTCGGCGGGGTCGGTCGGTTGCAACCGCGGCGATTGCCCGCCGTCGGGTACGTTCGGCACATGATCAGCGGTGTCCACACGATCCTCTACTCCGATGACGCAGACGCCACCCGGGCCTTCCTGCGGGACGTGCTCGGCTGGTCCTCGATCGACGCTGGCGGTGGCTGGCTGATCTTCGAGACCCCGC
>JBBRFU010000067.1:0-19109 GCA_038241315.1 Acidimicrobiales bacterium | reverse complement strand
CCCTCACCGGGCTCGGCGAAGCCGAGGTTCTCCAGCCACATGGGCTCGAACCAGCTGAACGGCACGTACATCTCGACGGCGTCGACGTCCTTGCGGGGGTTGGTGATCCCCGCCTGCTTGTACACGTCGGCGGCGCAGAGGGCGCCGCCGAGCGGGAGCACGGTGTCGCGCTCGGCGGAGAGCGTCGGCTCCGAGCGCATGGCCGTGCCCTGGATCCAGGCCGGCTGGCGGCCCTCGGCCATGGCGTCGTCGGCCACCTTCTCGCTGCCCAGCACGAGGGCGCACGCGCCGTCGGACGACGGGCAGGTCTCGGCGTAGCGGATCGGGTCCCACAGCATCATCGACTCCTTGATGGAGTCGAACGAGATGTCGTGCTCGTGGAGGTGGGCGTAGGGGTTCTTGACCCCGTTCTGGCGGTCCTTGAGCGCCACCAGCATGCCGATGTGATCGGGCGCCTTGGCCCGGCGGATGTAGCTGCGGATGTGGGGGGCGAAGTAGCCGCCGGCCCCGGCGTGCAGCGGCGGGGTGAACGGGATGGGCAGCGAGAGGGCCCACATGGCCTCGCTCTCGGACTGCTTCTCGAAGGCCACGGTGAGCACGCGCTCGTGGAGGCCGGCCTGGATCAGCTGGCTGGCCACGATGGCCGTGGAGCCGCCGACGGAGCCGGCGGTGTGGACCCGGAACATGGGCTTGCCGCTGGCGCCCAGGGCGTCGGCCAGGAACAGCTCCGGCATCATCACGCCCTCGAAGAAGTCGGGGGCCTTGCCGATGACCACGGCGTCGATGTCGGTCCAGGTCATCTGGGCGTCGTCGAGGGCGCGCTGGGCGGCCTCCCGGACGAGCCCGGCCATGGAGACGTCGCCCCGCGTGGCCTGGTGCTTGGTCTGGCCGATGCCGACCACCGCAACGCGTTCCTTGCTCACGAGTTCGACTCCCCTTCGAGGACGGCGACGAGGTTCTGCTGGAGGCAGGGACCGGAGGTGGCGTGGGCCACGCCGCGGTCGGCCTCGCCGTTCGAGATGCGGTTGGCGACCTCGCCCATGCGGATCAGCCCGGCGGTCATCATCGGGTTGGCGGCCAGCGCACCGCCCGACGGGTTGACGACGGTGGCCCCGTCGAGGCCGAGGGCCTCGCGCAGGATGAGCTCCTGGTGCGAGAACGGTGCGTGCAGCTCGGCCACGTCGACCGGTCCGCTGGCCACGCCGGCCCGCTCACCGGCGATCCGGGTGCTCTCGGAGACCGTCAGGTCCCGGAGCCCCAGGTGGATCGGCTCCACCCGGTGGTCGATCCCCCGGATCCAGGCCGGGCGGTCCACCTTGCCCCGGGCCACGTCGCCGGCGGCGAGCACGATGCACGCCGCCCCGTCGGTGATGGGGGCGCAGTCGCTCTTGCGCAGCGGGGCCACGTGGTAGCCCTCGGCGCAAAGGTCGGCGGCGGGGATGTCCCACGCGAGCTGGGCGTTCGGGTTGTCCAGGGCGCTCCGCCGGCTGCGGGACGCCACCTCGGCGAAGTCCTGCTCGGTGGCCTTCCCGGCGTCGAGGAGGGCACGTGCCTGGAGGGCGGCCAGGCTCACCGAGTCGGGCCACAGGGGGGCGACCGTGATGGGGTCGAGCTGGCGGGTGAGCACCATCGGCAGGTCGCCGGGCGACGACTTGGCGTAGGAGTAGACGAGGGCGGTGTCGAGCTCGCCGAGCTGGAGCTTCACCCAGGCCTCGTAGAGGGCCCAGGCCCCGTCCATCTCCACGTGGCTCTCCTGGATGGGCGGCCACGGGCCGACGCCGTCGAGGGTGGACACGAAGCTGAAGCCCACGCCGGCGAGGTAGTCGGTGCTGCCCGAGCAGGTGAAGCCGATGTCGTCGATGGTCATGTCGACCTGCTCGAGCGCGCCGTGGATGGCGGGCATGAGCATCTCGACCTCGTTGAGCTCCGGCACCCGACGCCGAGCAGGCGTCTGGGCGAAGCTGATGATGGCGATGTCGCGCATCAGGCTGCGCCTCCCTCTCCGGTGCGGGGGTTGCGGATGAGCGCCTCGGTGGGCGCCACGCCGCCGACCCAGGAGCCGAGACCGGTGCCGTGGTCCTCGCCGGGGATGCGCACGTCGGTGTCGTCGGGCTCGCCGTTGGGGCGGAACCACTTGATGCTCTCGAGGGTGGGGGCGATGTCGGCGTCGTCCCGCCACACCGCTTCCACCCGCATGCCGATCCGCACCTGGTCGGCGGGGATCTCCTGGATGAGGTGCATGATCGATAGGTCGGCCCCGTCCAGCAGGATCAGGGCGCTGGTGTAGGGCAGCTCCATGACGGAGCCGTGGAAGGCGACGTTCACCACGCAGAACGAGGTGATGGTGCCCACCTGGGCCACCTCGACCTCGATGGGCGTGGCCGCGCCGAGCTCGGGGTCGGCGCCGCGCGGCGGCACGTAGACCCGGCTGTCGGGGGTGGCCCGCTGGCCGATGATCTTCTTCTGGGTGATGCCACGGAGGAACCGTGACGAGGCGTCGCCGGCGGTGAACTGGTAGTCGAGCCGGGCGGGGGTGCGGACGCTGCGGACCAGCTCCACGTCCTGGAGCGACGGCGGCAGGGAGATCTCGGGCATCAGGCGGCCCCTCCTTCGAGCACCCAGTGGGTGAGGTCGTTGATGTGGCCCTGGCGCTCCTCGGCCCACACGGGGGTGACCCGGGCGCCGGTGGCGACGGCGTCGATGCCGTCGGCGGCCACGGCGCCGAGCATCGGGGTGTCGGCGCCGTCGAGCCGAATGAGCGCCCAGGCGAACGGCTGGTCCAGCGGGTGCTTGGCGTGGGGCTCGGTGACCCAGGCCCAGGTGGTGATCTCGCCGGCCGGGCCGACCTCCACCAGCTCGGTGAGGTCCTCGCCGGTCACCGGGTCGAACTCGGCCGGGGGCACGATCACCCGGCCGTCGACCGCCCTCGACCCCACCAGGACCCGCTCGCGCAGGCCGGTGAGGAAGGCGCCGATGACCGGTCCGGTCGTGCGCTTGAAGGGGTACTCGATGATGAGGGGAGCACTGAGGATGTCCCCGGAGGCCTGTCGGTCCGTCACGGGACCGACAATAGAACAGGTTTCAGTTTCTGCAAGTCCGACTCGTCCGATCGGCTCGGCGGTCCTGAGCCGGACGGCATCGGGTAGAGGAGCGTCACCGCATCCCCCCCTTGCTCAAGGAGCTCCCATGATCGGTTTCATCGTGTTCGGCCTCGTCGTCGGCGTGCTCGCCCGCCTCCTCCTCCCCGGCCGCCAGCACCTCGGCCTGCTCGCCACCCTCCTCGTCGGCCTGGTCGGCTCGGTGATCGGTGGCGTCATCGCCAGCGCCCTGGGCACGGGCGACATCTTCGAGCTCAACATCCTCGGCTCGATCGCGGCCATCATCAGCGCCATCGTGCTGATCGCCGTCGTCGAGGGGGCCACCGGCAACCGCAGCGGTCACCGCGTCGGTCGCGCCTGACGCACCGGCGCCCCACGGCCCCGCCGCGACGTCCCCCGACGTCACGGCGGGGCCGTCGTCGCGTCCGGGCCGCCACCCGCCGACCGCCCGCCGGCCCCAGACAACTAGAACGGGTTCCAGTTTTCTCGTACAGTCCCCCGCATGGCAGATCTCGGGTTCTGGCGGCTGGCCGAAGCGGACGGGGAGCGCCTGGCGCTGGTGGGCCCCGATGGCACGGAGCGGACGGCGGGCGAGCTGCTCGCCCGGGCCAACCGGGCGGCCCACGGCCTCCGGGCGCTCGGCCTCGGGGTCGGCGACACGGTGGCGCTGCTGCTGCCCAACTCGATCGAGCTGATGGAGCTCTACCTCGGCGCCCTGCAGATCGGCGTCTACATCACGCCCATCAACTGGCACCTGGTCGGGCCCGAGGTGGCGTACATCCTCGGTGACAGCGACGCCCAGGTCTTCGTGGCCCACGAGCGCTTCGCCGAGGTGGCCCGGAACGCGGTGGACGAGGCGGGCCTCGACGCCGACCGCTGCTTCGCCGTCGGCGCCATCGAGGGGTTCCGGCCGCTGGCCGAGCTCACCGCCGGCCAGCCCGACACCGCCCCCGAGGGCCGCACCACCGGCGCGGCGATGCACTACACCTCGGGCACCACCGGACGGCCCAAGGGCGTGAAGCGGGGCCTGTTCGAGGTCGATCCGAGCGACATGGGCGAGATGATGACCATGCTCCCCGGGCTGTTCGGCATCGGGCCCCGCGACGGCCACGTGCACCTGACCGTGTCGCCGCTGTACCACACGGCCGTGCTGATGTGGACGGGGTGCGCCCTCCACATGGGCCACACCGTGGTGCTCATGGACAAGTGGTCCGCCGAGGAGACGCTCCGGCTGATCGACCGCTACCGGGTCACCTACAGCCACATGGTGCCCACCCAGTTCGTGCGGCTGCTCGACCTCCCCGAGGAGGTGCGCGCCGGCTACGACGTGAGCTCGCTGCGCAACATGATCCACGGCGCGGCGCCGTGCCCGCAGGAGATCAAGCACCGCATGATCGACTGGTGGGGCGACACCATCCAGGAGTACTACGCGGCCACCGAGGGCGGCGGCACGGTGATCACCGCCCGGGAGTGGCTGGAGCGGCCCGGCTCGGTCGGCACCGCCTGGCCCGGCAGCGCGATCCGCATCTACGACGACGCCGGCGACCAGCTGCCACCCGGTCAGATCGGCACCGTCTACATGCAGCTCATGGCCGACTTCGAGTACAAGGGCGACGCCGCCAAGACCAAGGCCAACCGCATCGAGAACTTCTTCACGGTGGGCGACCTCGGCGAGCTCGACGCCGACGGCTACCTCTACCTGCGGGACCGCAAGAGCGACATGATCATCTCGGGCGGGGCGAACATCTACCCGGCCGAGATCGAGGGCGAGCTGATCAACCACCCCGCCGTGCAGGACGTGGCCGTCTTCGGCATCCCGAACGCCGACTGGGGCGAGGAGATCAAGGCGGTGGTGGAGCTGCACGAGGGCTTCGAGCCGAGCGACGAGCTGGGCGCGGAGATCCTCGAGTGGGCCGGGACGCGGATGGGCAAGTTCAAGCTGCCGAGGACCATCGACTTCGCCGCCGCGCTCCCGCGAGAGGCCAACGGCAAGCTGATGAAGCGCAAGCTCCGCGACCCCTACTGGGCCGACGCCGGCACCAGCATCTGACCGACCCGCCGCCGGGCGCCGGTGCTAGCGGTCGTAGGAGTCGAGCACCAGGTGGGTGGCCAGGTCGACCTCGTCGGCCACCTTGTCCATGCCCGACCAGCCGTTGACCCACCCGATGAGGGCCGCGAACCAGACGTGGCCGAGGGTGCGGGTGACCTGGGTCTGGAACGCCGGGTCGAAGTCGTCGCCGAGGGCGAGCGAGAGGATGCGGTTCATCGAGGCCGACACCTCCTCCTGGCAGACCGCCGCGCCACGGTCGGGCGAGAGCAGGGCGGTGACCACCGCCTCCGACAGGCGGGGCTCCTTCTCCATGGCCCGGGTGGCCCGGCGCAACACGTCGACCACCCGCTCGGCGGTGGTGTCGCCCTTCGGCGGCCGTTGGCTGACCCGGCGCTCGAGCTCGTTGGTCCACTGCACCATGGCCGCGGCGAGGAGGTGGTCCTTGGAGCTGAAGTAGCGGTAGATGGTGCCGAGGGCCACCCCGGCGGTGGTGGCCACGTCGCGCATCTGGACCGCGTCGTAGCCGCCGGCCGCACCGAGGTCGAGCGCGGCACGGAGCACCCGCTCGCGGCGGGCGGCCTGGCTCTTGGTGAGGGTGGCCGGTTCGGGTTCCATGCGAGCCGCCACCCTAGGAGCCACCGCGGGTCAGGTCGCGGAAGGCCACGGCTCGGTCGGCCTGCTGCTCACGGGGGAGCCCGAGCACCCGCTCGGCCATGATGTTGCGCTGCACCTCGTTCGACCCGCCCGCGATCCGGATGGCCGGCGCGAAGAGGAACCGCTGCTGCCACTGCACCCCGGCGGGGGCGTCGTCGGACAGCAGGGCGCCCTCCGGGCCGAGCAGCGACAACGAGGTGTCGCCCAGGCGGCGGAGGTACTCGGCGGCGAAGAGCTTCATGACCGACGTCTCCGGGCCGGGCGGCACGCCCTTGCTGAGCGCGGTCTGCATCCGGAACCCGAGGTAGCGCTGGATCTGCTGGCGGATCCAGCAGTCGGCCATCGCCTGGCGGAGCACCGGGTCACCGCCGCGGCCCCGCTCGCGGGCCAGCTCGATCAGCACGCCGATGTCGCTGGACCGGTTGCCACCGGCGATCAGGCCCCGCTCGTTCGACAGGGTGGTCACGGCGCAGGCCCAGCCGCCGTTGACGTCGCCCAGCACGTTGGCGTGGGGGATCCGCACCTCGTCGAGGAAGACCTCGCTGAAGTGCTCCGACCCCGTCATCTGGCGCAGGGGGCGTACGTCGAAGCCGGGGGTGGCCATGTCGACCAGGAAGTAGGTGATGCCCTTGTGCTTGGGCTGGTCGGGGTCGGTCCGGGCCAGGAGGATGCCCCAGTGGCTGTCGGCCGCCCCCGACGTCCAGACCTTCTGGCCGGTCACCACCCACTCGTCACCGTCGCGCACGGCGCGGGTGCCGATGTTGGCCAGGTCCGACCCGGCGTCGGGCTCGCTGAAGAGCTGGCACCACACCTCGTCGCCGCGCAGCATGGGCCGCAGGTAGCGCTCCTTCTGGGCATCGCTGCCGTGGCGGAGGATGGTGGGGCCGGCCATGCCGATGCCCACCGCGAAGGTGTTCACGGCCACGCCGAACCGGTTCGCCTCCTGGGCCCAGATCACCGACTCCATGGCGGTGCCGCCGCGGCCGCCGTAGGCCCTGGGCCAGGTGATCCCGGCCCAGCCCTCGTCCACCAGCAGGCCCTGCCACGCCTTGGCGCGGGCGTGGAACTCGTCGGGGTCCATCGTCCCCTCGAGGAAGCCGGTGGAGAAGTCGTCCGGCGAGCCCTTCGCCGGGGCGTGGGCCTCCAGCCAGGCCCGGGCCTCCTTGCGGAAGGCTGCTTCGTCGGGCGTGTCGTCGAAATCCACGACTCCGAGACTAGAACACGTTCTAACCTCCCCGCCCACCCCGGACCCCTCTCGTGCCTGCTCGTGATGTCGGTCACAGCTTCGATCGATCACTGGCAGACTCGCCGGGACCCGACCCCTGGAGCGCACGTGGAACGACTGACCGGGCTCGATGCGGCCTTCCTGTACCTCGAGAACCCCACCAACCACATGCACGTGGCGATGACGATGGTGCTCGACCCGTCCACCGTCCCCGGCGGCTACTCCTTCGACAACCTCAAGACCTTCATCGGCAACCGGGTGCACCTGGTGCCCCCGTTCCGCCGCCGGCTGGTGGAGGTGCCGCTCAACCTCGCCCACCCCGTGTGGGTGGAGGACCCCCACTTCGACCTCGACTACCACATCCGCCGCATCGGCTGCCCGGCGCCCGGGGGTCGACGCGAGCTCGGGGAGATCGCCGGCCAGGTGGCCAGCACCCCCCTCGACCGGAGCCGGCCGCTCTGGGAGCTCTGGGTGATCGAGGGCCTCAAGCAGGACCGCATCGGCGTGGTCACCAAGGTCCACCACGCCGCCATCGACGGCAGCTCCGGCGCCGAGCTCATGGTGCATCTCTTCGACCTGGAGCCCGAGCCGGCCGACCCGCCGCCCCCCGTCCCCCACGAGCCCGAGCACATCCCGTCCGACCTCGAGCTCCTGGGCCACGCCGCGGCCTCGCGGGTGCGCAAGGCCGTGGCCCTCCCCCGGCTCCTCGGCCAGACGGTGCAGGCGGTGAACCGGGTGGCCCAGGGCCGACGGGACCCGGCCCGGCCGGTGGGCGCCGCCCCGCTGAGCGCGCCCAAGACGTCGTGGTGCGGCTCGCTCGGCAAGCTCCGCGACGTGGGCTTCGCCCGGGTGTCGCTCGAAGACGTCCGGGCCCTCAAGACCGCCTTCGGCTGCACGGTGAACGACGTGGTGCTGGGCCTGTGCGCGGGCACGCTGCGCCACTACCTGCTCGAGCGCGGCGAGCTGCCCGACGAGCCCCTCGTGGCCGTCTGCCCGGTGTCGGTGCGCGGCGACGACGACCCCACCGGGGGCAACCGGGTCTCGGCCATGTTCACCACCCTCGACACCCAGCTGGCCGACGCCGCCGAGCGCATCCGCGCCATCCAGGCCTGCACGGTGGGCGCCAAGGAGGAGCACGCCGCGGTGGGGGCCGACCTGTTGCAGAACTGGGCCGAGTACGCCGCGCCCAACACGTTCAACCTGGCGTCCCGCCTCTACTCGAGCTGGGGCCTCGCCGGCAGCCACCGCCCGATCCACAACGTGATCATCTCCAACGTGCCCGGCCCGCCGTTCCCCCTCTACTTCGCCGGCACCGAGATGGTGGCCGCCTACCCGATGGGCCCGGTCATGGAGGGCGTCGGCCTGAACATCACCGTGTTCAGCTACCGGGGCTCGGTCGACATCGGGTTCATGGTGGACCGGGGCCTGGTGCCCGACGTCTGGGAGATGGCCGACAAGGTGGCCGACGCCCTGGTGGAGCTCCAGGAGGCCGCCGGCCTCGTGCCCACCACCGATGCCCCCGCCACGCCGGCGGCCGCCAGGCAGACCGCGGTCGAGGAGACGCCCGCCGAGGAGGCCCCAACCAGCAAGACGCCGGCCAGCAAGGCCGCGGCGCGGAAGACCACGGCCGAGAAGACGGCCGCCAAGAAGTCGCCGGCCAAGAAGGCCGCGTCGAAGAAGGCCACGGCCAAGAAGGCCGCGTCGAAGAAGGCCACGGCGAAGAAGTCGCCGGCCAAGAAGACCCCGGCGAGGAAGACGGCGGCGAAGAGGGCCACGGCCGAGAAGAAGGCCCCCCGGAAGGCCGCCGCCCGGAAGGCGGGCCGGGCCGCCACGCCGGCCGAGCGGGCGGCGGCGGCCCGGCGGCCGATCGGCTGACGGGCCCCGACCCGGCCGAGAATGAGAACGTGTTCTCGTTTTCGGTGCTAGAACACGGGCCCATGGGGTTCAACATCGCCGACCTGTTCGAGCGCGCCGTCGACGCCGTCCCCGACCGGCTGGCGCTGGTGTGCGGCGACCGGCGGCTGACGTACCGGGAGATGGACGAGGAGGCCAACCGCCTGGCCAACCACCTCCTCGCCCAGGGGTTCGGCCACGGTGACCACATCGGCATCCACGGCCAGAACACCGCGGAGTGGCTGGTGGCCATGGTGGCGATCTTCAAGATCCGCGCCGTGCCGATCAACATCAACTTCCGCTACGTCGAGGACGAGCTCGCGTACCTCTACGACAACGCGGACCTGGTGGCGCTGGTGCACGACCGCGCCTACCTGCCCCGCATCGCCGCGGTGGCGGCCCGGGTGCCCGGGCTCCGCCACTTCGTCATGGTGGACGACGGCTCCGACGAGGACCCGTCGGTGGTGGGCGCCGTGCCGTGGGCCGAGGCGGTGGGCACCGCCTCGCCGGAGCGGCCGGACCTCCCCCGCTCCGACGACGACCACTACGTGATCTACACCGGCGGCACCACCGGCATGCCCAAGGGCGTGGTCTGGCGCCACGAGGACGTGTTCTACGCGCTCGGCGGCGGCGTCGACGCCTACACCAACGAGCGCATCACCGACGGCCACCAGCTCGCCGAGAAGGCGGCCGCCACCGAGACGCCGACGGTGAGCCTGAACATCCCGCCGCTCATGCACGGCGCGGCCCAGTGGGGCGCCCTGCGCTTCCTGTTCGAGGGCAACACGGTGGTGTTCGTGCCCCGGTTCGACCCCGAGGCGGTGTGGTCGGTGGTCGAGGCCGAGGGGGTCAACACCATGATGATCACCGGCGACGCCATGGCCCGGCCGCTGATCGAGACGCTGCAGGCCAACCCCGGCCGGTGGGACCTGTCGTCGCTGTTCGTGACCTCGTCGAGCGCGGTGGTCTTCTCGCCGTCGCTCAAGGACGCGCTGCTCGAGCTCCTGCCCGACAGCATGGTCATCGACGCCATCGGGTCGTCCGAGAGCGGCATGAACGGCATGGTCATCCAGACCAGGGGGCAGACGGCCAACCACGGCGGCGGCGGCCCGACGGTGAAGGCCGGCCGCGACGCGGTGGTGCTCGACGACGAGCTGCGGCCCCTCCCGCCCGGTACCGGCGTGGTGGGCAAGCTGGCGCGGGGCGGCAACATCCCGGTGGGGTACTACAAGGACCCGGTGAAGACGGCGGCCACCTTCGTGCACGCCCCCGACGGCACCCGCTACGTGGTGGCCGGCGACTTCGCCCTCCACGAGGCCGACGGCAGCATCACCCTGCTCGGGCGGGGCTCGGTGTGCATCAACTCGGGTGGCGAGAAGATCTACCCGGAGGAGGTGGAGACGGTCCTCAAGGGTCACCCGGCCGTCTACGACATCCTCGCGGTCGGCGTCCCCGACGAGCGCTGGGGCCAGGCGGTGTGCGCGGTGGTGCAGCCGAGGACCCCCGAGGCCCCGCCCACGCTCGCCGACCTCGACGCCCACTCCCGCACCCACCTCGCCGCCTACAAGACCGTGCGCCACCTCGTGCTGGTCGACGAGGTGCGGCGCTCGCCGAGCGGCAAGCCCGACTACCCGTGGGCCGCCGAGGTGGCCCGCGCCGCACTCGCCAGCACCGCCGACACCTGAGCCCGAGCGCGCCCGACGCGCCGCCCCTCCACTCGCTACCGTCGTCCGGACCCGGCAGCCGCGGACCACCGGAGGACCCCCCATGGCCACCACCCACGCTCGCTCGACGGTCGCGATCGTCGAGCAGCTCCGGCGCACCCGCCGGCTCACCGAGGTGCTCGCCGCCACGCTGGCCCCCGAGGACCAGGTGGTCCAGTCGATGGACGACGTGAGCCCCACCAAGTGGCACCGCGCCCACACCACGTGGTTCTTCGAGACGTTCGTCCTGGTGCCCCACCTGCCGGGCTACCGGCCGGTGCACCCCACCTACGACTACCTGTTCAACTCCTACTACGAGCAGGTGGGAGACCGGCACCCCCGGAACCGCCGCGGGGTGATCTCCCGGCCCACCTGCGACGAGGTGGCGGAGTACCGAGCCGCCGTCGACCGGGCCCTCGACGAGCTCGTCGACGGTGCCGACGCCGAGGTGCTGGCCGCGGTCACGCCGCTGCTCGAGCTCGGCACCCACCACGAGCAGCAGCACCAGGAGCTGCTGCTGATGGACATCAAGCACGTGTTCTCGTGCAACCCGCTGCGCCCCGTGTACCGCTTCGGCACCGCCTCGCTCTCCGGGCCGGCCACCGAGCCGCTGCGCTGGGTGCCCGTGGCACCCGACGACCTGGTGGCGATCGGCGCCGACGGCGAGGGCTTCGCCTTCGACAACGAGGGCCCCCGCCACCGCGCCCTGGTGGAGCCGTTCCACCTGGCCGACCGCCTCGTCACCGAGGGCGAGTGGCTGGCCTTCATCGACGACGGCGGCTACCACCGGGCCGAGCTGTGGCTCTCCGAGGGGTGGGCCACGGTGCGGGCCGAGAGGTGGGAGGCGCCGCTCTACTGGGATCGGGACGACGACGGCTGGTCGGTGTTCACCCTCGGCGGCACCCGCCCCGTGCTCGACGCCACCCCCGTGGTCCACGTCAGCTTCTTCGAGGCCGACGCCTACGCCCGCTGGGCGGGACACCGCCTGCCCACCGAGGAGGAGTGGGAGGTGGCCGCCACCAGCCTCGCCGCCGACGACCTCCCCAACGACCTCGCGGTGGGCGCCCTCCACCCCCGGCCGGCGTCGAAGGCCGCCGACCACGGGCTCCGCCAGCTCCTGGGCGACGGCTGGGAGTGGACGGCCAGCGCCTACCGGCCCTACCCCCGGTTCGCACCGGTGCCGGGCGCCATCGGTGAGTACAACGGCAAGTTCATGTCGAACCAGATGGTCCTCCGGGGCGCCGCGCCGGTCACCCCGGGCGGCCACGCCCGGCCCACCTATCGCAACTTCTTCCCGCCTGCGGCCCGCTGGGCCTTCAGCACCGTGCGCCTGGCCGCCGACGACGCGGTGCACGGCGCCCACCGCGCCCCCACCGTCGTGCACGAGCCGGTGATCGACGTCCACCTGCACCCCGCCGACCTCGACGACGCCCTCCGGCGCGACGTGGTGGCGGGCCTGGGCGCCCCCCAGGCCACGCTGCCGCCCAAGTGGTTCTACGACGACCGGGGCAGCGAGCTGTTCGACCGGATCACCCGCCTCGAGGCCTACTACCCCACCCGGCGCGAGCGGGAGATCCTCGAGCGCGAGGCGGGGGCCATCGCCACCGCCTCGGGCGCCGACACGCTGGTGGAGCTCGGATCGGGCACCTCCGACAAGACCCGCCTGCTCCTCGACGCCCTCACCGCCACCGGGCAGCTCCGGCGCTTCGTGCCCTTCGACGTGTCCGAGGGCATCCTCCGGTGGTCCGCGGCAGCGATCGCCCAGCGCTACCCGGGCATCGAGGTGCACGGCGTGGTGGGTGACTTCGACCACCACCTCGGGCGCATCCCGGCCGGCGGACGGCGGATGGTGGCCTTCCTGGGGGGCACCGTCGGCAACTACGAGCCGGTCGCCCGCGCCCGGCTGCTCGCCGACCTGCACGACGCCCTGGCGCCGGGCGACTCCCTGCTGCTGGGCACCGACCTGGTGAAGGACCCCGCCCGGCTGGTGGCCGCCTACGACGACCCGGAGGGCGTCACCGCCGAGTTCGACCGCAACGTGCTGCGGGTGCTGGCGCGCGAGCTGGACGCAGTGGTCGATCCCGAGGGCTGGGACCACGAGGCCCGGTGGGATGTCGAAGCCGAGCGCATCGAGATGCACCTCCGACCCCGCGGGCCACAGCGGATCACGGTGGCGTCGCTCGGGCTGGACCGGACCTTCGCCGACGGCGAGACGATCCACACCGAGATCAGCGCCAAGTTCCGCCGGGGCGGGGTGGCCGCCGAGCTGGCCGCGGCCGGCTTCACCCTCACCCACTGGTGGACCGACGCCGACGGCGACTTCGCCCTCTCGCTGTCCACCCGGAGCTGACCGGCGCTCAGGTGCCGGTGAAGCGGGCGGGCCGCTTCTCCTTGAAGGCGGTGGGGCCCTCCTTGGCGTCGTTGGTGTCGAAGACCGGCCAGCCGAGGTCGAGCTCGCGGGCCAGGCCGTCGGCCTCGGTCATCCCCGCGGTCTCGCGGATCGACCGCAGCACCGCCGCCACGGCGATGGGCCCGTTGGCGGCGATCTGGTCGGCCAGCTCCCGGGCCCGGGCGAGGGCCTGGCCGTCGGCCACGACGTGGCCGATCAGGCCCATCTCCTTGGCCTCCTGCGCCGTGATGAGGCGACCGGTCAGGAGGAGGTCGGCAGCGTTGGTGAAGGCGATCTGGCGCTGGAGGCGCACGGTGGAGCCACCGAGGGGGAACAGGCCCCGGCGCACCTCGGCGATGCCGAACTGGGCCGACTCGCCGGCCACCCGGATCTCGGTGGCCTGCAGGATCTCGGTGCCCCCGGCCACGGCGTAGCCCTCCACGGCGGCGATGATCGGCTTCGACGGGCGGAAGTGCCGCAGCAGCGCCTTCCAGTGGAGGTCGGGGTCCTCCGACATGCGCTGGGCGTCGTCGGGCTCGATGCCGCCGGCGAGGGCCTTGAGGTCCATGCCCGAGCAGAAGTCGCCGCCGGCGCCGGTGAGGATGCCCACCCGGAGCTCGGGGTCCTCGTCGAGGAGCTTCCACGCGTCGGCCGCGGCCACCAGCATGCTCGGGCTGAAGGCGTTCTTGGCCTCCGGGCGGTTGAGGGTGACGGTCAGGATGTGGCCGTCGCGCTCGACGATCAGGTGGGAGTCTGCGGACATGGCCGCCAGACTAGAACACGTTCTCGTTTCCGGCCGAGTGGATCGGGAAGCCGGTCAGGTCGACGTCTGGTCGCCGACGCGCGAGGCGGGCCGGCCCTCGGCCGACCCGGCCCGCACCGCGCCCTCGACGCGAGCCAGGGCCTCCACCACCCGGTCGGTCTGGGCCTGCTGCTCCACCACCAGCCGGGCCAGCCAGAACCGCAGCAGGCGGGCCAGCGAGAACCGCAGGAAGAGGCCCAGGCCCACGATCACCAGGGCCAGGCCGAGCACGCCCCCGGAGATCAGCATGGGGATCTGATCCGCCACGTACGCGGTGCCGGAGGCCTGCCACCACGCCAGGACGATGAGCAGCACGCCCACCGCCGGGAGGGCCACGCCCAGCTTGAGGAGCCGGGTCTCGGCGTCGGCCGACGGCTCCGGCACGTGCACGTCGTGCATGCCCGCCTCCAGGCGGTCGGCAGCGGACGTCGGCGGGGAATCGGTCATGAAGGTGCTCCGAGGTAGGCGGCCGAGAGTTCGGCCTCGAGGTCTGCGGGGACGCCGGCGGCGACGACGTGGCCGTGCGACATGATGACCGCTCGGTCGGCGACACCGAGGACGGTGCGGGCGAACTGCTCCACCACCAGGATGGACACGCCCTCGGTGGCGATGCCGGCCACCAGCTCGTAGAGCTCGGCCACGATCAGCGGCGCCAGGCCCATGGAGAGCTCGTCGATGATGAGCAGGGCGGGATCGGTGGCCAGGCCCCGGGCCATGGCGAGCATCTGCTGCTCGCCGCCCGACAGCGTGCCGGCCACCTGGCCGAGGCGCTCGCCCAACCGGGGGAACCGGGCGACGGCGCGCTCGACCACGAGCGACTCGTCGATGCCCCGGTAGCTCGCCATGCGCAGGTTCTCGCGCACGGTGAGGTTGCGGAACACGCCGCGGCCCTCGGGGATGGTGCACAGGCCGAGGCGGGCCAGCACGTCGGGTCGGGCGCCGTTGGCGTGGCGGCCGGCCACGTGGACGCAGCCCCCCGAAGCCGGGTGCTGGCCGGTGGCCACCAACAAGGTGGTGGTCTTGCCGGCGCCGTTGGGCCCGAGCAGGGCGACCACCTGGCCGCGGGGCACCACCAGATCGACGCCGTGGAGGACCTGGATGCGCCCGTACGACGCGGTGACGTCGCGGAGCTCCAGCAGCGGGGGCTGGTCGGCGGGCGGCGGGGTCGGCGCGGGCCCCGGGGCCGGGCGGCCGTCGGCGATGGCGGTCATGAGGTGGCTCCGACCTCCGGGCCCTGGCCCAGGTACGCGTCGATCACGACGTCGTCGAGTTGGATCTCGGCAGGCGTGCCGCGGGCGATCACCTGGCCGAAGTTCAGCACCGTGATGTCGTGGCACAGGCGCATCACGAGGGGCACGTCGTGCTCCACGAGGAGGATGCCCAGGCCTTCGGTGGTGAGGTCGAGCAGGATGCGGGCGAAGCGGTCGGTCTCCTCGTGGTCCAGGCCGGAGGCCGGCTCGTCGAGCAGCAGCACGCGTGGCCGGCACGCCATGGCCCGGGCCAGCTCCACCAGGCGGGCGTTGCCGGTGGACAGCGAGTCCGCCCGCTGCCCGACCAGCTCGGTGAGCCCCACGCGCTCGAGGAGGGCCTCGGTGGTGGCGCGGGGGTCCTGACCGTCGACCCGGTGCAGCTCGGCGGCGGTCAGCACGTTGTCGCGCACGCTCAGGGAGCCGAACAGCTCCAGGCGCTGGAAGGTGCGGGCGACGCCCAGCCGGGCCCGCTTGTGGGCGGAGGTGCGGGTGACGTCGTCGCCGTCCAGCAGCACCCGGCCGCGGGTGGGCGCCTGGAGCCCCGTGATGACGTTGAAGAGGGTGGTCTTGCCGGCGCCGTTGGGGCCGATGAGCCCGGTGATGGCGCCTTCGTCGACGGCGAGGTCCACCGCGTTGACGGCCATGTGGCCGCCGAAGCGGACCGAGACCTCACGCGTCTCGAGGATCGACATGGCACCTCCCCCAGTCGAGCCCGAGCTCGGCGTCGAGCGCGGCGCGGTCACCCGGCCGCGCCGGGCTGCCGATCGGGATCTGCTCGGGCACCAGCGCGAGGGGCGGGGGGAGCAGCAGGGCCCGGGCCCGGGCCCCGCGGGAATCGGTGCTCCCCCGGCCCTGACGGCGGGCCTCGGCTCGGGCCCGCACCCGCTCGACGGTCTGGCTGATGGCGCCGTCGGGGTTGGCGGCCAGGCTGATGCCGGCGAGCCCGGGCAGGATGGTCATGAGGTTGGCCAGCGGTGGGAACGCCACGCCCACCAGGGGGAAGACGGCCAGCAGGACGCCGCCGAGCAGGGCCCCGCCCACCGAGGCGATCCCGCCGATGACCGCGAGGAGCACGAGCGGCAGCCCGGGGAGCGAGCCCTGCAGCAGCGAGAACTGCTCCAGGCCGGCCTTGCCGCGCCACCCGCCGAGGAGGGCGCCGCCGAGCCCGGCGATGGCCGCCGAGAGGGCGAACACCTGGAGCTTGAGCGCGGTGAGGTCGAGCCCGAGGGTGGCGCAGGCCGCCGGGCTGTCCTTCATCGCCTGGAGGCGCCGTCCCAGCACGCCCCGACGCAGCGCGGTGACCAGGATGGCCAGCACGGCGAACACCACCGCCATCAGCACCAGGTTGGCCCGGTCGCTGTCGGCTCGGAGGTCGCCGATGCCGAGGCGGGCGAACGAGGCGTTGCTGTCGCTGAACCCGTCGACCGAGGTGAAGATCGCCTTCTCGCAGAAGAGGGCGAAGGCGAAGGTGGCGAGGGCGAGGTAGAGGCCCTTGAGCCGCAGGGCGGGCAGGGCCACGAGCGCTCCCACCAGGGCACAGACCACGACCACCGCGACCAGGGCGAGCGGGTTGCCGTCGCTCCCCCACTGGTGCATCACCACGGCGCCGAGGCCGGCGAAGGCCAGCGGCGCCAGCGAGATCTGGCCGGCGTATCCGGTGAGGGGCACGAGCGACAGGGCCACGATGCCGAGGGCCAGCCCGTAGCCGACGGCGTCGAGGGTGGCGGCGGCACCGAGGTTGGCGACGCGGTCGGCCAGCGCCTCGGTGAGCTCGGGCATGGCGGCGGCCGCCACCAACAGCACGCTGATGGCCACGAGCACCGTGCGCCAGGACGGATCGGCCACCTGGCCGCGGTCGCGGCGCTGGCCGAAGAGCGCCGCCTTGTCCTGGGGCACGAGCACCAGGACCGCGAAGAGCATGAGGGCCGGCACCGTGTCGACGGTGATCCACGACGGCAGCTGGTCGTCGTAGCGGCTCGCCGCCTCCCGGGAGATCCCGAGGATCAGCGCGCCGACCGCGGTGAGCGGGAGGCTGCGGAGGCGTCCGACCATGGCGGCGGCGTAGGCGTTGATCACCAGCAGCGTGAGCTGGGTCTGGTCCAGCGTGAGGATCGGGGCGATCAGGATGCCGGCCAGGCCGGCGAGCGAGCAGCCGAGGGCCCACGCCAGCCCGGACACCCGGTCCGGCGACACGCCGTTCAGGCCGGCCAGGTCACGGCTGTCGACCACCGCGCGCATGGCCACGCCGATGCGGGTGCGATACAGCAGGACTCGCAGCCCGACCGCCACCGCGACGGCCGCCACGAACACCACGAGCTGGTGGTACTCCACCACCACGCCCCCGAGCTCCACCGAGTCGCCCACGAAGAAGCGCGGCAGCGATCGCGACCGGTCCGGCGGCCAGATGATGGTGGCCCCCTGGATGAGGGCCACCAGGAGGCCGATGGGCACCACGATCCGGGTGATCGGGGTGGCGTCGTGGAGCCGCCGCATCAGCACGCGGTCGATGAGCAGGCCCATCCCGGGGGCGATCACCAGCAAGGTGAGGGGCAGGGCCAGCAGCACCGGGAGGTCCCACGCCTCGGGCGAGCTGAGCTGCCAGTAGACGAAGGCCGAGAACATGGCCACCGCGCCGTGGGCGAAGTTGAAGATGCCCGAGGTGGTGTAGGTGACCACCAGGCCGCTGGCGGCCACCGCGTACAGGGACGCGCTGACCAGGCCCAGGACGAGCAGGCTCAGGAGGTCGTTCACGCGGGCGTCCCCGGCATGGCGCGGCGGCGCCTCATCCGGCCCGCTTGGCGCCGCCGCCGTAGTCGTCGTCGAGGTCGAAGCCGTAGCTGTCGTCGCAGTCGAACTCCGTGGCCTCCGTGGGGTGGAGGCGCTCGAACTTCCCGCCCTTCACCACGTCGTACATGAAGCAGGTGGAGACGGCGTTCTCGCCGGGGTTGGACGGGAAGTGCAGGCCGCCGCCGTCCCACTCGGTGATCTTCTCCAGCTCGGCCAGCACCGACTCCCGGGTGAGGTCGAGGCCGGCCGCCTTGGCGGCGGTGGCGAAGAGCAGGCCGGCCGAGTACGACTGCAAGCCGAGCGAGGTCGGTTCGGGCGTCTTGCCCTCCACCTTGTCGTAGGCGGCGAGGTAGGCCTCGAGCGCCGGGCTGTCGTCCTTCTCCTCGAAGGGCACCGTGTTCAGCTGCACGAGGGCGCCCTCGGCCCCGGGCTCCTTCAGCAGGTCGGGGTCGTAGAACTGCTGGCCCAGGTCGACCACCTCGGGCTCGAAGCCCTGGGTCTGCATGTCGCGCAGCAGCTTCACCGCCTCGGACGTGGCCGAGATCATGGTGACGTACTCGATGCCCGCATCCTTCATGGCCTTGACCTCGGAGGTGTAGCTCTCCTGCAGCACCCCGGTCCGCTTGTTGTAGTCGAACTCGAAGCCCTCGGCCTCGTAGGCCGTGATGACGCGGTCGGCCTGGATGTCGATGGCCTCGATCCCGCCGTGGAGGATGGCCGCCTTCTTCACGGCCTCGGGGTACTCGGCCTGCATGTAGCGGGCCGGCCCGACGTTGATGCGGTCGGTGGGGTTCGGGAGCGGGGCCACGACGTTGTCGCTCATGCTCTTGGCCGGCGTCACCGTGTAGGCGGCCACCTCGATGAGGTCGCAGTCCACCATGGCCTGGGCGCCGGAGTTGTCGGTCACCGACCCGGAGCCCACGATGGCGAACACGTCGGAGTTGCAGGCCTCGCGGGTGGCCTCCAGGTGGTTGAACAGCTTGGAGTCGATGGTCACCAGCTCGAGCGTGCGGCCGTTGATGCCGCCGAACTCGTTGCAGAACCCCACGAACGCCCGCATCGACTCCTCGATGCTGATGGTGGGGACCTTCACCTGACCGGCCCGGTCGGAGATCACCGCGATCTTGATGGTGTCGGCGGTGACGCCGGGGACGTCGCCGGCCGGGGCGGCGGTGGACGGCCCCCCACCCTCGGCCTCGCCGCACGGCACGGGCAGGGTCCCCAGCATGGGGCCGGCGCTCTCGCCCTCGCCCTCGGA
>JBBRFU010000066.1:0-19213 GCA_038241315.1 Acidimicrobiales bacterium | reverse complement strand
GCGACCTGGCGGCAGGCCGAGACGGCGCCGCCGATCACCGATCGGGTGGATCAGATCGACATGTTGGTCGCTTCGGTAACCAGAATGCAACATTCGTCAACAGAACGTGACGGATGTCGCAGTGCCGTCATCGGGTCGGCGTCGCCTTCGAAACGCCGCCCCCTCCGGGACCGACCTCCGTCGCCGGCACCGGCTGGTGCCGTGTCGCCCGCCGGACGCGGAGCGCCCCGGGCCGGAGCCCGGGGCGCTGCTCGATCTCCGAGGAGACCGCCTGGCGGAGAGGGTGGGATTTGAACCCACGGACGGTGTAACCCGTCACCTCCTTAGCAGGGAGGCCCGATCGACCTGACTCCGGCACCTCTCCGTGTACCGCCAGGATCGTACACAGCCGAGACCCCCGGCTCTCCGGTGGGATCCCGAGGACGCCGGGCTGCGTCGCCCCCGAGTCCTACGATGGCGAGCGGAGCGGTGGCAGAGCGGACGAATGCACCGGTCTTGAAAACCGGCGACCCTCACGGGTCCGAGGGTTCGAATCCCTCCCGCTCCGCCAACACGGCAGCTTCGTCACCAGCCCAACGAGCCTGCGTGACATCGGCGTCTCGTTCGGGGTTCCGGCCGATGAGATCCTTCCCACACGCGGCGAGGACGACCGCGACGACGTGGACCACGACCGACGCATCGGCCCCGTCGTGCCATTGGACCCTGGGCGGCCAGGCTGACGTGGTGTGAGGATGACGGCATGGCATCTGCGGCGCTTCACCACGTCACCATCCACGGTCACGACGTCACCTACCGCAAGGGCGGTGAGGGCTCGGCGATCCTCCTCATCCACGGGATGGCCGGTTCGTCGCGCACCTGGAAGGAGGTCACCGAGCTCCTGGTGCCGAACCACACCGTGATCGCTCCCGACCTGCTCGGGCACGGAGAGTCGGCCAAACCCATGGGCGACTACTCGCTCGGCGCGTTCGCCAGCGGCCTCCGCGACCTCATGGGGGTGATCGGCGTCGACCGCTGCACCGTGGTCGGCCAGTCCCTCGGCGGCGGGGTGGCGATGCAGCTCGCCTACCAGCACCCCGAACTGGTGGAACGCCTCGTCCTGGTGTGCAGCGGCGGCCTCGGCCGGGAGGTCAGCTGGCTGCTCCGGCTGCTCACCCTGCCGGGAGCCGAGTTGATCATGCCGGTGATCATGCCCCGGGTCGTGGCCGACAGGGGCAACGACGTGAACCGGTTCCTCCACCGACGCGGCATCCGGGCTCCCCACCTCGGCGAGATGTGGCGGGCCTACGCCTCGCTGTCCGGCGCCGAGAACCGCGGCGCGTTCCTGCGCACGCTCCGGGCCGTGGTCGACCCGGGCGGTCAGAGCGTGTCGGCGCTCGACCGGATCTACCTGGCCAGCGCCATGCCCACCATGATCATCTGGGGCGAGAACGACCCGATCATCCCCATCGAGCACGGCTACGCCGCCCACGAGACCATCGCGGGCAGCCGCCTCGAGATCATGCAGGGATGCGGCCACTTCCCCCACGTGGAGGAGCCCCGCCTGTTCGCCGAGCTGCTCGAGGACTTCATCGCCACCACCGAGCCCGGCGCCACGGAGCTGAACGACTACCGCGAGTTGCTGACGGCGCACAGCCAGGGCCCCGAGCTGGTCGAGTAGCTGCCGTCGCCTCCGTCGAGACGATCACCCGATCCCGACGGCGCAGGACGCCCAGCGCGGCTCAGGATGGGCGGGGGGAGGTGCTGGTGAGGTCGTCGACGCGGCGCTCGAGCTCCAGGATGCGGCCGATCGCGGAGCCGTTGTGGCCCTCGGTTGCGAGGTCGGCCGCCCGGCTGAGCAGCTCGAGGTCGTTGCGGGAGTAGCGGCGCTGGTTGCCGGAGGGGCGCCGGCCCTCGTGGTCGACCGCATCGCCGAGGCGGCGCAGCACCTGCGGATCGAGCCCCAGCAGATCGGCGGCGATGGCCACCGTGTAGAGCGGCTCGTCGGGGTCGTCGAGCCGCTCGGCCCAACGGCGCGAGCGGGGGGTGGCCTCCCGGCCACCCCCCGCTCCCCTGCGCCTCGGCGGCGCGTCGCTCACGTGCCCTTCGCCTCGACCGGGATGGAGCGTTGCCCGGCGTCGCCCTGCGCCGCGTGGCGGACGTCGATCTGGCGGGGTTTGGCCGTCTCGTGCAACGGGATGCGGAGCGTGAGGACGCCGTCGTGGTACTCCGCGTCCACGTGCTCGACGTCGAGGACGTCGCCGAGCATCACCCGGCGCGCCACGGTGCCGATCGGGCGCTCCCGGATGAGCGTGCGGGCGCCCTCGGGGGTCTGCTCCTTGCGGGTGGCCTGGAACCGGAGCTCGCCCCGCTCGATCTGCACGTCGATGCTGTCCGGGTCGATGCCGGGCAGGTCGAACTCGACGGTGATCACGTCTCCCACCCGGTAGGCGTCCATGGGCGCCGTGAGGGCTCGCGCCGGCTCGAACAGCGAGGAGAACGGGCTCCAGTCACGGGCGGGATCGGTGCGCATCAGCATGGGGTCTACCTCCTGACCGAGATGGTTACCTGACTACGGTTGACAGCATAGCTATCACGCGATGAGATGCAAGTGCTCAGCAACCGACCGGCCGCACCGCCCGGCCGCACCCGGAAGGACGTCGCACCATGGACGCGATCGCCCCGCCCCGCCCGCTCGATCCCACACCGCCCCGCCCCGACCGCCCACTGGCGGCGCCGGTCGGCGCGCTCCACATGGCCGTCGAGGTCGAGGTGGCCCACCTGGCCAACCCGCTCGTGGCCGTGGCCCGCCTGCTCGCCAGCGAGGCCGGCGCCCACGCCCGGGTGGTCGGCGACGAGGCGGCGTTCGATGTGGTGGTGGCGCTGCCCGGTCCCGCGGCCGCCGACGACGCCGAAGCGTGGGTGCGCTGGGCCGTGCACAACGCCGGGGTGCGGGGCCGGCTCAGCCGCCGAGCGGGTTGATGTTGATGCGGTCGCGGATGTCGGTGAGCCACGAGTCGGCCGCCCGCGAGGCGTCGTCGGCATCCTGGCGGCGCGTGTCGCCCACGGGGGCAGCCGCCGGGTACGACCCGAGGAACTTCACATCGCCGTGCTTGGTGCGCAGGGCCTTGAGGCAGTCGGCCACCACCTCGTCGGCCACGTGGCCCTCGAGGTCGAGGAGGAAGCAGTAGTCGCCCAGGCCCTTCTTGGTGGGCCGCGACTCCAGCTTGGTGAGGTTGATGCGGCGGGCCGCGAACTCCTGGAGGATCGCCACCAGGCTGCCGGGGCGGTCGTGGCGCTGGAACTGGACGATCGACGTCTTGTCGTGGCCGGTGGCCCGGGGCACCACGTGCGGGCGCACGGCGACGAAGCGGGTCTGGTTCTCGGGGTGGTCTTCGATGTCGCCGGCCAGGATCTCCAGGCCGTAGATGCCCGCCGCCAGCTCGTTGCCGATGGCGGCCACCTTCGGGTCGTTGGCCTCCGACACCAGCCGGGCGGCCTCGGCGGTGGAGTTGGCGGCACGCGTGCGCACCGCCGGGAGCTCGCGGTGGAGGAACCCGCGTGCCTGGGCCGTGGCGTGGGGGATGGAGACGACCTCGGCGATGCCGGCGAGGGTGGCGCCGGGCACGGCCATGAGGTGCTGCTGGATGGGGATGACCACCTCGCGCTGGATGAGCACGTCGACGTCGAACGCCAAGGTGTCGGAGGTGACGTTGACCGTGCCCTCGATGGAGTTCTCGATGGCCACGAAGCCGAGGTCGACGTCGCCGGTCTCGGTGGCGCGGAGCACGTCGGCCATGGTGGGGTACGGCACCAGCTCGGCCTCGGCGAGGTCGGCCTGGGTCAGCAGCGCCTGCTCGGTGAAGGTGCCGAAGGGGCCCAGGAACCCCACCCGCAGACGGCGGTCGGCGGCGGGCTCGGTGGTCGGCGGGGCCAGGTCGTTCACGACCGTGCAGGATAGGGGCGTGGACGACGCAGCCCTCCGGCACCTCCTCGACGACGTGCGTGCCGGCACGATCCGGCCCGACGACGCCGTCGAGGCCCTCCGGCACCTCCCCTACGCCGACCTCGGCTTCGCCCGGGTGGACCACCACCGCCAGGTCCGCCAGGGCATGGCGGAGGCCGTCTACGGGCCGGGCAAGACGCCCGACCAGGTGGCGCGCATCGTGGCCGAGCTCCTCGCCCGGTCCGACGGCGCCGTGGTGGTGACCCGCGCCGCGCCCGACCAGGTGCTCGCCGCCACCGACGCCAACCCCGGTGGGGCCGTCGTGGGCACCACCGTGGTGTGGCGGCCGGCGGCGACCCGCCCCGAGCGCGTGGTGGTCCTCACCGCCGGCACCGCCGACCTCCCGGTGGCCGACGAGTGCGTGGCCACCCTCACCGCCCACGGCTTCGCGCCGAGGCGGCTCACCGACGTGGGGGTGGCCGGCATCCACCGGCTGTTCGAGCACGCCGACGCCCTGATCGACGCCCACGCCGTGGTGGTGGTGGCCGGCATGGAGGGTGCCCTGGCCAGCGTGGTGGGCGGGCTCACCGGGGCCCCCGTGGTGGCGGTCCCCACCAGCGTCGGCTACGGCGCCGGCCTGGAGGGCGTCACCGCGCTGCTGGGCATGCTGGCCTCCTGCGCCGCCGGGGTGGCCGTGGTGGGCATCGACAACGGGTACGGCGCCGCCTGCGCGGTGGCCCGCCAGTTCCTCAACCCTGCGGCGATCCCCCGCGGCGCACCCACGATCGACACGCCCACGATCGGCGCACCGGCGCTCGGCGCAGCGGGCGGCGCCTCGTGACCACCGCCTGGTTCCACTGCTTCTCCGGCGTGGCCGGCGATATGGCCCTCGGGTCGCTCGTCGACGCCGGCGCCGACTTCGACGACGTGATGGGCCTCCTGGAGCGCCTGCCCCTGGGCGGCTGGTCCGCCGAGGCGGAGCCCGTGCTGCGCGGCGGCATCGCCGGCACCAAGATCCACGTCCGCACCCAGGACAGCACGGTCGTGCGCACGGCCTCGCACATCCAGGGGCTCGTGGCCGAGGCCCGCCTGCCCGAACGGGTCGAGGCGCGGGCCCACGCCGTGTTCTCGGCCCTCGCCGAGGCCGAGGGCCGCCTCCACCGACGACCGCCCGACCAGGTCCACTTCCACGAGGTGGGCGGCATCGATGCCATCGTCGACGTGGTCGGCACCTGCGCGGCGCTCGAGCTCCTCGAGGTCGACCAGGTCGCGTGCTCGCCCATCTCGGTGGGGCTGGGCATGGTGCGAGCCGCCCACGGGATCATCCCGAACCCGGCGCCGGCCGTGGTGGAGCTCCTGCGCGGGATCCCCACCAAGGGCCTCGACCTCTCGCTGGAGCTCACCACCCCGACGGGCGCCGCCCTCATGGCCGGGCTGGCCACCAGCTACGGCGCCATGCCGCCCATGACCGTGGTGGCATCCGGCTTCGGGGCCGGCACGCGCGAGCTCGACAACCGCCCCAACCTCACCCAGGTGGTCATCGGGGAGCCGGCCGCCTCCGCCCCGCTGGACGGCCAACCGGTCGTGCTCCTGGAGGCGAACGTCGACGACGCCACCGGCGAGGTGCTCGCCCACGCCATCGGCGCCCTGCTGGCCGCCGGGGCCCACGACGCCTGGCTCACCCCGATCGTGATGAAGAAGGGCCGACCCGCCCACACCGTCCACGCCCTGTGCGACCCCGCCCTGACGGCCCAGGTCACCGCCACGCTTGCCGCCGAGACCGGCACGCTCGGCGTGCGCGGCTCCCACCTCGAGCGGTGGCCCACCGCGCGGGACCACCGGCGGGTGCTGGTCGGCGACCTGTCGGTGCGGGTGAAGGTGAGCCCGGGTCGGGTGAAGGCCGAGTACGACGACGCCGCCAAGGTGTCGGCGCTGACCGGCCGCCCGGTGCGCGAGGTGCTGGCCGAGGCGGAGGAGCGCTGGCGCACCGAGCAGCCCGCCCGTCCCGTCGACACGGGCGACGAGCCGGGCGGCTACGTCGAGGACGACGCTCGTCGGGGCGTGAGCCGCCTCTCCCCCGGCGACCAGCTGCGGGCCGGCCACGTCGCCGAGTCCGACGACGGCCGCACCAACGATCCCGCCGGTGGCTCGGTCACCTCCATCCGCAGCCACGAGCCACCGCACGACCACGACCACGGGCACCCCAGCGGCCAGCCCCACGACGCCGACGGCCACCACGCCGACGAGCCCGGGGCCGTCGGGCCGCCGCGCGAGCGGGCCGACGAGACCGACGACGCCGATCGACCCGACGACACCACCGACCCCGACCCGACCGGCTGACCCGACGCCGGGTCGACCCGGCCGGGCTGACCCGGCCGGACTGACCCGGCGGCGAGATCGACCGGCGTCGACCGCATGCGGTCCCAGGTCCCGGGCCCCAGGCCGCGGGCCGCCCGCGATCAGGAGGCGGCGCGGACCAGGGCCGTCACCACAGCGCCCAGCGCGATCACCACGGGGAAGGGTGCCCGCCGCCAGGCGGCCACGATGGCCGCGCCCACCCCGGCGGCTCGGGCGTCGAGCACCCAGCGGTCGTCGGTGGTGAGGGTCTGCACCGCCACCAGCGCCGGGAGCAGGGCGGCCGGGAGGAGGGCCACGCACCGGGCCACCCGCGGCGGCAGCTCCCGTCCGCCGAGCACCACCAGGCCCAGCACCTTCCACGCGTAGGCGCCGGCGGCCAACAGGCCGATGGCAGCCCAGCTCACGCCGGGTCCCCGGCGGGGCGCACGTCGGGCGGCGCGTGGCCGGGCCGCGGTGCCCGCAGCCCCAGGAGCACCGCGGTGGCGGCCGCCAGGACGGGCAGGCCGGCCGGTGCCACCGGCACGAGGAGCAGGGCGACGGTCACGCCGATGGCGGCCGCCAGCCGGCCGTCGACCGTACGCACGTGGGGCACCACGAGGGCCACGAACCCGGCGGGGAAGGCGGCGTCGAGGCCGTAGCGCTCCGGGTCGCCGATGGCATCGCCACCCAGGGCGCCGAGCAGGGTGCCCAGGTTCCAGCACACGAAGACCGACAGCCCCGCCGCCCAGAAGCCGCGGCGTCGGTCCTCCGGCGTGCGCTGCGCGGTCGCCATGGCGGTGGACTCGTCGATGACCAGCTGCGCCGCCACGAGACGGGTGAGCAGGCGCCCGCGGAACAGGTCGGCCAGCGAGAGGCCGTAGGCGCCGTTGCGGGCCGCCAGCAGCAGCGCGCTGGCCAGCGCGGCGGCGGTGGACCCGCCGGCGCCGATCACGCCCACCGCGGCGAACTGCGAGGCGCCGGTGAACACGAGCAGCGACATCGCACAGGCCTGCGCGGTGGTGAGGCCGCTGGCCACCGCCAGCACGCCGAAGGAGATCCCGAACACCCCGACGGCCAGGCCCAGCACGAGACTGGCGCCGACCGGGTGCGGCGGCGGTGGACCGTCGCTCGTGGGCTCCCCCGGGGGCGTCGGCTCGACCATGGACGGACGACGGTACCGGCCGACCGGCCCTACGGTGGCGGCCATGGAGCTGTCGGAGTTGGTGGCGCGCGAGTCGGTCCGGGACCTGGTGGCCCACTACACGTGGGCCGGCGATCGCGGCCGGAGCCGCGAGCTGGCCGACCTGTTCACGGTCGACGGCGTCCTCGACGTGGGCGGCCCCGGCGGCCGTTGGGTGGGCCGCGACGAGATCGCGGCCCAGCTCGACGCGGTGGCTGCACGGGTGGTCGCGGCGGGCGGCGCACCCGGCCCGGTCCGCCACCACGTGTCGAGCCTCACCATCACGTTCCCCGGGCCCACCGAGGCCACCGCCTCGTCCTACTTCCTCGTGTTCACGACCGTCGGGGTCGACCACTGGGGTCGCTACCGCGATCGCCTCACCTCGGAGCCCGACGGGGTGTGGCGCTTCACCGAGCGCTCGGCCCGGGTCGACGGCCACGTCGAGGGCTCGCTGATGGCAGCCGGTCCCGACTGATGACCTGCGCGCCCGACCGCGGGTGAGCCGGCGACCCGGCCCGTGATCCTCGTCGACCAGCCGATCTGGCCGGCCCACGGTCGACGGTTCGCGCACCTGGTGAGCGACGAGTCGTTCGACGAGCTGCACGGCTTCGCCGCTGCGCTCGGCCTCCCCGCCCGGGCCTTCCACCGGGACCACTACGACCTGCCCGACGACTGGTGGCACCGGGCTGTGGCCGCCGGCGCCGAGCCCGTGGACGCCCGGGAGCTGGTGCGCCGCCTCCGCGGCGCCGGGCTCCGGCGACGCGGCCCCGCCCCGGACCGACGCCTGCCGCCCCGGGCCGACCCGCCACCGAGCTGACGCGACCGGGCGCGGTCAGGGCGAGGAGCTCGGGGTGCCGGCGCCGCCGGGCCGCAGCGAGGCCAGCTCGCGCTGCAGGTTGGCCGTGGCCCGCCCGCGCCGCTCGGCCCGGTCGTGGTCGGGGCCGGCGGCGTAGAGGTCGGACGCGCCGACCAGGAAGCGGGTGAGCAGCGAGCCCCGCCCGGCCACCCAGGCGTCGTCGGCCACGTGGGCGTACTCGGTGCGGACGGCGGCGGCGTAGCGGTCGTAGCGCTCGGGCGGCGCCGAGAGGATCCACAGGTCGGCGTCGACCAGCACCGCGCTGCTGGGGTCGGTGGCCGGCCCGTGGTGCGCGGTGGCCAGGACGAGACGGACGACCTCGTCGACGAGGTGGTCGCGGTCGGCCAGGGCCAGGGCCGGGATGCGGTCGAAGGCCAGGTCGGCGCTGGCGGCCTCGGACTCGCCCGGGCCGGCGGTGGGGTCGTAGATGGCGTCGTGGAACCAGGCCGCCACTCGGACGGCCACCGCGTCGGCCTCGGGCTCGAGCGGGAGCAGCCGGTCCACCTCGGCCAGCACCTCGGTGACGTGGTCGAGCGTGTGGTAGCTGCGGTGCGGCTCGAGGTGCCGGGCCACCAGCTCGTCGGCCACCGAGCGGGCGGCGCCCGTCGAGGCCCCCAGCTCCACCAGCAGCGTCTCCATGGCCCCGACGGTACCGGTGCGCCGCCCGGGACCGTCCGCCGCCGCGACCGTGGGCTCGGCCGTCACCACCAGCGCCGCCCGCGCCGCCCGCGCCGGCCGGGCGCAGCGCCGGCCGGGCGCGGCGCGGGCCGGGTGCGCCCGTCGGGCGGGCGGCCGTACCATGCGCCCCATGGCTGATGGCTCCCGTCTGTACTTCAAGCAGCTGCTCGCCGGTCTCGACCTCGCCGAGGGCGACCGCATGGCCGAGCAGATGGTCAACTTCGTGTACCTCATCGGCGATCGCGAGACGGGCGAGGCGGTGGCCGTCGACCCCGCCTACGACCAGCAGGGCCTGCTCGACATCCTCGAGGCCGACGGCATGCGCCTCACCGGCGCACTCGCCACCCACTACCACGCCGACCACGTGGGTGGCAGCCTCGGCGGCGTGGCCCAGATCACCGGCATCGCCGAGCTGCTGGAGCTGGTCGACGTCCCGATCCACGTGCAGGCCGACGAGGCCGAGTGGATCGGCAAGACCACGCCGGTCCCCGCCACCGCCCTCACCCAGCACCAGAGCGGCGACACGGTCATGGTCGGCGAGATCCCCATCACGCTGATCCACACCCCGGGCCACACGCCCGGCAGCCAGTGCTTCCTGGTCGACGGCACCAAGCTCGTCTCCGGCGACACCCTCTTCCTCGACGGCTGCGGGCGCACCGACCTGCCCGGATCGAACCCCGAGGACATGTACCGCTCGCTCACCGAGCGGCTGGCCAAGGTGCCCGACGACGCCACGCTCTACCCCGGCCACCTCTACTCCGAGAAGCCCTCGGCCTCCATGGCCGAGACCCGGCGCCGCAACGTGGTGTACCGGCCCGACAGCCTCGAGCAGTGGATGCTGATGTTCGCCCGCTAGGGCACGGGCGAACGAGGGCGTCCGAGGGCCCGACACGAAGCCCGGGGCCTCCGAGATCAGGGCGCGGGCTCGACCTGGGGCTCGGCGTCGTCCGCGCCGGCGGCGGGGTCCGACACCACGACGCGCCCGCCCTCGAGGTGGAACGGCACGCTGGTGACCACGGTGTTCGGGCGGCTGCGCAGCCGGGTGCGCAGCACGAGCGCGCTCTGGTTGTGGAGCAGCTGCTGCCACCAGTGGACGAGGGCGAACTCGGGCACCACCACGGTGACGAAGTCGTCGCCGCGACGGTCGTCGAGCTCGTCGACGTAGCGCAGGATGGGGCGCGACAGCTCCCGGTACGGGGAGTAGAGGGTGACCAGCTCCACCGGGATGTCGTGGTCCTCCCACTGGGCGGCGATGCGCTCCTGCTCCTCCGGGTTGGACACCACCGTGACGGCCACCAGGCGATCGGGGTTGAGCGACCGGGCGTAGGCGATGGCGGTGAGGGACCCCTTGGTGACCTTGCCCACCAGCACGACCACCGTGTTGGTGCGGCGGCGGACCTTCTCGCCCGGCTCGGCCGTGAGCAGGACGTCCATGCGGTCGTAGTGCCGGTGGATCCGTCGGAACACCAGCACGATCAACGGGATCACGACCACCGGGATCCAGGCACCGATCATGAACTTCGAGACCACCACGACCCCGAGGACCACCGTGGTGGCGACGCAGCCGACCGCGTTGATCGCCAGGCCGCGCTGCCAGTGCGGCTCCTTGAGGCGCAGGTGGTGCTTGATCATGCCGAACTGGCTGAGGGAGAACCCGGTGAAGACCCCCACGGCGTACAGCGGGATCAGGGCCGACACCTTCGCCTGGAAGGCGACGATCAACACCGCCGCCATGGCCGACAGGGCGATGATCCCGTTCGAGAACACCAGGCGATCGCCGCGGTTGACGAGCTGGCGGGGCAGGTAGCCGTCGCGGGCGATGAGCGAGCTCAGGCGGGGGAAGTCGGCGTAGGCGGTGTTGGCCGCCATGATGAGGATGGCGAAGGTGCCGAACTGCAACCCGAAGTAGAGCGGGTTGCTCCCGCCGAAGATGGCCTTGGCCATCTGGGAGAGCACCGTCTCCCCGCCCTCGTCCACCACCGGGCGCAGGTGGTGGGCGAGGATCGAGATCCCGAGGAAGCCGACGGCGAGGATGCCCGCCATCATCGCCAGCGTCTGCGAGGCGTTGCGTGACGCGGGCTTCTTGAACGCCGGCACCCCGTTGCTGATGGCTTCGACACCCGACAGCACGACGGCGCCGGAGCTGAACGCCCGCAGCAGCACGAACAGCGAGGCCGAAGCCAGGAGGTCGTGGTTCTCCTCGAACTCCCGGCGCAGCTCCTCGGTGCCGGTGATCTCGCCCAGGTCACCGGTGACGAGCTTGTAGAAGCCGCCCGCCAGGAACAGGGTCAGCATCACGACGTAGAAGTAGGTGGGGACGGCGAAGACCTTCCCGGACTCCTTGAGGCCGCGCAGGTTGCCCAGGGCCATGACCGCCACGAAGAACACGGCGAGGCCCACCCGGAGGGTGGCGTTGTCGTTGAAGTCGAAGGCCGAGCCGATGGCCAGCACGCCCGACGAGATCGACACCGCCACCACCAGCGTGTAGTCGACGAGCAGGGACGCCCCCGCCACGAGGCCCGCCTGCGGGCTGATGTTCTCCCGGCTGACCACGTAGGCCCCGCCGCCGTCGGGGTAGGCGTGGATCGTCTGCACGTAGCTGGTGCCCACGATGGCCAGCAGCACCACCGCGGCGATGGCGATGGGCACCAGGTAGCTGTGCGACGTCGGGAAGGCCACCGCCATGAGCAGCACGAGGAGCATCTCCTCGGTGGCGTACGCCGTCGACGAGATCGCATCGGAGGCGAACACGGCCAGCGCCGTCGGCTTTCCCAGGCGCTGGTGCTGCTCCTCGCTGCTGGCGATCGGCTTGCCGACGAGGAGGCGCTTGAACGGTGAGGTCATCGGTTCGCATCCAGTCGAGCGGGAGGGCACGGGTCACCGGAGCGGGTGCTCGGCGCCGATGCATCCCGTGGGTCGGGGCCGGGTGATCGTACGGCTGCTGGCCGGGTGCGCAACAGTCCTCGGTCGGTCCGGCCGCCCCGGCGAGGAGCGTCGTGCCGCCGGCCCGGCGGCCGGGGCTGCCGTGGTGTGCCACCGACGCCGCAGGCGTAGGCTCACCCGCCGTGCCCGTCCCCGGTACGAGAGGTGAGGTCCAGCCGTGCATGTGGTCGTCGTGGGTTGTGGACGGGTGGGCGCCGGCGTGGCCCGCTCCCTCGAGGGTGACGGCCACAGCGTCGCCGTGATCGATCGCCGGGCCAAGGCCTTCGAGCGCCTGCCCGACGACTTCAGCGGCTCCACGGTGGTGGGCGTCGGCTTCGACCGGGACCGCCTGGTCCAGGCCGGCATCGAGGAGGCCACCGCGCTGGCCGCGGTGACCAACGGCGACAACTCCAACATCCTCGTGGCCCGGGTGGCGCGGGAGACCTTCGGCATCGAGCGGGTGGTCGCCCGGATCTACGACCCCCGCCGGGCGAAGATCTACGAGCGACTCGGCATCCCCACCATCGCCACCGTGGAGTGGGCCACCGAGCGGGTCCTGCAGCGGGTGCTGCCCACCCGCGCCACCTCCGAGTGGATCGACGCCAGCGCCTCGGTGCTCCTCGTGGAGCGCCTGGTCACCAGCGGCTGGGCGGGCCGAACGGTCTCGGCCCTCGACCTGGTGGGCCACGCCCGGGTGTCGGCCATCACCCGCCTCGGCCAGGGCACGATCGCCGGGCCCGACACGGTGCTCCAGGACGGCGACGTCCTCCACGTCATGGTGAGCGGCGGCTCGCTCGACCGGTTCGACAAGCACCTCGCCGATGGCCCCACCGGAGGTTCGCACTGATGCGCGTCATCATCGCCGGAGCCGGCAGCGTCGGCACCTTCATCGCCGAGGACCTGGCCAAGGCCGGCCACGAGGTGGTCATCGTCGAGGTGAACGCCGAACGGGTGGCCGAAGCCGAGCGCCGGGGCGAGCCCGCCGGCGTCACCTGGGTGGCGGCGGACGCCTGCGAGGTCAGCGAGTTCGCCCGGGCCGGCGTCGACCGGGCCGACGTGGTGGCCGCGGTCACGGGCGACGACGAGGACAACCTCGTCATCTCCCTGCTCGCCAAGCAGGAGTTCGCGGTGCCCCGCGTGGTGGCCCGGGTGAACAACCCGAAGAACGAGTGGATGTTCACCGAGATGTGGGGCGTCGACGTGTCCGTCTCCACCCCGCACCTGCTCACCGCCCTGGTGGAGGAGGCCGTTTCGGTGGGGAGCCTCGTCCGGCTGCTGTCGTTCGAGGGCGGCCGGGCCCGCCTCTCGGAGGCCACGCTCACCCCGGACTCACCCAGCAACGGCAAGGACCTGGCCGAGCTCGGCCTCCCCCGGGACTCCACCGTGGTGGCCATCATCCGCGAGAGCCACGTGATCGTGCCCCGCGGCGACAGCGTCCTGCGGGCCGGCGACGAGGTGCTCGTGCTGACCACCCCCGACGCCGAGGACGACGTGGTCCGCACGCTCCTCGGCTGAGGCCGGCCTCGGGTCGACTCAGGGGCGCGGCGCGCGTGGCGGCTCGGCCGGACCGTCGGGATCGCGCTGGCCGGGGGCGCCGGCCCCCGGGGGCGGACCGGGCCCGTCGTCCAGCTTCTCCACGTAGTCCTTGGCCTTGCGGGCCGCGTCATCGATCTTGGACCGGTGCTTCTGGCCGGCCCGGGTCCGCGCCAGCTCGGCCGCCTTGTCGATGGCGGAGCCGGCCTTGTCGGGGTTGCCGGCCACGGCGGCCTTGACCTTGTCGAGCAGACCCATGGGTCCTCCAGGTGGTTCGAGCGCTGAGGTGGTTCGAGCGCCGATCCGATCCCCTACCCGTGGGTGACCGCCGGGCGAACCGCTCGGCCGGGCCCCGCCCCGTCCGCCACGTTGCCGCGGCGGGGCCGTCGTGCGAGGGTGGGCCCGTGCTGAAGAACCTGCGCAAGAAGTACTCGCAGTCCATCGACGACATCGAGGACGAGCGGCTCCGCACCCGGTCGGCCGATCTCGGCGTCACCCGGATCGCCGACGTGCCCACCCGGGTGCCCGTGGTCCTGGGCGGCGAGGTGCAGGGCCTGCAGGTCGTGCCCCGCGCCGGGTCGCCGTCGCTCGAGGTCACCATCAGCGACGGCAGCGGCCGGGCCGTGGCCGTGTTCACCGGTCGTCGGCGCCTCAGCGGGGTCGACTGCGGGCGCCGGATCCTGATCGAAGGGGTGAGCCGAGCCGAGCGCGGCCGCATCCTCGTGGTGAACCCCAGCTACACGATCGTCGAGTAGCCCGCTCAGCCCTCGGGGAGGGCGCTGCGCACCTGGGCCACCAGCACCTCGAGCAGGCCGGGCTCGGAGCCGAACGAGCCGAGCAGCTCGATGGCCGTGCCCGGGTGGCGGCGGGAGGCCTCGTCGACGATGGCGGGCAGGTCGTCGCTCAGGTGGCGGCCCGGGTGCAGGAAGTAGGGCAGCACCAGCACGCGGGGCGCACCGCTGGCCGCCGCGGCGTCGATGGCGTCGGGGATCGAGGGCTGGGCCAGCTCCAGGAAGGCAGGCGTGACCGGATGGGACACGGTGGCGGCCAGGGCCTCGACCACGTCTCGGTGGGCGGCGTTGGCGCCCTCGGCCCGGCTGCCGTGGGCGGCCACCACGACGGCCACGGGGGCCAGCGGGTCGGTTGCTTCGATGACCACGACGAGACCTCCGGGCAGACCGACCCCTCGGAGGGTAGCGGGAGCCCTCCCCGGTCCGGTCCGGTCCGGGGAAGCCCTGTGGCGAGCGGGTGGCTCAGGCCGGGGGCCCCGCCAGCAGGGCCGGATCGAGCGTCCAGGGCACCCGGGGGATCCGCTGCGGGTCGAAGCGGGCGACGAGGGCCGCCGGGTCGCGGCGCTCCTCGCCCGGGGCGGCCAGCCCGAGGCTGGTGGCGAGCAGGGCGAGCACGGCGTCGGCCCCGAGGCCCCGGGCCGCCTGGTCGGCCAGGGTGACGGCGCCGTCGCGCTTGGACAGGCGGCGGCCCGACGGGGCCAGCACCAGCGGCACGTGGGCGTAGCGCACCGCGGGGAGCCCCAGCAGGTCGGCCAGGTGGCGCTGGCGCGGGGCCGAGGAGGCCAGGTCGTCGGCCCGGACGACCTGCTCCACCCCCTGGGCGGCGTCATCGACGACCACGGCCAGGTTGTAGGCCGGGACGCCATCGGTGCGCCGGAGGACCACGTCGTCGACCACGGCGGAGACCGGTCCGACGAGGTCGTCGTGCACGGTCACCACGCCCACGTCGGCGCGGAGGCGGAGCGCGGGCGGGCGCCCCGACGCGGCCCGCTCGAGACGGGCCGCGTCGGACAGCTCGCGACAGGTGCCGGGGTACGCGCCCTCCGGCGCGCCGCCGTCGTGGGGCGCGGCCGCCGCCTCACGGATCTCCCGGCGGGTGCAGTAGCAGGGGTACGTGCGCCCGGCGGCCTCGAGGCGGGCGATGGCGGCCTCGTAGCGCTCGAAGCGCTCGCTCTGGCGCACCACCTCGCCGTCCCAGTCGAGGCCGAGGGCCGCCAGGTCCCGCAACTGGGCCCGCTCGTGCTCGACGCTGGCCTGGGCCCGGTCGAGGTCCTCCATCCGCACGAGGAAGGCACCACCGGTGGACCGGGCGAAGAGCCACGCGGCCAGCGCGGTGCGCAGGTTGCCCAGGTGCAGCGGTCCCGTGGGGCTCGGGGCGAACCGTCCGGAGGCCATGACCCCCAGCATGGCGGCCGCAGGACGCGGCTGCGGACCCCGGCCCACCCCGGTGCGGGCCCGGTGCAGGCCCGGCGCGCCACGGGCGCCTGCTCCTACGCTGCTGCCGTGACCGCCCGATCGGCCCCCGCGCCGCTCCGCTTCGGCACCGCCGCCGGGCGCTGGGCGCTGGTGGGCACGGTCCTGGGCTCGGGCATGACCATGCTCGACGGCACGGTGGTCAACATCGCCCTCCCCCGGCTGGGCGACGACCTCGACGCCGACTTCGCCGGCCTGCAGTGGGTGGTGAACGGCTACACGCTGGCGCTGGCCTCGCTGATCCTGCTCGGCGGGTCCCTGGGCGACCGCCTCGGCCGCCGGCGGGTGTTCTCGGTGGGCGTGGTCTGGTTCACGGTGGCGTCGCTGCTGTGCGCGCTGGCCCCCACCGTCGAGACGCTGGTGGCCGCCCGGGTCCTGCAGGGCATCGGCGGCGCCCTCCTGGTCCCCGGGAGCCTGGCCATCCTCCAGGCCTCGTTCCACCCCGACGACCGCGCCCGGGCCATCGGCGCGTGGTCCGGCCTCGGGGGCGTCACCACGGCCATCGGCCCCTTCCTCGGCGGCTGGCTCGTCGACGCCGCCTCGTGGCGCTGGATCTTCCTGCTCAACGTCCCCCTCGGGGCCCTGGTCCTCTACGTGGCGACCGTGCACCTCCCCGAGACGCGGGATCCCACGGCGACCGGTCGCCTCGACGTGCCCGGCGCGGTGCTGGGCGCCGCGGGCCTGGCCGCCATCACCTTCGCGTTCATCGAGCAGCGCGCCACCGTGGGGGCGGTGGGCGCCGCGCTGTTCGCCGCCTTCCTGGTCGTGGAGGCCCGGGGAGCCCACCCGATGCTCTCCCTGTCGGTCTTCCGCTCCCGGCAGTTCAGCGCAGCCAACGCGGTCACCTTCGTGCTCTACGGGGCGCTCGGCGCCGCCCTGTTCCTGGTGGGCCTGGTGCTGCAGGAGGCCATGGGCTACTCGCCGCTCGAGGCCGGCATCGCCACCCTCCCCATCACCGTGGTGATGCTGGCCTTCTCGGCGCGCGCCGGCGGGTTGGCCCGCCGGATCGGCCCGCGGGTGCCGATGACGCTCGGCCCCCTGGCGATGGCCGCGGGCCTGGCCCTCATGGTCCGGATCGAGCCCGGCACGAGCTACGTCGAGGCGGCCCTGCCCGCCCTCAGCGTCTTCTCGGCGGGCCTGGCCCTCACCGTGGCCCCGCTGACCGCAACGGCGTTGGCCGCCGCCGATGCCCGCCACGCCGGCCTGGCCTCCGGGGTCAACAACGCGGTGGCCCGCACCGGCCAGCTGCTGGCGGTGGCCCTGATCCCGATCGTCGCCGGGTTCAGCGCCGGCGCGGTGGTCGACCCCGCCACGCTGGTCGAGGGCTTCCACCGCGTGGTGGTCGCGGCGGCGGTGGCCTCGGCGCTCGCCGGAGGGCTCTCGTGGGCCTTCATCCGAGCCGACGTCCTGGAGGTGGTCGGGCCCGAGCCGGGGGCGGTTCCCACGGCCGCCGCGGCGGCCGACCGACGCGGTCGCTGCACGTACCACTGCAGCGCCGACGCACCCCCGCTCGCGCCCGACGAGACCCCCGCCACCACGTCGGGCTGACCGCCGGCCGGCCGCTGCGGCCCGCCGCCTCGGTAGCGTCGTGGCGGTGAGCGACCACCCGGTCCCCGCCGACAACCTGCCCCGCCGGGCGCGCCTCGAGCGGATCCTGCGCCGCGACGGGCCACGGTGCGTCTGGTGCGGCCGACGGCTCGACGACGGCCTGGTGCCGGCCACCACCGAGCACGTGGTGCCCCGCATCAAGGGCGGGCCGTCCTGGATCGAGAACGAGGTCGCCGCCTGCCGGCGCTGCAACGGCGAGCGCGGCCACCGGACCCCGGCCGAGTGGCTCGACGAGTGCGAGCGGCGAGGCTGGGAGCCCGACCCGAAGGCGATCGTCGCCAGCCTCGAGCGACTGGCCGTGGCGATCGAGCGGCGGGGCGGCCAGCGGCGGGCTCGGCCCTACCTGGCCGCCCAGCTCCGACGGCTGCACCGCCGCTCGCCGTACGTCCCCCAGCTCGAGGTCCGGGCCCACCCCGACCTCCCGAGCTGACCGGCCCGAGCCGCGCGGCCGAGCCGGCGGCCCGAGCCGGCGGTCCGACCTGACCGGCCCGCAGGCTCACCCGATGACGCCGGCCTCACGGAGGGCGGCGAGGCGCTCGTCGTCGTAGCCCAGCTCGGCAGCGAGCACCGAGGCGGTGTGCTCACCGAGCCACGGCACCCGGGTCTCGGGGCCCTGGGCCACGTCGCTCAGCTTCACCGGGTTGCCGGGCACCAGCACCGGCTGGTCGACACCGTCGGTGCGGGGCACCGCCACGAGCATGTCCCGTGCGGCCACGTGCTCGTCGGCCACCACCTCGTCGTCCCGGTAGCACGGCCCGGCGGCCACCCCGATGGCGGCGAGCGCGTCGCACGCCTCCACCTTGGTCTTGTCGGCGGCCCAGCCCTCGATGGCGGGGCGGAGCACGTCGTCGAGGTGGTCGATCCAGCCCTGGCGGTCGGCGAAGCGGGGATCGGTCGCCCACTCGGGGTGCCCGATGGCCGCCACCAGCTTGGCGAACTGCGGCTCCCGCCCGACCTGCACGATGAACCAGCCGTCGCCGGCTCGGAAGCCGTGCATGATCAGCGGCCCGAGCTCGCCGTTGCGCAGCCCCATCGACCAGAAGTTGGGCACCAGGTCGGTGATGGCCACCATGGCGTCGAGCATGGCGATGTCGACGCGCTGGCCCCGGCCGGTGGCGTCGCGGTGGCGGAGCGCGGCCAGCACGCCGATGGTGGCGAAGAGGGCGGAACCGATGTCGCCCAGGCCGCCCATGGGGGCCACCACCGGCGGGTCGTCGCCCTGGCGCTTGAACTCGTAGATCCCCGACATGGCCTCGGCGATGGGCGCGTAGGCCGGCCAGCGGTCGTAGGGGGAGCCGGTGGCGCCGAAGCCGCTCACCGACAGGTAGATGGCGCGCGGCGCCACCGCGGCCACCGCCTCGTAGCCCAGGCCCAAGCGGTCCATGGCGCCGGCCTTGGAGTTCTCGGCCACGATGTCGAACCCGGGCGCCAGGTCGAGCACGAGCTGGCGCCCCTCCGGGTGCTTCAGGTCGATGCAGACCGATCGCTTGTTGAGGTTGTTGCGCAAGAAGGTGGCGCCGACGGACCGACCGTCGGGGTCGGTCATCGCCGGCACCGACCCGCGCCCGGAGTCGCCGCCGCGCGGGTGCTCCACCTTCACCACGTCGGCACCCAGGCGGGCGAGCAGCTGCGTGGCCCAGGGGAGGGCCTGCATCTGCTCGAGGGCCAGCACCCGCACCCCGTCGAGCGGCTTGCCGAACCCCGCCGCGGCCTGGTTGGCCACCTCCCCGAGCTGCACGGCACGTCTCCCAGCGATCGATTCCCTGACGAGTCGTCAGGGTAGTGCCCGTCGATGTGACGACCCGTCAGAAACGGGCCTAGCCTCCCGGCCATGCGTGGGATCATCAGCCACGGGGCCTACCTCCCCCACCGCCGCCTCGACCGCAGCACCATCGCCGCGATCGCAGGCACCG
>JBBRFU010000065.1:0-19269 GCA_038241315.1 Acidimicrobiales bacterium | reverse complement strand
GGCGAGCAGCGCCACCGGATCGGCGACGTCGAAGGCGGGGACGCGGTGCACGGTCCCAGGATGGCGCACCGGGCACCTGCGGGGGCCAGGGGTTCGGCGCCGGCCGGTCGGGTCCGCCTGCCGATCGCCGCCGGCGTCGGCCGGTCCGGGTCGCCAGCCGGTCGCCGACCCAGCCGGTTGCCGACCCAGCGGTCGCCCGGCCGCCGATCCAGCCATCGCCGACCCAACGGTCGCCCGGCCGCCCCCGGCTGACGCAGCCGGTACGGAGGCCGACGCGGGCCGGCACGGGGCCCGTCGCCCGGTCGGCGGGGGGCCGCTCGGTAGGCTCCGGCGGTGACCGATGTCCCGCCCGCCGTCTCGCCGAACGCCGATGCCGACGGTGATCCCACCATGGCCGACCGGGTGGCGGCGGCGGCCGAACGTGCCCTCGCCGGGAACCTGGCCAAGGTCGGCGACAAGCTGGAGAAGCAGGGGAAGCTGTTCGTCCGCGACCGCCTCGACCTCTTGCTCGACCCGGGGTCGTTCGTCGAGGATGCCCTGCTCGCCAACACCTCCGCGGTGGACCTCCCGGCCGACGGCGTGGTCACCGGCGTGGGGCGCATCGACGGCCGGGCCGTGTGCGTCATGGCCAACGACCCCACCGTGAAGGCCGGCTCCTGGGGCGCCCGCACCGTCGAGAAGATCGTCCGCCTCACCGAGCACGCCCTCAAGCACGAGCTGCCGGTGTTCTGGCTGGTCGACTCGGCCGGCGCCCGGATCACCGACCAGGTCCAGCTGTTCCCGGGCCGCCGGGGTGCCGGGCGCATCTTCTACAACCAGGTGAAGCTCTCGGGCCGCGTGCCCCAGATCTGCTGCCTGTTCGGTCCGTCGGCGGCGGGCGGCGCCTACATCCCGAGCTTCTGCGACATCGTGATCATGGTCGAGGGCAACGCCTCGATGTACCTGGGCTCCCCCCGGATGGCCCAGATGGTGATCGGCGAGACCACCACCCTGGAGGAGATGGGCGGTGCCCGCATGCACGCCACCATCTCGGGCTGCGGTGACAACCTGGCCCACGACGACCACGACGCCATCGACCAGGCCCGGGCCTGGTTCACGTACTTCCCGACCACCTGGCGCCAGCCGCCGCCCACCTACGAGGCCACCGCACCGGCCGCCGCCCTCCACGCCGGCAGCGTGCCCGACGACGACAAGCTCGCCTACGACGTCCACACGATCATCGACGGCCTCGCCGATGCCGAGAGCTTCTTCGAGATCAAGCCGCTCTTCGCCCCGGAGCTCGTGTGCGGGCTGGGCCTGCTCGACGGCCACCCCGCGGGCTTCGTGGCCAACAACCCGCAGGCCAAGGGCGGGGCGCTGTTCTCGGACTCCGCCGACAAGGCCGCCAGGTTCGTGTGGTGCTGCGACGCCTTCAACATCCCGCTGGTCTTCCTGGCCGACGTGCCCGGGTTCATGATCGGCACCCAGGTGGAGCGCGAGGGCATCATCCGCCACGGCGCGAAGATGGTCACCGCCATCTCGGAGGCCACCGTGCCCAAGATCTGCGTGGTGCTCCGCAAGGCCTACGGGGCCGGCCTGTACGCCATGGCCGGTCCCGCCTTCGAGCCGGAGGCCACCGTCGCCCTGCCCACCGCCAAGATCGCGGTGATGGGCCCGGAAGCCGCGGTCAACGCGGTGTTCGCCAACAAGATCGAGGCCTTCGACGACCCCGCCGAGGCCGAGGCGTTCGTGGCCGAGCAGCGGCGGATCTACGAGGAGGACGTCGATCTGCTCCGCCTGGCGTCGGAGCTGGTGATCGACGCGATCGTCGAGCCGGCCGACCTCCGCGCCGACCTCATCCGCCGCCTCGCCCTCGCCGAGGGCAAGGACCGCCACTTCTCGGACCGCCGCCACGGCGTGCCGCCGGTCTGAGGGGACACGTGGACACGGTCCGCAACTACCCGCAGGCGGTCGACATCCGAGACGTCGGGCCGCGAGACGGGCTCCAGCCGGAGGCCGTCGTGGCGGTGGCCGAGCGGGTCCGCCTGGTGGACGCCCTCCAGGACGCGGGGGTCCGCCACCTCGAGGTCACCGCCTTCGTGTCGCCCCGCGCCGTCCCGGCCATGGCCGGCGCCGCCGAGGTCCTCGCCGGCATCAGCCGCCGACCCGGGTCCACCTACGCGGCGCTGGTGCCCAACCTGAAGGGGGCCGAGCTGGCCCTCGCCGCCGGGGTCGACGAGCTCACCGTCACCATCTCGGCGTCGGAGACCTACAACCAGCGCAACGTGAAGATGTCGACCGCCGAGTCGGTCGCCGTCATCGGGGCGATCACCGAGCTGGCTCAGGCGGGGGACGGGACGCCGGTGGACGCCGTCATCTCCTGCGCCTTCGGGTCGCCCTACGAGGGGGAGATCGCCCCGTCGGCGGTGGCCGACCTCGCCCGTCGCCTCGTCGACCTGGGTGCCCGAGCCACCTACGCCGACACCACCGGCATGGCCACGCCCCGCCGGATCGACGACCTGCTCGACGTGCTCACCGGCGACCTGGCCGACGACGTCGGCCTCCACCTCCACGACACCCGGGGCGTCGCCCTGGCCAACGCCCACACCGCCCTGGAACGGGGCATCGCCCGCTTCGACACGTCCGTCGGCGGCCTCGGTGGCTCGCCGTTCGCCCACGGCGCCGGCGGCAACCTGGCCACCGAGGGCCTGGTCGCGGTGCTCGACGACCTCGGCATCGCCACCGGCATCGACCTCGACCGGCTGCTCGACGCCGCGGCGATCCTGCAGGGCCTGGTGGACCGGCCGCTGCCCAGCCCGGTGTTCCACCACGGCCCCCGCTCGCGTCGAGCGCCCACGGCCTGAGTCGGCGCCGGCGCCGGTCGAGCAGGCAGCAGCGGCCCGCGGGCCCCGTCGCACCGTCTTGCACGGGGCCACGGGGGGAGGGGAGGGTGGTCCGGTGCCCTGGTGCGAGTCGTGCAGCCGCTTCTACAACCCGGGCTCGGTGGCACCCGACGGCACGTGCATGCGGTGCGGGACCTTCATCGCCGACCCGCCCGATCTCGATGCCGAGGCGGCCAAGATCCCGTGGCACTTCTGGGTGCTGGTGGCCGCCCTGGTGCTGTACCTGGGGTGGCGGCTGCTCGAGGTCGTGATCTGGCTGGTCACCGGCGACTGGCCCTGACCGGATCGGTACCCGGCCCCCACGGGGCGGCGGTCGGGAGCCGTCGCCCGGGTTCGGGGACCGCGGCCCGCTCGTACTACGCTGATCCTCCCCACGGGCTGTAGCGCAGCTTGGTTAGCGCACCTGACTGGGGGTCAGGGGGTCGGAGGTTCAAATCCTCTCAGCCCGACCATGGGAACACAGGAGAGCCGGTCCGCACGGGCCGGCTCTCCTGCTGTCCGGCCACCCGCCGGGGCGGGAGGAGCGGGAACACCGACCGTCACGGGACCTCCATCCGCGCGTCGCGGAACGTTCAACCCTGAGTTGCCCCTTGACCACGCACCGTGAGCATGGGCATGCTCTCGTCACGGCTCGTGAGCGGGAGACAGCAAATGGCGTGGATGTGGTGGATGTTGGGGCTCGTGGCGGTGGGCCTCGTCGCTCGGGCCGTGGTGGTCGATCTCCGGCGGCCGGCCCCGGCCGTCGCTCCCGTCCTGCGGCCGGGGGATCGGGTCCGCCTGGCCCAGCTCGACCAGGCGATCGCCGGCGCGGTCGCCCACGTCTCGACCCTGGAGCTCGCCGGCGCACCGGTGGCCACGGCCGGGCCGCTCACCCTGGGCACGCACCGGGTCACGGTCGACGGCCGAGGCCTCGACGTCGGACCGGGGCTGCGGGTGTTCGTGGAGCTCGACCACCCGGTGCGGGAGCGTGGTGCTCGGCACCCGAGCCGCCGACGAGCCGTCCGTGGCCTCCACGGGGCGCTCATCACCCTGCCGCCAGGAGCCACCGCGGCCTCCACCGCCTCGTCCGTCGCCCTCCTGTCCTCGATCGACGGGACGGCCGGCACCGCGGCGCCCACCGACGATCACCCCGTCACCATCACCTTCGCCGACGCCGGCGGCGACGAGCTCCAGGCGCAGGTGCCGGTCGGCCAGCACGCCGAGGCCGCCGCCCTGCTGGCCCAGCTCGACGCCCTGCTCGACACCGAACGGGCCCTCCTCGACGCCCGGCGTGGCGTCGCCGTGGCCGAGGCCAGGCGGACGCTGACGGCCCTCCGAGCCGCCCGGGCCGCGCTGGCGGGGTCGGAGGGACCGGCGTCCGCCACCGCCTCGGTCGGCGACCAGCCGCTGCCTGCGGCCTGGTCGGTCGTCGCCGCCGCCGATGCCCAGCGGAAGGCCGAGCTGCTCCAGCGCCTGCGCGACCACGCCGCCCTCGACCTGCGCAACAACGTCCTGGAGCTGACGGCCACCGCGGCCGACGAGGCGCCCGGGAAGGACGACCTGGACATCGTCGACCTCCGAGCCCTGGGCGCCACCTCCTGATCGCTCACGGGGCGCCCCACGGCGCCCCGTGAGCAGGGCCGTCCGGCCCTGCCACCCAGGCGGCCGGGCGCGCCGTCGCTGCCAGGGCTCGGACGGCACCGCGGTCTTCACCCACCGGCGGGCGGGTAGCTCTTCTCGTCGTGCGGGGATTCAAGCTCTTGAGCAGCGTGCGCAACGGTGCCTGGTTCGTCCCCGTGGCGTGCGTCATCGCTGGCGTGCTGGTCTCCTTCGGCACCATCGCGATCGACGAGCGCTACGACTTCACCCTGATCCCCCGTTCGCTCACGGGCGGCCCCGACGTGGCGCTGACCATCCTGTCGACGGTGGCGGCCTCGATGGTGTCGCTCGCCGCGCTGGTGCTCACCATCACCATGGTCGTGGTCCAGCTGGCCATGGGGCAGTTCTCCCCCCGGATCGTCCAGACGTTCCTCCGGGACAAGCCCAGCCAGCTGGCCATCGGCATCTTCGTCGGGACCTTCGCCCACGCCATGTTGGCCATGCGAGAGGTGCGCTTCGGGGGCGACGGCCGGGTGCCCGGCCTCGCCCTCGCGGTGGCGTTCGTGCTGGTGATCGTCAGCATCGCCGTGCTCGTGGTCTACGTGCACCACATCGGGCAGTCGTTGCGCGTCGCCTCGCTGATCGAGCTGGTGGGCTCGGACACCCGCCGCCTGCTCGACTCGCTCTACCCCGACGAGGGCGACCTCGCGCCCGTCGGCCCCGCGACGGGCGGCTCCGTCGTGGCGGCGCCCGTCTCCGGCGTCGTCAGCTTCATCGACCACGACGCGCTGGTGGAGGCCGCTCGCCGCGCCGACACCACCCTCGAGTTGGTCGTCCCGCTCGGCGCGTTCGTGCCGGCGGGCGCGCCCCTCTTCCGGCTGGATGGCCAGCCGGATCGGCTCCGCCACGACGACGTCACCTCGTCGGTCAACCTCGCCCTCGAGCGGACCCTCGATCAGGACGCGGCCTACGGGCTGCGGATGCTCGTCGACATCGCCGAGCGCTCGCTCTCGGACTCGCCCTTCCAGGACCCCACCACCGCCGTCCAGGCCATCGACCGGTTGCACGACTGCCTCCGCCAGATCGCCCGGCGCCCGTTCCCCGACGGCACCCATCGCGATGCCGACGGAGTGGTGCGGTTGATCGTCCCGGCCATGGACTGGGAGGCGTACGTGCGCCTGGCCTTCGACGAGATCCGCCTGGCCGGGGCCGGCTCGCCCCAGGTGAGCCGACGCCTGCACGCCGCGCTCGCCGATCTCCTGACCGTCGCTCCCGAGGAGCGCCGAGCGGTCCTCCAGGACCAGCTCGACCGCTTGGACGCGTTGATCGACCTCCGGGTCGACGACCAGCGAGACATCGACCTGGGATCCCGGCCCGATCGCCAGGGCATCGGCGTGGCCGCCGGGGCCTCACCCCCAGCAGGCCGCGACGCCACCGCCTGAATCCCCGGGTCCGGTCAGAGGCCGATCGGGTCGTCCTGGAGGCCGAGCCACACCTGGGCGGCGTCGAGGGCGACCTTCTCGCTGATGAAGGCGTGCTGGGTGCCGGTGTAGAGGTCGCGGAAGGCACGCTCGAGGCGGTTGCCCTCGCGGATGGCCGTGGTGCCGGCGGCGAGGTGCGCCCACTGGGCCACCTCGCGGCAGCAGTCGGTGGCGTAGACGGCGGACACGCGCAGGTCGGCCCGCATGGTGGGGGACAGCTCCTGACCGCCGTCGACGGCGGCCTCCACCTCGGCGAAGGTGTGGTGCACCAGCAGGCGGGCCGCCCGCCACATCGACCGGTGGTGCGCCAGGCCGGCCTGGAAGCTGGCCTTCCCGGCGAGGGGAGCGGGGTCCCCCATGCGCACCTTGGACGCGGCGAGCTCCTGGACGTCGTCGAGCATGCTGCGGGCCACGCCGAGGGCCCAGGCGGCGTGTCCGGCGGCGGTGACGGCCATCAGGCCGGTACGGAACGCCGCGGACGAGCCGCGCTGCGGTGACCGGGTGAAGAGCGGGAAGGTCCGGTGGGCGGGCACCGCCACGTCGGCGAGCTCGTAGTCGTACGACCCGGTGCCCCGGAGGCCCTGGACGTGCCACCCGTCGGTGAAGGTGACCTCGGCACGGGGCACGATCGCCACCAGGAGCTCCGGGACGCCCTCGGCCGCCCACACCAGCTCGCCGCCCACGGTGGGCATGAAGCCGGCGGCCACGTACTCGGCGTGGCCGGTGCCCGACCCGAAGTTCCAGGCGCCGGTGATCCGGTAGCCGTCCTCGGTGGCCTCGCCCGTGCCGTTGGGGAAGAACTGGCCGCCGACCGTCACCCGGTGATCGTGGGCGGTGAACACCTCGTCGAACCCCGCGTCGGGGAGGTAGGCCGCCGCAGCTGCCGCCGAGGGGAGGTTGGCGATGCCGATCCAGCCGAACGAGCCGTCGAGGGCGGCCATCTCGGTCCAGGTGTCGAGCATCTCGCGGAACGTCGGCTCGGCCCCATCCGCCTCGGCGGGGTTCATCAGCTGCATGAGCCCCGACGACCAGAGCGCCTCGACGACCGGGCGGGTCAGGGTCCGGGCCTCCTCCGAGGCGGCGGCCTCGGCCTCGACCACCTCGGCGATCGACCGCACCAGCGCCGGCCCCCGGTCCTCGACGGTGGTGGTGGTGGTGGCAGCCATGGGCGCTCCAGATCGATCGGTCGACCGGCGCTCGGCCGGGAGGGGTCGTCGGACCACGGCGATCGGCGATCGCACACCCGCCGGGATCGTGGCACAGCGCACCCGGACGTGCGCCGCATCTGCACCCGGCGGGCGGGACGGGCGGTCGCGGACCCGGGACGGATCGGTTCGGTAGCCTGGACCCACCATGAGCGCCACCCTCCTCCTGCTGGCCATCGCCGTCGCCGCCGTCTCCGCCGTCCGCGGGGTGTGGTCGCCGTGCGGGCTGTCGATGCTCTCGTCCCTCACCCCGATGACCGAGGCCGGCCGCGGCAACCGCTTCGCCGTCACCGCCGCCTGGTTCGTCACCGGCGGGATCCTCGGCGGGCTGTCGCTCGGGCTGGTGGCGGCCGTCGGCGCCCTGGGCATCGCGGCGCTCGACCTGCCCACCAGCACCCGGCTGGGCCTCGGCGCCATGGCGGCGGTGGCCACCGCCGCCATCGACCTCGGCGTCGGCGGGGTCGAGCTGCCCATCTTCAAGCGCCAGGTGAACGACGCCTGGCTGCGGCGCTACCGCTCCTGGGTGTACGGCGCCGGCTTCGGCTGGCAGATCGGCGTCGGCGTGGCCACCTACATCATGACCGCGGGGGTGTTCCTGACCATCGGCCTCGCCGTGCTCACGGCGAGCCCGGTCCAGGCGGTCGTCATCGGGGCCACCTTCGGGCTCGTCCGGGGCTCGGCCGTGTACCTCGGCCGGCCCGCCACCACCCCGGCCGCCCTCGGCCGGGTGCACGAGCGCCTCGACGCCGCCGGTCCCACCGCCCGGGTCGCCGCCGCCGGCACCCAGGTCCTGGCGGCGGCCGTGCTGGCCGGCCTGGCCTGGCACCCGCTGGCCGGGGTGGCCCTGGTGGCGTCGGCCGCCGGGTTCGTCGCCCTCCGCCGCACCAGCCCGGTCTCGGTCCTCCGCCACTAGGTGCCGGACCGGGCACGAGGGAGCGGTCGGGCGCACCCCACCGGTTCTCGCCGGTAGCGTCCGCCACCATGTGTGGTCGCTTCGTCTCGTCGTCGCCTCCCGACGAGGTGGCCCGCTACTTCGACGCCGAGCCGCCGCCCGCCGAGCAGCTGCTGCCGCCCAGCTGGAACGTGGCGCCCACCGACGACATCTACGTGGTGCGCGCCGACGGGGGCGTGCGGCGGGTCGTGCCGCACCACTGGGGCCTGGTGCCCGGGTGGGCCACCTCACCCGCGATCGGCAACAAGATGATCAACGCCCGGGCCGAGGGGCTGGCCGACAAGAACGCCTTCAAGCGAGCGTTCCGTGCCCGACGGGCCATCGTGCCCGCCGACGGCTTCTTCGAGTGGCAGCGCGTGCCGGGTCAGAAGGCCAAGCAGCCCTACTTCGTCCACCGCGCCGACGGCGAGCCGCTCGCCCTGGCCGGGCTGTGGGAGACGTGGCGGGGCCCGGAGCCCGACGGTTCCCAGCGCCTGCGGTCCGCCACGATCATCACCACCACGGCCAACGAGACCATGGCCGCGATCCACGACCGGATGCCCGTGATCCTGCCGCCGTCGGCGTGGGATGACTGGCTCGACCCGGGGAACGCCGACGTCGACACGCTCGGCCGGCTGCTGGTGCCCGCGCCTGCCGACCTGCTGGTGCTCCGACCGGTGTCGGCCGACGTGGGGAACGTGCGCAACCAGGGCCCGCAGCTGGTGGAGGCGGTCGATCCGGCCGCATCCGCCGACGGCTTCCTGCAGGGCACCCTCGACGGGACCGATGCCGGGTGAGCAGCACCCGTCGCCGCGAGCTCCGACGGCGCGGGGAGCGGTTCCTCCTCGCCGCCCAGGGCCGGCTCGACGGCGAACGTGCCGACCGGATCCTGCCGTGGCTCGGGGCCGGCCTGGTGTTCGCCGTGTTCCTCGCCCTCGACGCCGCGGCCCTCCGCTCGCTCGAGGGAGGCAGCGGCCTCACGCCGTGGCTGCAGGCGGCCTGGCGACGCCAGCACGGCGGCGCCGGTAGCCCGGTCGGCGGCGTCGACCCCGCGCAGGGGACGTGGTCGCTCGTCTCGGAACCGATCCTCTGGCTCACCCGCTACGTCCCGCCCGAGGCGGTCTTCTCCGCCGTCCAGGCCGCCGCGATCGCCCTCGCCATCGTCCCCCTCTGGCGCCTGGCGCGCGACGAGGCCCACCTGCGGGTGGGCGCCACCGCCGCCATCACCACCGCCTTCGCCCTGGCCCCGACCCTGCACCGCGCCAACCTCAGCACCTTCCACCCGGAGCTCATCGCCCTGCCGGCGCTGCTGTGGGCCTACCTCCACGCCCGACAGGGACACTGGAAGCGCTACGCCGCGCTGGTGGCCCTCGTGCTGGTGTGCCGGGCCGACCTCGGCCTCACGGTGGCGGCCCTGGGGATCCTGCTCGTGCTGGTGGGCAAGCGCCGGCCCGGGGCCATCACTGCCCTGATGGGCGTGGCCTGGTCCGTCGTGGCCGTCGTGGTGATCGACCCCGACACGCCGGATCGGGCCCTCACCCCTGCCGGCGAGTTCGTCGCCCGGGCCACCACCCCGCTCGAGGCCTTCCCCCGGCTGGTCCTGCACCCGCTCGTGGAGGTGCGCGAGCTCCTGGCCGAGCCCAGCATCTTGTTCCTGGTGGTGGTCCTGGCCCCGCTGCTGTTCCTCCCGCTGGTGGCGCCGCGGAGCCTCTTCGTGGCTGCGCCGTGCCTGGTGCTGGCCATGATCGCCGACCGCTCGGTGCAGCGGGTCGCCCAGGAAGGCGTGCTCGACCTCTCGCCCGCCGCCGCCCACGTGGGCCCGGCGATGGCGTTCGTGTTCGTGGCCCTGGTGTTCGCCCTGGAGCGCATCGGGTCGCTCAGCGTCACGCGCGTGAACGTCGACCGCCGCGTGCTGCTGGCGCTGCTCGCCGGAGCGTCCCTGCTCTTCGTCACCGAGGCACCCACGTCCCCGTACCGCCAGCCGTGGGCGTGGGGGAGCCGCGACGCGGTCGATGGCGCCCGCATCGAGGCGGCCGCCCGGGTGGCCGACGACGACGCGGTGGCCACGTCACCCACCATCGGGGCGCTGGTGGCCGAGCGGGCCCGCCTGGTGGAGCTCCCCCCGGCACCCGAGGACCTGTCGGCGTTCCGGGTCGACCAGGTTGCGCGGGGGACCGACGCCGTGCTGCTCGACACCTCCGCCACCGACGCCCGGACCGGTGACCCGGTGTGGTCCGAGGAACAGGTGGCCGAGGTGCTGGCCCGCTTCACCGACCGTTCGTTCTCGGTGACCTACGACGCCCAGGGGATCTACCTGCTCCAGCGGTGACCGACGGGCCGACGTGGCGGGCGGTGGGCGGCTCGGCACCGGACACCGGCACTAGGCGTCGGCCACCTCGGTGTGGCCCGCAGCCCGGAGCGCGTTCCGGATGGCATCGGCGGCGGCATCGAGGGAGGCGGCGGAGGCGCCGTGGTCGGCCCGGGCGAAGTCGAGGTCGGCCTCGGTGTCGATGGGGATCACGTGGAGGTGGGTGTGGGGCACCTCCAGGCCCGCGATCATCAAGCCGATGCGCCCCGGCGAGAACGCCGCCACCTGGGCCCGGGCCACCGCCTGGGCCACCACCATCAGGTGGGCGGCGAGGTCGGGCTCGAGGTCCACCCAGTGGTCCACCTCGTCCACCGGCACCACCAAGGCGTGCCCGGCGCGAATCGGCGCGATCGTGGTGAACACGACGCAACGGGGGTCGCGCCACACGAAGCGCCCGGGGATCTCGCCGGCGATGATCCGGGTGAAGAGGGAGGCCATGCGGCGAGCCTAGGAGGCCTCGCGCCTCGGACGGCCGCCCGGATCGCGGTCGGTAGGCTCCCGCCATGACCGCCAGCGAGCCCCCCGTGCCCGCCGCGGAGGTGGCGCCCGCGAGCGGGGGAGGGGGGCGACTCCTCACCATCCCCAACGTCATCTCGTTGGTCCGGCTGCTGTGCCTGCCGGTCTTCGTCTACCTCCTCTTCGGGCGCGACAACCGGGCGGCCGCCGCAGCGATGCTCGGCGTCCTCGGCGCCACCGACTGGATCGACGGCTTCATCGCCCGCCGCTACGACCAGGTCTCGGAGCTGGGGAAGATCCTCGACCCGGTGGCCGACCGCCTGCTGTTCTTCGTGGGGATCGGTGCCATCCTCATCGACGGCACCGTGCCGGTGTGGTTCGCCGCCATGGTGCTGGTGCGCGAGGTCGTGGTGGGCGCCACCACCGTGGTGCTGGGCCTCCTCGGCGCCCGGCGGATCAACGTCACGTGGTGGGGCAAGGCCGGAACCTTCGGGTTGATGGTGGCCTTCCCGATGTTCCTGGCCTCGGAGTCCACCGTCGGTTGGGCCGACACCGCCCGGGTGCTGGCCTGGGGCGCGGGCATCCCCGGCCTCGTCTTCAGCTACGTGGCGTGGGCGCTCTACCTGCCGATGGGCATCGAGGCGCTCCGAGCGGGCCGTGCGGACCGCGCCGCCACCCCCACCGGCGCCTGAGCGCGGTCATCCCGATCCACCCGTTCGGGAGCAGGTGACAAGGGGGTAGTTTGCGTCCATGAAGGCCGTGATCATGGCAGGAGGCGAGGGAACCCGGCTCCGGCCCCTCACCTCGAACTGCCCGAAGCCCATGCTCCCGCTGGCCAACCGGCCGATGATGGAGCACGTCGTCAACCTGCTCAAGCACCACGGGATCGACGAGATCGTGGTGACGGTGGCCTTCCTGGCCAACCAGATCCGCACCTACTTCGGTGACGGGTCCGAGTTCGGCGTGAAGATGGTCTACGCCACCGAGGACCAGCCCCTCGGCACCGCGGGCTCGGTCCGCAACGCGATGGACGAGCTCACCGAGCGGTTCCTCGTCATCTCCGGCGACGTGCTCACCGACATCGACCTCGGGAAGATCCTCGCCTTCCACGAGGAGAAGCAGGCCATGGCCACCATCGGCCTGGTGGCGGTGGAGAACCCGCTGGAGTTCGGCATCGTCATCACCCGGGAGGACGGCTCGATCGAGCGGTTCCTCGAGAAGCCCACCTGGGGCCAGGTCTTCAGCGACACCATCAACACCGGCATCTTCGTGCTCGAGCCGGAGATCTTCGACTACATCCCCGAGGGCCGCCCGGTCGACTTCTCCAGCGAGGTCTTCCCCGCCCTGCTCGAGGACGGCAAGCCGCTCTTCGGCGCGGTGGCCGAGGGCTACTGGGAGGACGTCGGCACCCTGGAGTCCTACGTGTCGTCGCACAAGGACGTCATGGACGGCAAGGTCCGCGTCGACGTCCCGGGCTTCGAGCTCGGGCGGGGCGTGTGGCTCGGCGAGGGCGCCGACGTGCACCCCGACGCCACCATCGACGGCTTCGCGGTGATCGGCGAGAACTGCCGGGTCGAGGCCGGCAGCCGCATCGGCGACTACACCGTGCTCGGCAGCAACGTCCGGGTGCGCGGCGGGGCCGACATCGAGCGGAGCGTGATCCACGACAACGCCTACCTGGGCGAGGGCGTGCAGATCCGTGGTGCGGTGATCGGCCGGGCCAGCGACCTGCGCAAGGGGGCCCGCTGCGACGACGGGTCGGTCATCGGCGACGAGTGCTTCATCGGCGACAACGCCCACGTGGCCGCCGACGTGAAGATCTACCCGTTCAAGACCGTCGAGGCCGGGGCGGTCATCAACTCGTCGATCATCTGGGAGTCGAAGGGCGCCCGCAGCCTGTTCGGCCGCGACGGGGTGTCCGGGTTGGCCAACGTCGACATCAGCCCGGAGCTCGCGGCCCGGGTCGCGATGGCGTTCGCCACCACCCTGCGCAAGGACGCCACCGTCATCACGTCGCGCGACTCCTCACGCGCCGCCCGCATGCTCAAGCGGGCGTTCATGGCCGGCCTCAACGCCAGCGGCATCAACGTCTTGGACCTCGAGGTGGCGTCGGTCCCGGTCACCCGGTACCTCACCCGCCAACCGCAGGCGTCGGCCGGAGCCACCATCCGCCTGGTCGACGGAGACCCGCAGTCGGTCGTCATCCGGTTCTTCGACCGTGACGGCATCGACATCACCACCGACGCCCAGCGCAAGATCGAGCGGCTGTTCGCCCGGGAGGACTTCCGGCGGGTGCTGGCCGGCGAGATCGGCGACATCGGTTTCCCGCCGAGAGCGCTGGAGCACTACACCGCGGCCCTCGGGGAGACCGTCGACCTCGCGGCGGTGCGCGGCGCCGGCTTCAAGCTCGTGGTCGACTACGGCTACGGCGCCACCGCGTTCGTCATGCCCAACGTCCTGGCCAAGCTCGACGCCGACGTGTTGGGCGTCAACCCCTTCGCCTCCACCCGGCAGCGCATCATCGCCGACCGCGACGAGGCCATCGCCAACGTCGCCCGCCTCGTGCAGACCTCGGGCGCCCACCTGGGGGCGCTCATCGACGCCGACGGGGAGCACCTCACCCTGGTCGACGACAACGGCATCGTGCTCACCCACGACGAGGCCCGCCTGGCCTTCGTGTCGCTGGTGGCCGGCCACCTCGTGGGCGACCGCATCGCCCTGCCGGTCAACGTCAGCTCGGTCGCCGAGAAGCTGGTGGCCCCCCACGGCGTCACCATCCAGCACACCAAGACCTCCACCGGTGCCCTCATGGCCGCCGCCAGCGAGAAGGGGGTGGGCTTCGCCGCCAGCGGCGACGGTGGGTTCATCCTGCCCGGGTTCCTCCCCGCGTTCGACGCCGGCGCCGCCCTGGTGAAGCTCCTCGAGCTGCTGGCCCGCGCCGGCACCACGCTGTCGGCCGTCCGGGAGTCGCTGCCCCGCGTCCACCTGGCCCACGAGACCGTCGTGACGCCCTGGGAGCAGAAGGGGCTGGTGATGCGCACGCTCGTGGAGCTGAGCAAGGACCGACGCCTCGAGCTCATCGACGGCGTGAAGGTGATCCACGACGACGGCTGGGTCCTCGCCCTGCCCGACCCCGAGGAGCCCGTCACCCACATCTGGGCGGAGGGGGTCGACCAGGCCAGCGCCCGGCGCCTGGCCCAGGAGTACGTCCGCCGCATCCGCCAGACCCTGCGCTGATCCCGGGTCGCACCCTCAGGTGGACCGTTGGTCCGTGGGCTCTCCGGACCCGGCCACCGCCGGCGTGGGATAGCCTCGCCATCCATGAACGTGCCCGACGACCTCCGCTACTCGACCGATCACGAATGGATCCGCGTCGACGGCACCAAGGTCCGCATCGGCATCACCGACTACGCCCAGGACGCCCTCGGCGACGTGGTCTTCGTGCAGGTCCCCGACCTCGGCACCGAGGTGGGTGCGGGCGCCGGCATCAGCGAGGTCGAGTCCACGAAGTCGGTCTCCGACATCTACGCCCCGGTGGCCGGCACCATCGTGGAGGTCAACGCCGACCTCGACGCCAGCCCCGAGCGGGTGAACGCCGACCCGTACGGCGAGGGCTGGATCTGCACCATCGAGGTGGCCGATCCCGCCTCGCTGGACGGGCTGCTCGATGCCGAGGCCTACCGCAAGCTGACCGAGGGATGAGCGCGGATCCGGGTCCGTCCCGGATCCCCCGCGCCGCGAGGTGGTGAACGTGACCGACGTCTTCTGCAACAACTGCGGGCATCGGAACCCGGTGGGTTCCAACTTCTGCTCGTCCTGCGGCCAGGCCCTCGAGCGCGGCCCCGAGGACCCCAGCACCATCACCTTCTCGCTCGACCAGCAGCCCGGCGACGAGGACATCGAGGTCGAGCTCGACGTCGTCGGCCCCGGTGGCGTGCTGGTGGCCACGCGGGGCCCCAACGCCGGCTCCGAGTTCGCCCTCGAGCACGTGATCACCACGATCGGCCGCCACCCCGAGTCCGACATCTTCCTCGACGACGTCACCGTGTCTCGACGTCACGTCGAGGTCGAGCGGACCACCACCGGCTACGTGGTGCGAGACGTCGGGTCGCTCAACGGCACCTACGTCAACCAGACCATCATCGAGGGCGACACCGCGCTCACCAACGGCGACGAGGTCCAGGTCGGCCGGTTCAAGCTGGTCTTCCTCGCGGGGACCGAGGGGTGACGGTGGCCGACTCCCACCTGTCGATCGGCGAGGTGCTGGCGCTCCTCCAGGACGAGTTCCCCGATGTCACCATCTCGAAGATCCGGTTCCTCGAGAGCCAGGGCCTGATCGATCCCGAGCGGACGCCGTCGGGCTACCGGAAGTTCTACGAGGGCGACATCGACCGGCTCCGGTGGATCCTCGTGCAGCAGCGCGAGAACTTCCTCCCGCTCAAGGTCATCAAGGACCGCCTCGAATCGGCCGACGGCGTCCCCGCCGACATCGAGCCGACCGACGGCGACCAGCCCGGGGCCGACGCGGTGCCCGCCGGCGATCCGGCCGAGGCGGTCGAGCCGACGGCCACGGTGCGGGCGTCGATGCCGGCGGGGGAGCACCCCGACCAGCCCCAGCCGATCTGGATGGCCGACGTGGCCGCCAGCCGGGCTCGCCCGGTCGACCCCGACGGGGCCGACTCGGCCGACCCGGCCCACCCGGACGGAACGACGCCCCGGCCCACCCGCCTCGACAGCGGGGCCAGCGAGGTCAGCCTCACCGCCCGCGAGCTGGCGACGGCGGCCGGCATCGCCATCGAGGCCCTCCGCGAGCTCGAGCAGTACGGCCTGGTGGTCGGCCGGGACTTCGGCGACGACACCTACTACGACGGCGACGCCCTGCTCATCGCCACCAAGTCGGGCGCCTTCCTGGAGCACGGGATCGGTGCCCGGCACCTCCGCATGTTCAAGGTGGCGGCCGAGCGCGAGGCCGGGTTCCTCGAGCAGGTGGCCATGCCCCTCCTCAAGCAGCGCAACCCCGACGCCCGGCGCCAGGCCGTCGCGCTGGTGGAGGAGCTCGCCGATCTGGGCCACGACCTGCGCGGCGCCCTCCTCCGGTCGAACCTCCGCAAGCACCTCGACCGGGGCTGACCACAGCCCGACCACCGCACCGTCCGGCTGGGACAACCCGATCGCGCCGGTCCGCGCCGGGCCGGCGAGCGGTAGGATCGCCGCGTGGCCGAGATGGAGCTCGTGGGCGTTCGAGTCGAGATGCCGAGCAGTTCGCCGATCGCCCTCCTGCGCGAGGTCGGTGGCGCCCGCCGCATCCTGCCGATCTTCATCGGCGCACCCGAGGCCACGGCCATCGCCTTCGCGCTCGAGGAGGTCGTCACGCCCCGGCCGATGACCCACGACCTCTTCCGCGAGGTGCTCGACGACCTCGGCGTCAGCCTCGAGAAGGTCACCGTCACCGAGCTGCGCGAGGGCGTGTTCCACGCCGAGCTCGAGCTCAACGGCCGCGACGGCGTCCACACGATCTCCTCCCGGCCATCGGACGCCATCGCCCTCGCCGCCCGCACCGGCTCGCCCATCTACGCCAACGAAGGCGTGCTCGACGAGGCCGGCTACCTCGAGGACGACGAGCCCGAGGAACCGGTGGAGCAGGCGCAGGTGGTCGAGGAGTTCAAGGAGTTCATCGACTCCGTGAACCCCGAGGACTTCGGCACCTGACGAGGTCCGTCCGGCCCTGCGGCACGCGCGATACGATCGCCGCCGAGGCCGCAGGGGCGGTCCGGAGGCGAGCAACGTGAGGCGCCGGCGTGCACACCTTCGTCATCGTGGTGGCCAAGCGTGGGCGGGGCCTGTCGCGAGACCTGGCGCACCGGCTGGGTGAGGGTCGGCCGAACCTCACCTTCGAGCCCACCGACGATCGGAGTTGGACCAACCCCACCGGCACCGTGGTGCTCCGCTCCTGGGAGCGACCCAACCCGGCGATGGGCATCAGCTCGCACTGGCACCTCGCCCCCGACGGCGTCACCACCTTCGTGGGCCACGTGTGGCCCCGCCCGGGTGGTTGGCCCGGGCGGGGTCCCTGGGCGGCGCAGCTGGCGGCCCGGTGCGCCACGGGCACGGTCCGCGACCACGCCGAGGGCCTCGCGGGCGTCTACTCGATGGTCACCCTCGATGCCGATGGGCGAGGCTGGGCCCTCAGCGACCCGCTCGGCCTGCGGACCCTGTACGTGGGCGAGACCGACGACTACACCGTGTGCTCCTCCCGAGCCGACGCCGCGGCCTGGGCGCTCGACCCCACCGCCGCCCGTCCGGCCGTCGATCCGCTGGGCACGGCGTGGCTGCCCTACGTCGGCTACATGGTGGGTGACCGCACGGGCTTCGAGGGGGTCCGGACGCTTGCCCAGGGCAGCTACCTCGATGTCCGACCCGACGACGGCGCCCGGGTCCGGTCGTGGTCCTCGGCCCCGTGGATCGGCGACGAGACCGAGGCTGCGCCGCACGAGCTGGTGGCCGCCGTCCAGCGCGAGATCGCCGACCACCTGCGGGTGGTGGTCGCGCTGCCTGCGCCGGTCAAGGTCTGCGGCCTCACGGGCGGGAAGGACTCGCGCCTCCTCCTGTCGGTCCTGCTCTCGGAGGGCCTGGCGCACCAGGTCCGCTACCTGTCCCTGGGCGACGAGACCGTCGACGACGTCGCCGTGGCCCGCCGGCTGGCCGAGCGGTACGGCCTCGACCACCGCTGGGGCCGGCACCAGGTCATCCCCACGTCCCCGTACGCAGACCGGGCGCGCACCTTCGTGCGCCGGAGCGGTGGCGTGCGCAACCTCTGGGATCAGGACGGCGAGATGACCGCCCCCGACGAGATCAACATCTCCGGCTTCTGCGGGGAGATGCTGCGCACGAACTACCCCCTGATGACCGGCCTGCGCTCCACCGAGGCGCTCGTCGCCCGGTTCGACACGGGGCTCCACTACGGGACGCCGGGGTTCGCGCGGGACGACGTCTGGCCCACCCTGCACGCGGAGGCCCTGCACGCCCTGCTCGACGACCGTGGCCACCCGTCGACGCCACTCGACCTCATCGACCTCTTCTACGTCGGTCACCGCATGCGGCGGTGGTTCGCCACGGTCGTGGAGCTCGAGCAGTCCAACCGCGTGGTCCCCCTCTACTCGCTGACCGCGCTGCGGGCGGCGTTCGCGCTCGGGGGGCAGCGCCGGCGCGAGGAGGTGCTGCACCGGTCGGTCATGCGGGCCGCCTGGCCCGAGCTGGTGGACGAGCCGTTCGCCGGTTCCGGGTGGGCCGACGAGGCGGCGCCCATCGGGATCGCCTCGCTCCCCACCCCGCTCTACCGCCTGGGTGGCACCGGGCCGGGGCGGCGGATCCGGACGGCGGTGACGCGCTGGCGGCAGCGCACGGCGTCGCCGCGCACGGCGACGCCGGCGGCGCCGCCGCCCGCGACCTCGGCGTCGGCGTCGGCGAGCCCGGCGCCGGCGACCCCGTCAGCGCCGAGCGAGCCACGCCCGGTCACCGCCAACCAGGCCTTCCAGCAGCGGACGCTGGGGGAACGGCGACCGCTCCTCGAGCAGGCGCTCGGCGGTGATCCCGGGCAGCGGGCGTTCGAGGTGATCGATCGCGATCGGGTCCTCGACGCCCTCCGACGCCTCGACACCCTGGAGATCCAGGAGCGCAAGGAGCTCTTCGGTGCCGCCACCGCCGCCCTCTGGCTCGATGGTGCCTCCACCGCCGCCGGCCCCGACGAGGGCGCCGAGCCTGGCGTCGAGGCACCGGACGTTGACCCCGCGCGCGCGGTTCCGTAGGGTGACACGTACGTAACTTCACCTGTGTGGTCCGCCCCGGACCTCCGGAGGTGTCGGAGGAGCAGGCAGTGACCCAGCACTACAGCGGCAAGAAGACCGCCGAGATCGTCGGCATCACGTACCGTCAGCTCGACTACTGGGCTCGGACCGACCTTGTCCGGCCGTCGGTCACCGACGCCGCGGGCAGTGGCAGCCGCCGGAAGTACTCCTACCGGGACCTGCTCGAGCTGAAGGTCATCAAGACCCTCCTCGACGCGGGCATCAAGCTGGAGTCGGTCCGCAACATCTTCGAGTACCTGCGGGACCAGCTCGGTGAGGACGTCGCCTCCGCCCAGCTGGTGATCACCGCCGGGTCCGCCATCCTCGTCCGGGACGACGACGAGCTGGTCGACGTGCTCAAGCAGGGCCAGTTCGTCATGAGCGGCGTCCTCTCGCTCGGCGGCGTGCAGCGAGAGGTCGACGACGCCCTGGTGGAGCTGTTCCCGAGCTCGACGCCGGCCGCCGGCGCATCGGCTCAACCCCGGGCCGTGGCCGAGGCCTGATCGCCCGATCGACCCGGATCG
>JBBRFU010000064.1:0-19618 GCA_038241315.1 Acidimicrobiales bacterium | reverse complement strand
CGAAGTCGCTCATGAACCGGAGGTGGGCCTCGATCTCGTCGGGCGCCCACTGGTCCATCGGGATGTCGGTGACGGGCTCCGGGCCGCCGCGGTAGTGCTTGAGGAGCAGGTACTTCGCCATGGTTGGTTCTCCTTGGTGTGGTGCCGCCCCGGTGGCCGCACCTGCCCCTGGGACGGAGCCGTCGGGCCGATCTCGACATCGTCGGCCCCATCTTCGCGACGAACCTCGCCGGGCCGCACGCACCGCGGCCCGCGGCCCGCCCGGGCAGCGGGTCTCCTAGCTCGCCGGTGGCCCCGCCGCCCCGCCGGTCAGCTCGGCGGCGGTGGGCATGGCCGCCACCGTGCCGGCCCGGGTGACCGCCAGGGCGGCGGCCCGGTTGGCCCGGAGGAGGACGTCGGCCAGCGGCCGCCCCTCGGCCAGCCCGGCGGCGAGCACCCCCAGGAAGCAGTCGCCCGCCCCCGTGGTGTCGACGGCGGTCACCCGCTCCCCCGCCACCACGATCGGCCCCTCGGGCCCGACGGCCACCGCGCCGCCCTCGCCGAGCGTCACCACCACCGTCTGCCCCGGGCGGCGGGCCAGCCCGGCGAGGTGCTCGGCCTGGGCCATCGCCTCGGACGTGGTGGCCGCGAGCGGCGCGCCGGCGAGCTCGGCGGCCTCCGCCTGGTTGACGACCACCACGTCGACGTCGGGCACCAGGGCGCGGCCGGCGCCGATCGGCGACGGGTTCAGCACCGCGGTGGCGCCCGCGGCGCGGGCGAGGTCGAACGCGGCCCGCACCGCCTCGACCGGCACCTCGAGCTGCGCCACCACCACGTCGGTGGCGGCGGGCGCGGGGCCGGCGGCGCCCGCCGCCAGGGTGGCGTTGGCGCCGGGGGCCACCGTGACCGTGTTCGCGCCGTCGGCGGCCACCACGATCAGGGCCGACCCGGTGGGACGATCGCGCGTGACGGTGATGCCCGAGACGTCGATGCCCTCCCCCGCCGCCAGCGCCACCAGCCACCGGCCGTCGGCGTCGTCGCCCACCTGGCCCACCAGCGCCACGTCGGCGCCCACCCGCCGGGCCGCCACCGCCTGGTTCAGCCCCTTGCCGCCGGGCGCCGGGGCCAGCACCTCGCCGAGCACCGTCTCGCCCACCGCCGGGTGCCGGGCGACCTGCCACCCCCGGTCGACGTTGAGGCTGCCGACCACCCACACCCTGCCCATGCCCGCAGTGTGCCCCACGGCGGGCCCGCCAGCGGTACCTTGCGTGCCCTGACGAGGCGTCAGGACCAGGACGCGACAGGGGACCACGCATGACCGAGAGCTCCGACCACCAGGGTGTCGACGACGGCGCGGCCCCCGCGGCCCCGGCCGGCCCGTACGAGGGCTTCGGCGGGCGGGTCGGTCGCACCTTCGCCGGCTCCGAGGGCTGGTGGCCCGAGCGGCCGACGCCCGGCCCCGAGGCGCCGAACGTGGTCGTGGTCCTGGTGGACGACCTCGGCTTCGCGGACCTCGGCTGCTACGGCTCCGAGATCCCCACCCCGAACATCGACCGCTTGGCGGCGGCCGGGCTCCAGTTCACCAACTTCCACGTGACCCCCATGTGCTCGCCCACCCGGGCCGCGCTGCTCACCGGCGTCAACCCCCACCGCGCCGGCGCCGGCCACGTGGCCAACTCCGACCCCGGCTTCCCCGGCTACGCCGCCGAGCTGGCCGACGACGTGGCCACCGCCGCCGAGGTGTTCCGGGACGCCGGCTACCACACCATCGCCATCGGCAAGTGGCACCTCACCAAGGACTCCGACCTGTCCGACGCCGGGCCCCGCCACTCGTGGCCGTGCCAGCGCGGGTTCGACCGCTACTACGGCGTGCTCGACGCCTTCACCAACCTCCACCACCCGCACCGGCTGGTGGAGGACAACCACACCGTGGAGGTGGACCGGTACCCCGACGGCTACTACGTCACCGACGACCTCACCGACAAGGCCATCGGCTTCATCCGCCACGCCAAGGCGTCGAACCCGAGCCAGCCGTTCCTCTGCTACTTCGCCCACGTGGCCGTGCACGCCCCCCTGCAGTGCAAGGCGGAGGACCTGGCCCGCCACCGCGGCCGCTACGACGCCGGGTGGGACGCCCTGCGCCAGGCCCGCCACGAGCGCCAGGTGGCGCTCGGCCTGCTCCCCGTCGGCACGGTCCTGCCGCCGCGCAACGGCGAGGCCGGCGACGAGGTGGAGGCGTGGGACGACCTCGACCCCGCCGACCAGGCCCTCTACGCCCGGTACATGGAGGTCTACGCCGCCATGGTGGACAGCGTCGACCAGTCCGTGGGCCGCCTCCACGGCGCCCTCGAGGAGCTCGGCGAGGCCGACAACACCATCTTCGTGTTCCTGTCCGACAACGGAGCATCCCGCGAGGGCGAGTCCGCCGGCACCACCTCGTACTTCCGGACGCTGGTGTCGAAGAACGTGACCGACCTCGAGGACCCGGCGTTCGATCGCGAGCGGATCGACCTGGCCGGCGGTCCGCGCACGCTCGTCCACTACCCGCGCGGCTGGGCGATGGCGTCGAACACCCCGTTCCGCCTCTACAAGATCAACACCCACATGGGCGGCCACTCGGTGCCGTTCGTCCTGCACTGGCCCCGGGGCCTGACCGAGGCGGGCCGACGGGACCAGTGGGCCCACGCCACCGACCTCCTGCCCACGCTCTGCGAGCTGGCCGGCGTCACCCGCCCCGCCGAGCGTCACGGCACGGTGCTCCAACCCCTCGACGGCACCAGCCTGGGCCCGGTCCTCGCCGACGCCGACGCGGCCCACGACCGCGGCCCCCAGTACCTCGAGATGGCCGGGCACCGCGGCTACTACGACGGCGACTGGGAGGTCGTGACCCGCCACCAGCCGCTCACCGAGTTCGGCGACCACGAGTGGGAGCTGTACCACCTGGCGGAGGACCGCACCGAGACCACCGACCTGGCCGCCGTCCACCCCGAGCGGGTGGCCGAGCTGGCCGCCGGGTGGGAGGCGGCGGCCCGGGCCAACCAGGTGTACCCCCTCGACGAGGGCAGCAACCTGCGGTACGTGGTGCGGCCGCCCTACGACGAGCCGCTCAAGGAGCCGGTGCGCATCGTCGCGGGCACCCACACCCTCGAGCGCTACCGGTCGCAGCAGCTGATCCAGTGGCGGTCCTTCGACATCGAGGTGGAGCTCCGGTTCCGGACCGGCGACCGCGGCGTGCTCGTGGCCCACGGCGACCAGGGCGGCGGCTACGCGCTCCACGTCGACGAGGGCGACGAGCTGGTGTTCGTGCACAACGGGTACGGCGTCATGTCGGAGCTCCGGTGCGGGCCCCTCGACGACGGCACCGAGCACATCCGGGTGGCGGTCACCGCCCCGGGGAGCTGGCGGTGGGACGTGGAGGTCCTCGCGGGCGGCCGTTCGCTCGGCCGGCTCGAGGGCGTGCTGATGCTGGGGGCCATGGCACCGTTCGAGGGGATCGACGTGGGCCTCGACCGGCGCTCGCCCGTGTCCTGGGAGCTGTCGGAGGCGCGGGGCGCCGCCGCCTTCACCGGGTCGCTGGCCGCGGTCACCTACACCCCCGGGGAGCCCGCGCCCGATGCCGGGACCCGGTTCCTGGACCTGCTCCGGGAGATCGGCCTGCGCTACGAGTGACCCCATCCGGGCGACAGGTTCGGTTCTGTCGTCCCCCAAGCGGGGTAGTGCCACCGGGATCCCCCCGCCCCAAGGAGTCCGATCCATGAGCGATCAGACCGCACAGCAGGTCCCTGCGGCCACCCCGGCCCCGGCGACCGTCGACGCGCAGCACGAGCACACGGCGGACCACATGCCCACCGTCCTGGGCGAGGGTCGGATCCCATGATCGCCGACATCTCCCCCCGCCCCAGGGTCGCGGTCGTGAACGACTACGAGGTCGTGGTGGCCGGCTTGGCCTCCATCCTCGAGCCCTACCAGGACCGCATCGAGCTCGTCGACGCCTTCCTGATCGACGAGCCCTCCCACGGGCCCATCGACATCGCCCTGTACGACACGTTCGGCCGCCGGGGCGTCCAGTCCGGCCAGCTGGCCACCCTCCTCGCTCGCCCCGACATCCGGCGCGTCGCCGTGTACTCGTTCAACTTCGACGACGACGCGGTGCAGGAGGCGCTCGACGCCGGCGCCGCCGGCTACCTCTCCAAGGCCACACCGGCCAAGGAGCTCGTCGACCAGCTCCAGTCCCTCGCCCACGACGACGAGGTGGTGGCCGGTCCGCACGGTGCCGGGCGATCGCCTCGGGACCAGCGGGGCTGGCCGGGCCGCGACCTCGGGTTGTCCGAGCGCGAGGCCGAGGTGGTGGCGCTGGCCGCCCTCGGCAAGCGCAACGCCGACATCGCCCAGGCCCTGTTCGTGAGCGTCGACACGGTGAAGACCCACCTCGCCCGCTCCTTCCGGAAGCTCGGCGTCCACAACCGCACCGAGCTGTCGGCCCTGGTGCACCGCCGCGAGAGCTTCCGCCGGTTGCTGCCCGACGCCAGCTGAGGCGGGGCGGTCGCTGCCGCCGGTAGCGTGCGCGCCATGTCCGACCGGTTGCGCATCGGCCTGCTGCAGTGCGGCGCCATCCACCCGGCGCTCGTCCCCCGGTTCGGCGACTACCCCGATCTGTTCGCCGCGCTGCTGGCGCCCCACGACGTATCGCTGCGCACCTACGACGTGGTGGGCGGCGAGCTCCCCGACGACCTCGGTGCCGTGGACGGTTGGCTGGTCTCGGGCTCGGCGGACTCCGCCTACGCGCCGCTCCCGTGGATCCCCCCGCTGGAGGACCTCCTCCGGGCCCTGGTGGCGGCGGAGGCCCCGTTGGTGGCCGTCTGCTTCGGCCACCAGGTGCTCGCCCAGGCCCTCGGCGGGCGGGTGGCGCACGCCGACGCCGGCTGGGGCGCGGGCGCCCACCGCTACGAGCTGGTCGGGCCGACCCGTCCCTGGATGCGGCCCGAGGCCGGCGACGGGATCCGCCTCATCGCCAGCCACCAGGACCAGGTGGTCCAGCTGCCCGAGGGGGCCGAGCTCCTCGCCCGGACCGCCCACTGCCCGGTGGCCGCCTTCACGGTGGGCGACCACGCCCTCGCCATCCAGCCCCACCCCGAGTTCACCCCGGGCCTCTCCCGGGCGCTGACCGGCCTCCGGCGCGACCGCATCGGCGACGCCGCCGCCGACGCGGCCCTGGCCTCGCTCGACGAGCCGCTCGACCACGGCACCGTGGCGGCGTGGATGGGCGCGTGGTGGCGGCGCTGACGTCGGGGCCCGGTGCCGGCCACCACCACCGGCGGTAGGGCCAGCCCCACCCCACGACGCCGGGCCGCAGGATGGTCGCGGTCGGCGGTTCCCCGTACGGTCGGGGCCATGACCACCACCACGTCGCCGCTGGCCAGGGCCTATGGCCCGGTCCTCGCCGGCGCCACGTGGCGATCCACCGCCAAGGTGTTCCTCGACGTGCCGGTGGTCTGGGCGGCCGGCCTCGCCGTGCTCATCCCCCTCCTCACGGCGGTGCCCACGCTGCTCGTCTTCCCCCTCGCGGTCGCGTTCGCCTCGGTCGGGCTGGTGGCCAACCGGGTCGCTGCCTGGTTCGACCGCCTGTGCCTGGCCGCCTTCCTCGACCTCGAGCTGCCGTCGCCGTTCGCCCCGGCGCCGCCCGGGCGCTGGTACTCCCCCCTCAGCGCCTGGCGGCGCTTCACCGGCGCGCTGACCGACGGGGCCACGTGGCGGGCCGTCGCCCGCCGCGCCGTGGCCATCCCCCTCACGGCCATCGAGGCGTTCGTGCTCGTCGTGGCCTGGTGCGTGCCGCTGACCGCCCTCACCGCCCCGGCGTGGGTCTGGCTGCTGCCGGGTGACCGCATCGACCTGGGCCCGCTGCACCTCACCGGCGTCGCCGGTGGCGCGGCCGGCGTGCTGCTCGGGCTGGTCCTGCTCCCGCTGGCCCCGGTCCTGGCGGCGGCCATCGCCCACGTCGAGCGCCGGGTGGGATCGGCGCTGCTCGGCCCACGGGGCGACGCCCACCTCACCGAGCGCATCGAGCAGGTGGAGACCAGCCGGGCCCGCGTGGTCGACGCCGCGGAGGCCGAGCGGCGGCGGATCGAGCGTGACCTCCACGACGGCGCCCAGCAGCGCCTGGTGGCCCTGGCGATGAACCTCGGCATGGCCAAGGAGAAGCTCGACTCCGACCCCGGCGCCGCCCGGGCCCTCGTCGACGAGGCCCACGCCGAGGCCAAACGCGCCCTGGTGGAGCTGCGAGACCTGGCACGGGGACTCCACCCGGCCGTGCTCACGGACCGGGGCCTGGGGCCGGCGCTGTCGGCGGTGGCCGCCCGCTCGAACGTGCCCGTGGAGGTGCGGGTCGGCCTGCGCGAGCGGCCCGACGCCACCACCGAGAGCATCGCCTACTTCGTGGTCTGCGAGGCCCTCGCCAACGTGGCCAAGCACAGCGGCGCGAGCCGCGCCACCGTCTCCATCGCCCGGCGGGGCGACCGCCTCGTGATCGAGGTGACCGACGACGGCGTCGGCGGCGCCACGCTCGACGGCTCGGGCCTCCAGGGCCTGCGCGACCGCGTCGACGCCGTCGACGGCTGGTTCCACGTGGCCAGCCCGCCGGGCGGCCCCACCACCATCCTCGCGGAGCTCCCATGCGCATCGTGATCGCCGAGGACGCCGTCCTCCTCCGTGCCGGGATCACCCGGCTCCTCGCCGATGCCGGCGAGGACGTGGTGGCCGGGGTCGGTGACGCCGAGGCCCTGCTCGAGGCGGTGGCCCGGCAGCAGCCCGACCTCTGCATCGTCGACGTGCGCATGCCGCCCACCCACACCGACGAGGGCATCCGCGCCGCCGTCCGAATCCGGCGCGAGCACCCCGGGGTGGCCGTGCTGGTCCTGTCCCAGTACGTGGAGCAGGAGTACGCCTCCGAGCTGCTGGCCGACAACACCGAGGGCGTCGGCTACCTCCTCAAGGATCGCGTGGCCGACGTGTCGGACTTCGTGGCCGCCGTCCGGCGCGTCGGCGCCGGCGGCACCGCGCTCGACCCCGAGGTGGTGTCGCAGCTGCTGGTCCGGTCGCGCCGACGCGATCCCATAGGCACCCTGACCGACCGCGAGCGCGAGGTGCTCGGGCTCATGGCCGAGGGCCGGTCCAACGTGGCCATCGCCGAGGAGCTGGTGGTGAGCGGCGGTGCGGTGGAGAAGCACGTGCGCAACATCTTCACCAAGCTCGACCTCCCGCCCGACCCCGACGACCACCGCCGGGTGCTCGCGGTCCTCCGCTTCCTCGAGTCCTGATGCGCCGCCTGCTGCTCCTCGCCGGCGGCCTCCTCACCGTCGGCTTCGTCGCCTCCGGCTGCCTCTTCCTGGTGGACTGGCTGGCCGTCGAGCACAAGACGTCGGAACGACGCTTCGGCCCCGCGTCGACGGTCCACCTCGACGCCGACGCCGGTGGCCGGATCCGGGTGGTCGGCGACGGCGGCGACGCCGTCCGGGTCGAGCTCTCCTGGCGCGAGGGCCTGCAGGAGCCGACCATCGACGCCCGACTCGTCGACGGTCGGCTGGTCCTGCGCACCCGGTGCCCGGGGTTCCTCAGCGCCTTCTGCCGGGTCGAGGCCACCGTCCACGTCCCGGCCGGCACCACGGTCACCGGCGGCGGTTCGAGCCCCATCGACGTGGTCGACGTGGCCGGTCCCGTGGACCTCGACGTCGACAACGGCTCGGTCCGCGTGGAGGGCGCCCGCGGCCCGATCCGCGTCGCCGGCGACAACGGCATCATCCGGGTGGAGGACAGCGTCGGTGACGTGTCCCTCCACACCGACAACGGCGCCATCCGCACGTCGGGCATCGACGCCGGCGTGGTCGACGTGTCCACGTCCAACGGGGGCATCGAGCTCGACGTGGCCACCGCGCCCCGCACGATCCGGGCCCGCACCGACAACGGCCCCGTCACCGTCCTCGTCCCCGACGACGGCCGCCCCTGGGCCACCACCACCGCCACCGACAACGGCAACGTGGAGAACCTCCTCCTCTCCTCGCCCACCGCCGGCCGCTCGATCGAGGCCCGCACCGACAACGGCGGCATCTCGCTGCGCTACCGCGGCTGATGGTCGAGGCCGGGCCCGGGTGAGCCGACCGGTACGGTGCCGCATGTCCTTCGCCCGCCCCACCGGCTCCCGGCCGGTGAGCCGCCTCCAGGAGGTCAGTGACGCCGACGGCTGGCGCTGCTGGCTCTGCGACGAGCCCGTCGACCCGGCGATGTCCGTGAACGACCCGCGCGGCCCCAGCCTCGACCTCCGCACCACCAAGACCAAGGCCAAGGCCAAGGCGAAGGCCCGAGGCGACGGCGCCGCGTCCGAGCGGCTGGCCCACCGGGGCTGCAACACCGGCAAGGGCGCGGTCGACCCGGTGGTGCCCTGGCCCGATCACCTCTTCGTGGTCGACCCGGCGCCCCTCCTCGCCAGCTCCGAGCGGGTCGCGCGCAAGGGCGGGCGCGAGGTGCTGGCCCGCTGCCCCACCGCGGCCGACGCCGACGACGCCGCGACCTGGCTGGTGGACCGCCTCTCCCGCCTGCACCCCGGCGCCGGCCTCACCGTGGAGGTCGAGCCCGGCGGCGGCCAGCACCTCCTCGTGCTCCGGGGCTGAACACCCGGGTTCTGGCCCGGAGGGGGCACCGGTAGGTTCGCCGCCATGCTCGTCACCGTCCTCGGCGCCCACGGCAGGATCGCCCGCCACCTCACCCGCCTGCTCGTGGCTCGTGGCGACACCGTCCGCGGCGTGGTCCGCAACCCCGACCACGTCGACGACGTGCGCGGCGACGGCGCCGAGCCGGTGGTGTGCGACCTCGAGCGCGCCGGGCCCGAAGAGGTCGATGCCGCCCTCGCCGGCAGCGACGCGGTGGTGTTCGCCGCCGGGGCGGGGCCGGGCAGCGGGGCCGAGCGGAAGGTGACCATGGATCGCGACGGCGCGGTCCGGGCCGCCGACTCGGCCCGCCGCTCGGGCATCGACCGCTTCGTCATCGTCAGCGCCATGGGCACCGACCACCCGCCCGCCGACGACGACGTGTTCAGCACCTACCTCCGGGCCAAGGCCGAGGCCGACGACGAGGTCCGGGCCGCCGGGCTCGACCACACCATCGTGCGGCCCGGCGCCCTCACCGACGACCCGCCCACCGGCGCCGTGCACCTGGCCCGCCACGTGGCGCCCGGCGCCGTCCCCCGTGCCGACGTGGCCGCGGTGCTGGCCGAGCTGGTGCACGACGCGTCGTCGGCCTCCCGCACGGTCGAGCTGGTCTCGGGCGCCACGCCGGTGGCCGCCGCCGTGGCCGCGATCAGCGCCGAGGTGCCGCGCGACGACGGCTGAGCCGGCTGCGGCCCGCCGGCCCTCTGCTGGTCAGCGAGGCGTGAGGGCGTTCCAGGTGCCGGTGGCCTGGATCTCCTCGAGGACGTCGGGGCTGCCGAGGGCCACCCAGGCGTCGCCGTAGCGGAGGTGGACGGCCTCCGACAGCGAGACGTCGAAGGCGAACGCCTCGGCCACCTCGGCGTCGTCGAACACGGCGAGGACCACCGCGGCCCCCTCCGGACCGGTGCAGGACTCCACGGCTCGGGCGTCGTAGGTGGCCACGGCACGGCCCGCCGCCGCGGTGGCCGGGTCGGTCTCGGCGGTCGGCTCGGTCTCGGCGGCCGGCTCGGCGCTCGGGTCGGGCGCACCCGCCTCGGGCACCACCATCGGCGCGCACGTCAGCCCGGCCTCGACCGCGGGGCCGGTGAGGCGGCCGAGGTCGCGGGTGGTCTCGGGCAGGCGCTCGCCGGTGGAGCCGGCCACCACCACCGCGACGACGACGGCGACCGCCACGGCCACCCCGCCGGCGGCCAGGGCCACGACGCGCGGCCGCCGGGACCCCTCGGGCCGCGACGGGGGCGCTCCCGCCGCGTCGGTGGACCGGTCATCCGTCAGCGCCATGGCAGCCCTCCGCCTGTGGGCGGCCCCACCGGCCACCACGCCGCCGCACGCTACCGGACCACCCGTTGCTCACCGATCTCGGCGCACGCCCTCGGGAGCCACCACGGGCCCGGCGTCGCCGGGCAGGGCAGCCGGAGCGGTGGCCGAACGATCGACGGCCCGGCGGCGCAGCGTCACCACCACCGCAGCCACCGCGGCAGCGGCGAACAGGCCGGCCACGACCTCGTTGCCCACGTCGAGCAGCTTGAGCGCGGAGGCGGCGAGGACCACCACCAGCACGGGCCGGATGATGTGGTCGGGCGCGCGGGCCGAGTACCGGGCCCCCACGTAGACGCCCGGGAGGGCCCCGATCAGCAACGAGGAGGCCAGGCCGAGCTCGAAGTCGCCCAGCAGGAGGTGGCCGAGCGATGCGGCACCCACCAGCGGGATGGCCTGCACGAGGTCGGTGCCGACCAGTTGCGAGGCCCGCAGGGTGGGGTACAGCAGCAGGAGCAGCACGATCATCAGCGAGCCGGCGCCCACCGACGTCATGCCCACGATGACCCCGCCGACGACGCCGATCGCCACGGTGGCCGCCGGCCGGACCAGGACGTGGTCGACGGGCCGGAGCGCCTCCCCCCGCCGGTGGCGCTGCACGTAGGCCTTGCCGACGATCGTGGCCGCCGCCATGAGCAGGGCGGCGCCGAGCAGCACCTTGATGGTGTGCTGCAGCGCTTCGCCGTCACCGAGCGACTGGAGGAGGAGCACCCCGGCGAAGGCGCTGGGCACCGAGCCGATCACCAGCCACTTGACCAGGCGGAGGTCGACCGAGCCCCGGCGGAGGTGCACGCCCGCGCCGACGGGCTTCATGACGAACGAGGCCACCAGGTCGCTCGAGACGGCGGTGAGCGGGTCGACCTTGAACACGAGCACCAGGAGGGGCGTCATCAGCGCGCCGCCACCCATCCCGGTGAGGCCGACGGTGAGGCCGACGAAGAGCCCGGCGAGGGCGATGGCGGGGTCGAGCTGCACGAGAGGTCCACCAGGGCACTCGGGGGGGGTCGGGCAACCCTACACAGCCGGTAGAGAACGCAGGGAACGCAGGGAAGCTCGTCATCGATCTCCCCCCGCACCCGGCGAGGCGGGCCGCGACCGGGCGGCGCGTGCCGAACCGGTGGCGGGCACCCGTTCGGGCCAAATCTCGGACGTTCTGGTCACTGAGGGTGGTGAAGTCACCACATAGTGCCGATGGAGGAGGAGGGGGCGGCCCCCGTTCGCCCCCGCCCGCCCCCGAGGAGACCCTTCCATGCCGCAGCACCGGCCAGCCCGACGTCGTGCGTCGCTCGCCCTGACCATCGGCCTCCTGGCGGCGATCATGACCCTCCCCGCCACCGGTGCGGGTGCCCAGGACCTCCCGCCCACCACCCGCCTCGCCCCCGCCCCGGTGGCCACCGCCGATCCGACGACCTCCGACCGCGTCACGAGCGCCGTCCGGGCCGGCGACGGCTGGATCGACACGGCAGACCGCGCCGCGGTGATCGCCGCCTACGACGCCGAGTTCGGCCGGGACGAGCCCGCCACCGGCTTCACCGGGAGCACCAGCTCCTGTCAGCCCGGCACGACCAGCGCCGCCTACCGCGCCTCGCTGCTCAAGCGCATCAACTGGTACCGGGCGATGGCCGGCACCGGGACCGCGATCACCGAGAACACCACCTGGACGCGATCGGCCCAGGCGGCCGCGCTGATCATGGCCGCCGAGAACCGGATCTCCCACACCCCGACCCCGGACTGGGCCTGCTGGACCTCGTCCGGAGCCGATGGGGCCGCCACCTCCAACCTCACCCTCGGCGCCGCCGGCACCACCTCGATGGACCTCTACATGGAGGACCCGGGGTCGGGCAACGCCAGCATCGGCCACCGGAGCTGGCTGCTGCACCCCGGCATCACCCAGATGGGGCTGGGCGACGTCGTCACCCCCACCCGGAAGGCCAACGCCACCAAGCTCTTCGCCACCGGCATCCCGCCCAGCGGCGATGCCGGCGCCGTGCGCGACGCCGGCCGGTACCTCTCCTGGCCGCCGCCGGGCTACGTGCCGATCGAGACCATCCACCCGCGCTGGTCCCTCCAGCGCCGCTCGGGCGTCGCCGGGGTCACCGACTTCTCCACGGCCACCGTGTCGGTGCGGATCGGCGGGAGCACCGCCGCGGTGACGCCGGAGTACCGGAGCAACGACCGCATCGTCTTCCAGCCACGGCTCCCGGCCGTGGTCACCGACACCGCCGTGACCGTCACCGTCTCGGGCATCCTCGTGGCGGGCACCCGGGTGAGCCGCACCTGGACCACCACCATCCTCCCGGTCGGCGCGTCCACCCCGCCCTTCCCCGTGCAGCGATCGGTGTACGTGCCGATCACGCCGTGCCGGGTCGTCGACACCCGCTCGCAGGGCGGGCGCTTCGGCCCGAACGTCCAGCGCGCCTACCGGATCACCGGCACCGGCGCCCAGTTCGCCGCCCAGGGCGGCAAGGTCGGGGGGTGCGGGATCCCGGCGGGCGCCACCGCGGTGGAGGCCACCGCCACGGCCGTGGCCCCGTCGGCGGCGAACGGGTTCCTCCGGGCCGGGCCATCCGACCGGGTCCTCCCCAACGCCACGTTCCTCAACTACACGGCCGGTCACGGCGTCACGAACACCGGCGCCATCCCCCTGGGCACCGGGAGCACCACCCAGCTGGCGATGCGGAACTACGGGGGGACCAGCGACTACGTCATCGACCTCCAGGGCTACTTCGTGGCCGAGGCCCAGCCCGGGCTCCGGTACGTGGCCGTGGCCCCCTGCCGGGTGGTCGACACCCGCACCCGGGGCGGCGCCTTCCCGCCTCGGGCCCAGCGCACCTACCAGGTGGCCGGAACGGGCGCCACGTTCGCCGGCCAGGGCGGCAAGGCCGGCGGCTGCGGCGTGCCCGCCGGCGCCGAGGCGGTGGAGGCGACGGTGACCGCCATCCCCGCTGCCGCCGAGGCCGGCTACGCCCGGGCGTGGCCCGCCGGGCAGGCGCAACCAAACGCCACCTTCGTGAACTACAGCCACCGCCAGCCGGTGACGAACACCGGGGCCATCCCGTTGGCGGCGGCCGACACCGACCAGCTCGCCGTGGCCAACGCCGGCGGCACCAGCGACTTCGTGATCGAGCTGCAGGGCTACTACACCCGCACCGAGCCGGGCTCGGTGTACGTCCCGATCGTGCCGTGCCGGGCCGTCGACACCCGCACGTCGGGCGGCCTCCTGGCCGCGGCCGCCAGCCGCACCTTCCACGTGAGCGGGTTCAGCACCGAGTCGGTGGCGACCCGGCAGTACGCCGGCCAGGGCGGGGCCGCCGCCACCTGCGACGTGCCCCACGACGCCACCGCGGTGGAGGCGTCGTTGACCGCCGTGGCCCCCGCGTCGGCCAAGGGCTACGCCCGGATCTGGGCCACCTCCACACCGGCCCCCAACGCCACGTTCCTCAACTACACGCCGACCCAGTCGATCACCAACACCGGCGCGGTGCCGATCGCCCCGCTCGGCGACCTCGACCTGTCGAACCACAGCGGTTCGTCCCACTACGTGGTCGACATCCAGGGCTACTTCACGGGCTGAGCCCCGGGCGGGGGCCCCTACGCTGCGTGCCGTCCAGGCCCAGTTGCCACGTTCGGTGGCCCGCGTAGTCTGGACGGACACGCTCGCGTCGAGGGAGATCTCGGTGAGTAGCTCTTCGGTGGACAGGTCCCGCCGCGTCCAGCTGTACGCGTCGGCCGTGGTGGTGGTGCTCCTGGCCGGCCTGGGTCTGGCCGTCCTCGTCGGCGACGGCGACGACGCCGACCGGGTGCTCCTGGAGCCGGCGGAGGCCGCGGGACCGACCCCGTTCACCGGGCCGATCTGGGCCACCCCGCCCGAGGTGGTGCTCGACGACGAGGTCCGGTCCGACGCGGCCGGGCGCGGGGAGGCGCGCACCGGCGACGAGCCCGGCCTCTACGGCGGCGTCCGGGGCGAGGGGTGGTGCGACCCCGATGTGCTGGTCGAGCGGCTCAAGCTGCGGCCGGCCATCGCCTGGGCCTGGGCCGGCGTCCACCGGATCGAGCCGGTCGGCATCGAGCCCCTCGTGGCCGACCTGACGCCGGTGATCCTCCTCGCCGACGTCCAGGTCTCCGCCCACGGCCTGGTGGCGGACGAGGCCGTGCTCCGGCAGTCGGTCCTCCAGGCGGGCACGGCCGTCCTGGTCGACCAGACGGGGGTGCCCCGGGTGCGGTGCGCCTCCGGCGACCCGCTGGGCCCGCCGGCCGACCGGGGCCGCCAGGGCCCCTTCTCGGGCGACCGGTGGGCCGACTTCCACCCGGAGCGGGTGCAGCGCATCTCCGGGGCCGAGGAGCCCATGGAGGAGCTCGAGCTGGTGGACCTCCGCGGCGGCGACCGCTTCCGCCGGCTCGTGGGGCCCCACGTCGAGGACCGGGACCTGGTGGAGCCCGGGGAGCCGGCACCCGTGGAGGGCGTCCTGGTGGTCGCCGTGCAGGGCCCGGGAGACGTGGCCGGAGGCCGGACCGACGGGATCGGCTGTGGCACGGACTGCCGCCAGGTGCTCGAGGTGGGCACCGAGGTCCGCCTCCGCGCCGACCCCGACCCGGGCGCCCGCCTGGTCGGCTGGACCGGCGGCTGCCGACCGCCGTCGGCGCAGGCCGGCGAGTGCACGGTGACGATCGACGGGCCCACCACCGAAGTCGGCGTGGCGTTCGTGGGCCCGCCCGAGCCCCGCCCCGGCGACGAGCGGCGCCCCACCACCCGGCGAAGGGAGGAGGTCGCCGATGCGGAGCCCCGCCCCGAGCCCGGCCGTCCCGTCGAGGTCGTCACCGGGCCCGCCCGCGCCCCCGACACCACCACCCGCCCCACCGTCGACTCGCCGACCGCACCGCCGGCGTCCTACGGGCCCGCCTCCACCCGACCCGACCCACCAGGACCACCGCCACCACCGCCACCGCCGCCCCCACCCCCACCGCCTCCCCCGCCACCCCCGCCTCCGCCCCCGCCGGACACCCACCCCGTGATCGTGTCGGTCGAGGGGGAGGGCGAGGTGCAGCTGGCGACCGGGCAGACCTGCACCCGCCGCTGCGACTTCGAGCTGCCGGCCGGCACCGAGGTCCGGGCCACCGCGGTGGCCGCCCCCGGGTGGTGGGTCCGCGAGGTCCTCCCCTGTGGCGGCTCGTCGAGCACCTGTGTCGTCCTCCTGGACGAGCCCACCACCTTCCACGCCGTGTTCGCTCCCGATCCCCAGCTGGTGCTGACGGTCGACGGCGGGGGCGTGGTGGAGGTCGGGGGGAGCACGGCGGGCACGTGCGCGGCGAGCAACCCGGCCACGGGCGCCACCTGCACCCTGACCGTCCCGATGGGCGGCGAGGTCGAGCTGGTCGCCGGGGCCGTCGGGGAAGGTGGCCGGGTGTTCACCGGCTGGTCCGGCCCCTGTGCCGACCTCTCGGGCACCACCTGCGCCCTGAGCCTCACCGGCGACGAGTCGGTCCACGCCCACTACGGGCGGCGGCCCGACTGACGAGCCCGGTCAGCCCACCGGACGGGTCGGCAGCGGGTGCTCCAGGGCGGTGGTCATCGCCTCGGCGACGGCCTCGGCGTCGCACCCGGCCAGCGCTCGCGTGGTGCGGTGGCCCGGCTCGAGGGGTGCCAGCACGCAGCGCTCCTCCCCTGCCGGCCCCTCCACCACGGCCCGGCCCTCCACGAAGGTGGCGCCGATGGCGCCCGATCGGCCGGCGGCGACCAGGGCGGCGACGGGATCGTGGAGGGTGAGGGCGCGCGTCCCGGAGGACCGCTCGTAGAAGTCGACGTAGTAGCGGGAGATCTGCGCCGCCAGGCGCCCGTGGGGCGTGTCGGCGGCCTCGAGCCGGGCGAGGTGGGCGGCGTCGCCCACCGTCGAGATGGTGACGTCGACCCCGACCAGGGTGACCGGCGCGCCGGGTGCGGCGGCCACCAGCCGAGCGGCCTCCGGGTCGTGGTAGGTGTTCGGGTCCCCCACGCCGAGGGTGGCGTCGGGGTCGCCGGGCCCGAGCCGGGGCCCGGCGCCGCCCATGACGGTCACCGAGCGGAAGGCGGCCAGCACGTCGGGGTCGACCCGCAGCGCCGCGCCGAGGTTGGTGAGGGGCCCCAGCGCGAGCAGGTGGAGCTCCCCGGGCTCACGGGCAGCCAGGTCGAGCAACGCCTCCACCGCGGTGGCACCGGCGGGCGCCGGCGGAGCGGGGGGCGGCGCCACGCCACAGTCACCCAGACCGTCGTGGCCGTGGACGAACCACGCCACCGACAGCTCGCCCACGAGCGGCGCCGAGAGGCCGCCCGTGACCGGCACGTGGCCGAGCCCGCACCCGTCGAGGACGAAGCGGGCGTTGGCGGTGGAGGCTTCCGTGGTGCAGTTGCCGTGGGTGGTGGTGACGGCCACCACCTCGACGTCGGGGAGCGACGCCAACAGCATCAGCGCCAGGGCATCGTCGATCCCCGTGTCCGTGTCGACCACCAGGCGCAGCATCCGCCCATCATGGCGGACCGCACGAGGGCGCCGAACCGGCGAGCCGGGAGGGTGCCGACCGGCGCCGCGAGCCCCGCCGGGCTCCGGGGCGGTGGTGGGCCATGAGGGAATCGAACCCCCGACCTCCTGCGCGTCATGCAGGCGCTCTAGCCAACTGAGCTAATGGCCCCGGGACGGAAGAAGCTAGCAGGCGCCCTGCCCGGCACCGAACCGGCGTCGGGTGGACCAGCAATACCGGCCGATCACCCGATGGATGCCCCACATTGCGTGGTTGACTGGACACCGTGCATGACATCGTCGCGGGTCGGCCCGAGGAGGCGCCAGCGCGGGCCAGCTCGCGCAGCCGGCCGTCGCTGCGACGGTTGCTGTTGTGGAACCTCGCCTTCTCCCTGACCGCGATCCTCGTGGCCGGCGGCGTGGGGGTCGCGGGGGCGATGGCGGTGGCCGACACCAGCGACGAGCTCGTCGAGACGGTCGTCCCGGCGCGGCGGAACAACCTGCTGATGCTCCAGCACCTCCTCGACGCCGAGACCGGCCTCCGGGGCTACCTGGAGACGGGTGACCAGTCCTACCTCGCGCCCTTCCGCGAGGGTCGTCGGGCGTTCCCCGCCGCCGTGGCCGACCAGCGGGCCCTGTCGCTGCCGGCCGAGGTCGACGCCCTCATCGACACCCAGGAGGACCTGGGGTCGCGGTGGTTCGCCGAGTACGCCGACCCGGTCCGCGCCGGCCGCGAGGTGGAGCCGCGGGCCGGCAAGGAGCTCTTCGACGAGTACCGGGCGCGCACCGAGGAGCTCTCCGAGGTGCTCCAGGTGGACCGGGACCGCCTGGTCGAGCGGCTCGACCGCATCCCCGTCGTGGCGAGCGGCACCATCGTCGTGGTGGTCCTCGCGTTCGTGGCGCTCACCGTCCACCAGGCCGTGCGGACCACCCGCCTCGCCGTCCGTCCGCTCGAGGAGCTCCGGACCACGGTGGAGGCCCTGGAGGGGGGCGACCGCAAGGCACGGAGCTCGGTGACGGCCGCGGCCGAGATCGAGGCCGTGGGCGAGGCCCTCAACCAGCTGGCCGACGAGAGCCAGCGCAACCGGACCGAGACCGAGCGCCGGCTCCAGACCGGTCGCGCCCTCCAGACGATCATCGGCCGCATCCACCGGGCCCTCGACGCCGGCACCGTGCTGGAGGCGACGGTGGCCGACCTGGGGCGCCTGCTCGGGGTGCACCGCGTCCTCGTCCTCACCCTGGCCGGGCCCGTCCCCCGGGCGGTCAGCCTCGCCGACTGGTCGGCGCCGGCCACGCGATCGACCGCGGACCGGGGGCCGGACGAGCCCGACCTCGACGCCTTGGCCCTGCTCGCCTCGGAGCCCTATCGCCAACTCCTGGAGAACGAGGGGGGCTACTACCTCGACGACGTCGCCGCCGAGGACCTGCCCGACGACATCGCCGCCGTGCTCGCCCGGCAGCAGGCCACCGCGGTCGCCATCTGCCCGGTCCAGTCCGGCACCGAGATGCTCGGCGCCATCCTCCTCCTCGCCACCGACGGCCCCCGCGTCTGGACGCACGAGGACCAGCGCTGCGTCGCCGAGGTCGCCAACGAGCTCGGCACGGCGCTGACCCACGCCCGCCTCTTCCAGCGGGAGCTCGACATGGTGGACCAGCTGCGGGCGCTGGACCAGAGCAAGGACGACTTCGTGTCCTCCGTGTCCCACGAGCTGCGCACGCCGCTGACGTCGATCGTCGGCTACCTCGAGCTGCTGCGCGAGGGGGACGCCGGCGAGGTCTCCGAGGACCAGGACCGCATGCTGGCCGTGGTCGAGCGCAACACCGAGCGCCTGCTGGGCCTGATCGCCGACCTCCTCCTGCTGTCGAAGATCGACTCCGGCCACCTCGGCACCGAGCGCCATCCGGTCCGCATCGCCGAGCTCATCGGCGACGCGGTGACGACGGTGGCGCCCCTGGCCGCCACGAAGGACCACCAGGTGCTGGTGGACGCGGACCTGGGAGATGCCGAGATCGAGGGTGACGCCGGCCAGCTCGAGCAGGTGCTCCTCAACCTCCTCTCCAACGCCGTCAAGTTCACGCCCGGCGGCGGCCGCATCGGCGTCGCCGCCCACCTCGTGGGCGAAGGGGTCGAGCTGGTGATCACCGACACCGGCATCGGCATCCCGGACGCAGAGCAGCACCAGCTCTTCGACCGCTTCTTCCGCTCCTCCACCGCCCAGGCCGACGCCATCCCCGGCACCGGCCTCGGCCTCGCCATCGTCCACGGCATCGTGGAGCGTCACGGCGGCACCATCGCCATCGACTCCACCGCCGGGGTGGGCACCTGCGTCACCATCTGGCTGCCCCGATCGTCCGCCTCGTCGGACCCCTCCCCTCCCACGGGGACGGCGTGGCCGGAGCTCACCCCGGCCCAGCACAGCAGGGCCGCACGGTGAGCCCGGCGAACGTCCTCCTCGTGGAGGACGACCTCGACATCCGGGAGCTGATCCACGTGACCCTGCGCCGCGCCGGCGTGGCCCTCCACCCCGTCGGTAGCGGCGAGGCCGCGGTGGCGCATCTCGACCTCCACCCGGTCGATCTGGTGATCCTCGACATCGTCCTGCCCGGCATGGACGGGTGGGGCGTGCTCCGGGCGATCCGCTCCGTGCCCGAGCGCACCCAGCTCCCCGTGCTGGTGGTGTCGGTGCTCGACGCCAGCGACCGGTTGACCGATCCCCACCTCGCCCACCTGCCCAAGCCGTTCCGCCCCAGCGAGCTCGCCCGGCTCGTCGAGCACCTCCTCTCCCCCCCGACCGAAGGCCCCCCATGACCCCCCACGGGACCCCCTGCCGGATCCTCGGCGCCGACGACGATCCCGACATCCGAGAGCTCGTCGAGTTCAAGCTGCGCCAGGCCGGCCACCACGTGGAGGCCGTCGGCGACGGCGACGCCGCGGTGGCGGCCGCGACGCGGGAGGCGCCCGACCTGGCCATCCTCGACGTCATGATGCCGAGGCGCACCGGCATCGAGGTGTGCCAGGCGCTGCGAGAGGTGGAGGAGACCGCGCACGTGCCGATCATCCTCCTGACCGCCAAGGTCCAGGAGCACGACGTGGAGGACGGGTTCGCGGCCGGCGCCGACGACTACATCACCAAG
>JBBRFU010000063.1:0-19656 GCA_038241315.1 Acidimicrobiales bacterium | reverse complement strand
CCTGAAGTACCAGCAACGCACCATCGGCTGGATCTACGACGCCGCCCTCCGCACCGAGCTGACCACCCGCCTTGGGGTCACGTGGCAGACCCCCGAGGCTGGTCCGGTCGACCTGGATTGCATCCCTGATGAGGTGCGGGGGGTGTTGTCGAAGCGGACCAGCCAGGTCGACGAGAAGCTCGGCGAGCTGCTCGAGCGATGGATGGACGAGAACGACGGCGCCGATCCGGACCCGCAGACGATCGCCTACCTCGAGCGCAAAGCCGTCCTCGCCTCCCGACCGAGCAAGACCCACGGAATCGACGCCGCCACCCTCCACCAGAACTGGACGACACAGGCCGCCGAGGTCGGCTTCGAACCGGACACGCTGACACCAGACCGCCTCCGCCGACACCAACCGACACCGGGGGTCGATGGCATGGCGCTGATCGAGGAGGCGCTCGCCCGGGTGTCGGAGGAGTCCTCGACGTGGCTCGAGGCCGACCTGGCCCGCCACCTCGCCACCATGCTCCCCGCCGACACCGGCCGCGACGCCCAGGGCCTTGTCGACCGCATCGATGAACTCGCCGAAGCAGCCGTGTCCTACTGCCGGGACATCTCCCCGGTCCCCTCCTGGGGGCCGTGCCGCAGCGACGGGCGGCCGATCGGTGAGCACGTGACCGACCACCGGCTCACCACCGATCACATCCTCGACCAGGAACAAGACCTCCAAGACTGGGCCCAAGCCACCACCACGACCCCGCCGGCCACCGAAGACCCGCAGACCACTGCAGCCGAGGCGATCGCTGGCCACGATGAGCTGGTGGTGATCGTCGGGCCGGCCGGGACCGGCACGACCACCACCATCGCCCGAGCCGTCACCACCCTCCACCACCAACGACGCCCCGTGATCGGACTCGCGCCCTCCGGCAAGGCCGCCGACGTCCTGGCCACCGAGGCCGGCTGCGACGCAGCCACGCTCGCCTCGTTCCTCCAACGCCACACCAGCGGCCGGCCTTCGCCGTGGCCGGCCGGGACGACCGTCGTGCTCGACGAGGCCGCCATGTGCCGCACCGACGACCTCCACCAACTCGTCGACCTCGTCCGCCGCCACCAGTGGCGACTCGTCACCGTCGGCGACCCCGCCCAACTCGGCGCCGTCGGCCGAGGCGGCGCGTTCGCCCACTGGACCGCCGCCCTCGCGCACCACGAACTCATCACCCCCAGGCGCTTCAGCGCCCCGTGGGAAGCCGCCGCCAGCATCGCCCTCCGCCAAGGGAACCCCGACGCCGCCGACATCTACGCCGCCCACCACCGCCTCCACACCACCCACCCCACCCTCCTCGCCAAACACGTCGCCCGAGAAGCCGCCGCCGACCTCGCCGCCGGACTCGACGTCGCGATCACCACCAAGTCCGTCGAGACCGCCCGAACGATCAACAAGGCAATCCAACACGCCCGCACCACGACCGAGGGCCCGACGGTGGAGCTGGCCGACGGAACCCAGGCCTACGTCGGCGATCGGATCGCCACCCGCCGCAACGATCCGACGCTCACCACCACCGAAGGCGAGCCGGTCCGGAACCGGCACACCTGGACCGTCCGGGCGATCGCCGCCGACGGCGCCCTGACCGTCGAGCACGCCCAGCGGGGCTCGGTCACGCTCCCCGCCGACTACGCAGCGGCTCAGGTCGAGCTGGGCTGGGCGGTCACCGGCTACGGCAACCAGGGCGACACCGTCGACATCGCCTACGCCATCCTCGAAGCAGGCACCAACCGTTCGGACGCCTACGTCGCCCTCACACGAGGCCGCCACGCCAACCACGCCTTCATCCCCGACCCCACCGGCACCCTCGACCCTGCGTACCACCTGGCCCAGGTCATCCACCACGGCCCCGACCGCGACTCCGCCCTCGCCACCCGCCTCGACCTCATCCGCACCCACCTCAGCCACCAGGGCCCGGCGACGGCCGACCGGCCAGAACCCGAACCTGGATTGCCGCAGCGGACCGAGCCGAGCCACGAGCCACCCGGTCTGTCGATCTGAGACATCCCCGGTCTCCCACGGCATAGGGGAGCAACCAACCGCCACTGGAGGCTCACCGATGCCAACCACGAACACCCCCAACGACCACCCGTCGCTCATGGACCTGCCCGCCGTCGCCGAGCGCCTGGGCGTCAACGAACGCCACATCCGCCGCCTCGTCGCCGAGCGCCGCATTCCGTATCTCAAGTGGGGCCACCTGCTTCGCTTCGACCCGGTCGACATCGACGCCTGGCTCGACGAAGCCCGCCACACGCCGCGCACCGCCTGAGCAGATCTAGCCTGGAGCCACGCGTCGTCGGGGTCGCTCAACCCCTTCCTCCCACACCTGCAACTCGGGAGGTCGCCTGATGGCGCGCCGATCCTTCGGATACGTCCGCAAGTTCCCCTCTGGCCGCTGGCAGGCCAGCTACACCGACGAACGCACCGGCGACCGCATCGCCGCACCGGACACCTTCGCCACCAAGACCGACGCCGACCTCTGGCTCTCGACCATCGCCGCCGACCGATCCCGAGGTCGTCTCGGCGATCACCGCCTCGGTCAACGGCAGTTCCAGGAGTGGGCCGACGAGTGGCTGAACGGGCTGCACGTGAAGCCCAAGACCCTCGTGAGCTACGAGTCCTCACTCCGCAACCACGTCCTTCCGGTCTTCGCCGAGCGACCCGTCGGAACCATCACCTACCGAGACGCCAAGCAGTTCGTCTCGGGACTTGCCGCCAAGGACCTCGCACCCGGCACCATCGGCGAGGCCCGCAAGATCCTCCGGATGGTGCTCCAAGAAGCACTCCGGGCCGACGCCATCACCCGCAACCCCGCCGACGGCCTCCGAGTCCCGAGGGGACAACGCCAGGAGATGGTGTTCCTCACCGCCGACCAAGTCTTCGCCCTGGCGCACGAGGTGGCCAACCCGCCTCGACCGACGCGGCACCCTCAGCTGCAGTGGCCGGCCTACGGCCTGCTCGTCCGCTTCGCCGCCTTTACCGGCCTCCGAGCCGGTGAGATCGGCGCGCTTCGCATCGGTCGCATGGACCCCGATGGGCGGTGGGTCGAGGTGGCCGAGTCAGCCGAGGAGGTCCACGGCGAACTGATCTACGGCCCACCCAAGACCTATGCCCGCCGCCGGGTCGAGATCCCCGACGGCCTCGCCGCCGAGCTGAGAGCGCACCTCGCGAGCCGACCGGCGGCCTCCGATGCATTCGTGTTCACCGCGCCGGACGGCGGCCCGCTTCGTCACTCGAACTTCTACCGCCGGCACTACAAGCCAGCGGTCGCCCGAGCAGACCTCGACCCCAGGACGCGGTTCCACGACCTCCGCCACACCGCCGCCGCCATGATGATCGCCCAAGGCGCCCACCTCCTCGTGGTCAAAGAACGCCTCGGCCACTCGAGCATCTCCGTCACCGCCGACCGCTACGGCCACCTCTACCCCTCGCTCTCCGCCGCCCTGACGAGCCAGCTTCAGGTCGTCTACGAAGCCTCGGCCTCGTCCGCAGTTGGCCGGCGGCGACCGTGACCGACCGCCAGCACGCGGCCTGCAATCGCGCGGTTGTCGCGCAACGGTCGGGTGAGGCCGCTTCGGCGAGCCAGATTTGCTACCCGCCAGCGCTGTGACCTGGGAGTTTCTCGGAGCCCGCGGTCGGAATCGAACCGACGACCTGCCGCTTACAAGGCGGCTGCTCTGGCCAACTGAGCTACACGGGCGGTGCGGCGAGCGTAGGCGGCACGGTCGATCGGGCCGCAGGCCGAGCGGACCGGGTCGGCCGGAGCGCGTCAGGGCCGAGCGATCAGCGAGCGCTGGGGGTGGCGGCCGGGGGGCGGTCGCGGTGGCGGCGGTCGACGGAGGCGGGATCGGGGTGCGCCTCGATCACCTCGGTGACGACGGCGTCGGCACGGAGCAGGTCGTCTGAGGAGGGCGGGCTGGCGCCGAACAGGGCACGGGAGAGGAGACGGCCCACGCCGGCCAGGCGGGGGTCGGGCAGGGGGCCGTGGCCGAGCGAGCGGGTGTAAGCGGTGACGGTCTCGGCGGTGCGGCGAGGGCGGCCGTGGGCGGTGCCGTGGGCCTCGATGCGGGCGACGATGGCCTCGGCCATCGACCGCTCGAGCGGCGCCGGGTCGGCGTCGCGCCCGCGACGGTGGAGGAGCCAGGCGGCGAGGCCGGCCAGGGCGAGCACCACCGCGCCGCCGACCAGCCACGGCGTGAGGGAGCGGTCGTCGTCCTCGGGCCCGGCCGGCTCGTCGGCCGACTGGTCCTGGTCGGGCACGGCGCCGCCGTCGGGCACGGCGCCACCGCCGGGCCCCGATCCGCCGTCGCCGGCGGGATCGACCTCGGCGCCGGTCGGGCCGTCGCCCAGGTCGTAGGTGCGGTCCTCGCCCTGGGGATCGGTGCCGATGATGACGCCCTCGGGGTCGTAGCGGTACCGCCGGACGAACCGGCCGTCGCCGTCGTATTCGATGACGGTGAGGTAGGGGCCGGTCTCGTCGTAGACGAAGACGCGGGTGTCCTCGCCCGGTCGCTCCACGCGGACGCGGTCGCGGCCCACCCAGTCCCGGTCGTAGGTGCGGGTCTCGCCGTCGGGGTCGGTGGCCACCACCGCGCCGTCCTCCCGGGAGTACTCGGTGTTCCCGGTCCAGCCCGGGAGGCCCTCGCGGATGCCGCCGTTGGGGATCGGGATCTCGCCGTCGCCGTTGGGGTCGGGGACCAGCACGTCGCCGTCGGGGTCCCGGATGACCAGGTGGTCGTCGGCGTCGCCGGGCCCGGGTGACGCCACCACCTCGCCGTCCTCGTCCCGCAGGACCGGTCGGCCGTCGGGCCCCTCCTCGAGGTAGTAGCGCTCGCCGCCGGGGCCCTCGGTGTAGAGCCGACCGTCGTCGTCGGCCCGGTAGCGCTGCTCGGTGCCGGCCCCGTCGTGGGCGACGACGCCCCCGCCGCGCTCGTCGAGCTCGCCGACCACCTCGCCGTCCTGGTCGCGGATGACCGAGCGTCCGTCCTCCTCGTTGATCCGGAACCGCTCGCCGGTGTCGGGGTCCTCGAAGTAGCGGTTGCCGTCCTCGTCGACCTCCGTGCGGACCTCGCCGGCCGATGGCTCGGACCCGGGCTCGCCGCCGGGCTGCCCGCCGCGCTCGTCGCCCCGGTACTCGGGCGGCACCTCGCCGGGCTGTGCCCGCCGCTCGGTGCCGGACGGGTCGAGCGAGGGGTCGTACGAGGGGTCGAAGGACGGGTCGCCGATGTCGGGCCGGAAGCGGTCGGGCGGCTCCATGGCGTCGGGGGCCCCGGAGCAGGACGGGCTGCCCAGGACGAAGGCGGCGGCCAGGCCCATGAGCAGGGCGAGGCCGAGCGTGCGGACGAGGTCGAGCGACCGGGCATCGGGCGCCTCGGTGGCGGCGAGGAGCGGCATCGGCCGTCGCAGGGCACGGCGCTCGTCGTTCTGGAGGAGCCAGAGCGCGAGGATCGCGGTGGCCAGCCACACGACGGCCGCGGGGTAGGCCCAGCCCCGCTCCAGGCTGACCGAGGCCACCACGAAGAACCCGCTCACGAAGGGCAGGCCCCGGAGTCGGCCCACGCGCGACCAGTCGAGGCCGAGCGTGACCAGGCCCACCAGCGGGACGGCGCCCGGCACGACCAGGAACCCCGCGCCGCCGGCCGCCGCGAACCCCATGAGGAACGCGGTCAGGACCATGGCCAGGAGCGCGGCCACCGCGCCGGGCACGGAGGCCACCAGCTTCGCGGCCGCCGTGCCGATCCCGAGCGCCACGCCGATGGCCAGGGCGGCCACGCCGAGGAGCGCGTAGGGCGTCTGCTCCACCGCCACGCAGAGCAGCACGATGGCCAGGGCGCAGCAGGCGAAGACGGCCGCCTGGGCCGGCACCGTCGCCGGGGCCGGGTCGAGGGCTGGTCCGTCGGGGCCCCACGAGGGGGCGCGGTCCGAGGCGCCGTGCGGCGGGCCGACGGTCAGGGCCACTCGACGCCTCCCGGTGCGACCACGCACGTGATGCCGGGCCACCTGGGGATCATGCGGGGGCCGAAGCCGGCCGTCGCCAGCTGGTGGCTCACGTCCTGGGTGGTGGCCACGCGGCGGGCCCGGTGCTCCATGGGCACCGGCGGGCCGAGCGTGAACCGGGGCGGCGCGCCGAACGGCGATCCCAGCGTGGCGATCCCGGGCGCGACCGGGCGGGCGTGGAGGGTGACGAGCTGGACGCGCCACCCCTTCCGCAGGGCCTCGGCCGCCAGCGACGCCGCCTGGCCGGCGACCCGGTCGGCCCCGGGCCCGGGGGCTCCGAGGTCGACCACCACCTGGAGCGCCACCACCCCGGTGCCGTCGCTCTCGCGCACCATGAGCTCGCCGTGGTGGGCCGTGGCCTTCCAGTGGATGCGGCGGCGCTCGTCGCCACGCAGGTAGGGCCGGACGCTCCGGAACAGCTCGTCGCCGAGCGGGGCCACCTCGGAGAGGCCGAACCCGACGGCGCGCGGCGTGGGCCACTCGACCTCGGCCGGGACCGGCCGGGGACCGACGAACACGGGGCCGGTGGGCGACACCCGGAAGCGGCGGCCGGCCTCGACGAGCCCCACCGGGCCGACCACCGAGGCGTCGAACACCAGGTGGTGGACGACCCCGACGACGAAGGGCGGCATGGTGACCCGGCCCGGGAGGGCGTCCTGGAGGAGGAGCTGTTGGGGGCGAGGCAGGAGGGCGGGTCGGAGCCGGACGGGGCGACGGGCGCCCTCCAAGCGCACCAGCCACTCGGTGGGCTCCCCGGCCGTCACGTCGGAGGGACCGTGCAGGCGGAGCTCGAGCCGGCCGAGCGAGGCGCGCGCCGTCAGGGCGTCGATCACCACGGCGGCCAGGAGGGCCACGGCGATGGCGAGCTGCGGCGCGGCGTCGGTGCCCAGCCACAGCAGCGCGGACAGCCCGGCGAGCGCGAGCAGCGCCCAGGCGATGCCCGTGGGGCGCAGGTGCACCCGCGTGGACCCGGCGAGCTCCTGGGCGGTGGGCGGCAGCGTGACGGCGGTGGGTCGGAACGCCGGCGTGGCCGGCCCGGCGGCGGGCGCGCCGGCGCCCGGGCCGGTGCCGACGGCGGGCACCCAGCCGGGCGGGTGGGCGGGCGCGGTCACCGGCGCTCGATCAGCGGGCCGGGCTCGGCGGCACGGGGACCTGCCGGAGGAACTCGGTCACCCAGGTGCGCGCCGTGGGCAGGTCGTCGTTGGTGGCGTCGATGATCCGGTGGGCGAGGCCGGCCACGGCCACGGCCTGCACGTCGTCGGGCTCCACGTGGGTGCGACCGGCGGCGAGGGCATGGGCCCGGGCCAGCTGCACGAGGGCGAGCGAGGCGCGGGTGGACAGCGGCTGGCGGGAGCCCGTGCGGGACCGGACCGCGTCGATCACGTCGAGCGTGTAGGCGGCGACCAGGGGGTGGAGGTAGACGTCGGTGAGCCCGTCGCGGAGCCGGCGCCACTCGGCGAGGTCGGCGGTGGGCCGCAGCCCCACGAGGGCGTGGTCGCCGCCGCGACCGGCCAGCACCCGGAGCTCGGCCTCGCGGCCCGGGAGGCCCATCGACAGCGAGACCGAGAAGCGGTCGCGCTGACCGCCGACGAGGGGGAAGGTGCCGAGGTCGCCGCTCTGCGGGTTCTGGGTGGCCACCACGAAGAACGGGTCGGGGAGCGGGTGGGTGACGCCGTCGACGGTGACCTGGCCCTCGGCCATCGCCTCGAGCAGCGCCGACTGGGTCCGCGGCGTGGCCCGGTTCAGCTCGTCGACCAGGACCACGTTGTGGAACAGCGGCCCGGGCCGGAAGGTCCACTCGCGGGTGTCGTCGTCGAGGAAGGTGATGCCGGTCAGGTCGGACGGGAGGAGGTCGGGCGTGCCCTGGACCCGCCCGAACGTCCCGCCGATGGAGCTGGCCAGCGCCTTGGCCAGCAACGTCTTGCCGACGCCGGGGATGTCCTCGAAGAGGGCGTGGCCGCCGGCGAGGAAGGCGCCGGCGGCGAGCCGGATGGGCGTGGGGTCGCCGAGCACCACGCTCGACACCTGCTCCACGAGCAGCCGGAACGAGTGGGCCTGCCCGACGAAGGCGTCGCCACCGGTGGTCGAACCGCTCGCCCCCGGCCCGTCGGGAGCGCCGGGGCGCTCGATCGGGGCCTCGTCGGAGGCGCTCCACGTCTGCACCACGGCGAACTCCCTGCTCTCGTCGACGGCGAGTGTGCCACAGGGCGGTACCCGTCCCGGGCGCGGGTGAACCGTCGCCGGGGGGCGGGGCTCAGGCGACGTTGACCGGCCGCGTCGGGCGTCCGTGCAGCAGCTCGAGCCGCTCGGCCACCCGCCGGGTGGCGGCGTAGGTGGTCGCGTCGGCACGAGCTGCCTCGGCCACCGGTGCCGATCGGTCGTCGGCCATGGCGTTCATCCCCATGGCGGCGACCACGCCCGAGCTGGGCTCGAACCGGACCACCTGGGTGCCGGCGGCGCGGAGGCGACCGACCTCCCGCTCCAGGCGACGGTGGGTGAGCCAGCGGATGGCGGCGCCGGGACCGCCGCTGCGCCCGTGGGCGGCCGACATGGACGACACGACGACGACCAGGTCGAGGCCCTCGGCCCGCAACACGTCGGCGTTGGTGGGGGAGTGGACCCCGCCGTCGACGTACTCGACGTCGTCGATGCGCACCGGCGAGAAGTAGCCCGGGATGGCGCACGAGGCGGCCACCGCGTGACCGAGCCCGGCGGTGGGGGCCCCGGGGCGGCCGAAGACCGTGCGGGCGCCGTCCTCCCGTCGGGCTGCGCAGATCCAGAGCCCGTCGGGCCAGTCCGACCCGAGGTGGGGGGCCAGCGTGTCGGCCGCCCCGCTGATGTCGACCCAACCCGCCGGGAGCAGGGTCATGGCGGCCGATGTCGGGCGGAACGCCCAGGGCCGACGGGCGGTCCGGCCGATCAGTCGCGCCGACGGCAGCCGCCAGCCCCGGAGCGCCTTGCCGACCTCGAAGGCCGGGATCTCGGGCCCTTCCTCGGCGAAGGCCCGGAGGAAGGCACCCTCGGGCGACAGCTCCTCGCCGAGCGCGGCCGCCGCCAGGTCGTGGGCGGGCACGCCGAGCCGGAGGGCGGCACCGGTGAGCGAGCCGGCCGACGAGCCCACGATCACCTCGGCGGTGCGGGCGTCCCACCCGACCTCGGCCTCGAGGGCGGCGAGGACGCCGGCCTGGTACGCCTGCCCCACGAGGCCGCCGGCTCCCAGGACCAACCCGATGCGCGTCATGGCGCCCTGTCTACCCGCCTCGCCCCACCGCGGGCGCGGATCGGCCCCGATCGCCATCGAAGCGACCGGTGACCGTCACCCAGCAGCGACGATCGTCATCCTGTGACCCGAACGGGTGAGGCGCCACGGCGGGCCGAGGGGCCCCGTCGTCGGCCGACCCCGTTCGTCCCGTCGGACCGGCCCCGAGCCCCCGTCGACGTGGTCGCCACCGCCTTCCCGGCGGTCCCGGCCGCGGCCTTCGTGGGGACGGCCCGCTTCGGCGTGGGCGAGGCCTTCTTGGTGGTGCCGGTCGCCCTGGCCGAGGCCTTCGTGGCGGTGGCCCGCTTCGAGGTGGGGGCGGCCTTCTTGGCGGCGGGCTTCTTCGTCGCGGCCTGCTTCGCCGTGCCGGTCGTGCTTGCGGTGGCCTTCGTGGCGGTGGCCTTCCTCGTCGCGGCCTGCTTCGTCGCAGGAGTGGCCTTCCTGGCGGAGGCCTGCTTCGTCGCGGCTCGCTTCCGCGGGGCGGTCGTCTTGGCGGTGGCCTGCTTCGTCGCGGCTCGCTTCGGCGGGGCGGTCGTCTTGGCCGTGGCCTTCTCGGCGGTGGCCTGCTTCGTCGCGGCTCGCTTCCGCGGGACGGTCGTCTCGGCGGTGGCCTTCGTGGAGGTGCCGGCCCGGCGGTCGATGGTCTCGATGGTCGAGGCGGGCTGGCGAACCACGGCGTCGCGGGCGGCGGCGCGCTCGGTGCGGTCGGTGAGCGTGCGGGTGCTCGGGAGGACCGCATCCGCCGGCGGCTCGGCGGCCGCGGCTTCGAGGGCGTCGACGGCGGCGAGGAGCTCGGCGAGCGTCTCGGTCAGGCCGTCACTGATGATCCACACGTCGTCGACCACGTCGGGGCAGGTCAAGATGCCGAAGTCGAGGCTGTCCTCGAGGCTCATCACCGTGATGTTCAGCGCGGCGCCGTCGTAGATCGGGCCGAGGGGGAAGTTGGCCTCGAGCTTGGCGCCGGCCGAGTACAGCGGGAACGGCGGCCCCGGGATGTTGGAGATGGTGAGGTTGAACACGGGCCGGTGGCGGCTGGCGAAGCCGGTGCGGGCGTAGAGGCGCATGGCCCGCCCGAACACCGCCGGTGCGGCGAACTCGGCCCAGTCGGTGAGGATGTCGGCGCCGAGGGCCCGGTGCTGGTCCTTGGCGTCGCGCATCCGCCCGTGGATGGCGGCCAGGCGCTCCACCGGGTCGGCCACGTCGGTGGCCAGCGACGTGAACATGGCGGAGACCTGGTTGCCCATGTCGGCGCGGTGCTCCTCGGGGCGGACCGAGACCGGCACCATGGCGAGCAGCGGGCCGTCGACCTCCTCGCCGCGCTGGTCGAAGTAGTGCCGCATGGCGCCGGCGCAGAGGGCGAGCACGACGTCGTTGACGGTGGTGCCGAAGGCGTTCTTCACCCGCTTCACGTCGGCGAGCGACACGGTGCTGATCGCCACCGAGCGGGCCGAGGTGATGGCGGCGTTGAGCGAGGTGGTGGGCGCGGTGAAGGGCAGCGCGGCCAGGCCGTGGCCCTCCTCCATGGCGAGGGAGCCGACCTTCAGCGCGGCCTGGGCCGTGCGTCGCAGGGCCCGCAGCACCCGGAAGGGCTGCCTCGCCAGCGACTGGGCGGCGTAGGTGAGCATCTCGAGGTCGGACGGCACCCGGTCCGGCTGCCACGGCTCCGCCGGCGCCGGGTGCTCGGCGACGTCCGGCGAGAGGTCGAACAGGGCCACGGTGATCTCCGACCCGGAGGCCCCGTCGATGGCGGCGTGGTGCACCTTGGTGAGCGTGGCCACCCGGCCGCCCTCGAGGCCCTCGATGAACCACATCTCCCAGAGCGGACGGGAGCGGTCGAGCTGGATGGCGTTGAGCTCCGCGGCGAGCTGGGCGAGCTCCCGGACGCCGCCCGGCGCCGGCACCGCCACCCGGCGGATGTGGTTGTCGAGGTGGAAGTGGGGGTCCTCGATCCAGAGGGGGAAGTGCAGCTGGAACGGCACCTCGACGAGCCGCTGCCGGAACGGGGGCGCGACGTGGAGGCGGTTGCGGACCAGCTCTCGGAGGTTCTCCACCCCGAACGACCGGCCGGCCTCGACGAGCGCGCTCGGGTCGTAGACGGCCAGGCCCGAGACGTGCATGGCCGACGACGGCGTCTCCATCCAGAGGAATCCGGCGTCGAGACCCGTCAAGCGCTTCATGCCCCGAGCCTATGCCGTCGGTCACACGAACGGGACGGGCCGCACGGAGCGTGACGGGCGATCGTCAGGCCGGCGGGGCCCCGGTCTCGCCGGCGCCGGTGATGCGGACCACGGCGGTCCCGGCCTCGTCGGAGGCCCGGAGGTCGACCTCCGCGGTGATCGACCAGGCGTGCTCGTCGGCGGGGTCGTCGAGGATCTGGCGGACCCGCCACACGTCGGGCCCCTCGTCGATCTGGAGCCAGGAGGGGTTGCGGGCGTCGGGTCCGATCCCCAGGGTGTCGTGCTCCTCGAAGTACGGCGCCAGGGCCTCGAACCACCGCTCGGCGGTCCAGCCGTCCTCGGCGTCGAGGGCGTCGAGCTCGTGCCAGCGGCGGTGGGCGATCAGCTCCACCCGCTGGAAGAGCGCGTTGCGCACCAGCACCAGGAAGGCCCGACGGTTCGCGGTGACCGGGCGGGGCGCGGCGTCGAGGGGCGCCTCCACCGGGACCTCGGCGGGGTTCCGGAGCTCCTCCCACTCGTCGAGCAGGCTGGAGTCGACCTGGCGGACCAGTTCCCCGAGCCACTCGATGAGGTCCCACAGCTCCTCGGTCTTGGCCTCGACCGGCACGGTGCGCAACAGGGTCTTGTAGGCATCGGTGAGGTAGCGGAGCACCGTGCCCTCCGAGCGGGCCAGCTCGTAGAAGCGCACGTACTCGGAGAAGTCCATGGCCCGCTCGTAGAGGTCTCGGGCCACCGACTTGGGGCGGAGCGGGAAGTCGGCCACCCACGGGTGGCTCTCGCGGTACACCTCGAACATCGGGTCGAGCAGGTCCACCAGCGGCTTCGGGTGGGTGATCTTCTCCAGCTCCGCCATCCGCTCCTCGTACTCCATGCCCGAGGCCTTCATCTGGGCCACCGCCTCGCCCTTGGCCTTGTTGACCTGGGCGGCGATCACCGGGCGGGGGTCGTCGAGCACGGCCTCCACCACCGACACCACGTCGAGCGCGTAGGTCTCGGACTCGGGGTCGAGCAGGTCGAACGCGGCGAGGGCGAACGGGGAGAGCGGCTGGTTGAGGGCGAACTCGGCCTGCAGGTCCACGGTGACCCGCACGGTGCGGCCCCGGGCGTCGGGCTCGGCCAGGTCCTCCACCACCTCGGCGGCGAAGAGGGCCCGCTCGATCTCGGCCGCCCGCTCGACGTGGCGGGCCTTGTTCAGGTCGGTCTCGTAGTTGTCCTCGAGCAGGCGGGCCAGCGCGGCCCGACCGTCGCCGGGCCGGTCCAACACGTTCAGGAGCATGGTGTGGGTGACCTGGAAGCTCGACGTCAGCGGCTCCGGTGCCGCGGCCACCAACCGGTCGAAGGTGGGTTGGCCCCACGAGACCATGCCGGGGGGCGGCTTCTTCTTCACGATCTTGCGGACCTTCTTGTCGGCCGCGGTGCGGGCCGCCGCCTTGGCGTCGGCCTTGGCGTTCTCGATGGCGTGCTCGGGGGCCAGCGCGATGACGGTGCCCATGGTGTCGAAGCCGGCCCGCCCGGCCCGACCGCCGATCTGATGGAACTCGCGGGCCGAGAGCAGGCGCACGCTGGTGCCGTCGTACTTCGAGAGGCCGGTGAACACCACGGTGCGGATGGGCACGTTGATGCCGACGCCCAGGGTGTCGGTGCCGCAGATCACCTTGAGGAGCCCGGCCTGGGCCAACCGCTCCACGAGGCGGCGGTACTTCGGGAGCATGCCGGCGTGGTGGACGCCGACCCCGTGGCGGAGGAACCGCGAGAGCGTCTTGCCGAACCCCGCCGAGTAGCGGAAGCCGCCGATCATGGCGGCGATGGCGTCCTTCTCCTCACGGCTGCAGAGGTTGACGCTGAGCAGCGACTGGGCCCGCTCCACCGCGGAGGCCTGGGTGAAGTGGACGACGTAGACCGGCGCCTGGTGCGTGCTCAGCAGCTCCTCGAGCACCTCGGTGAGCTGCTGCACGCGGAAGTCGTGGATCAGCGGCACCGGGCGGGCGACCGAGGTGATGACGGCCACCGGCCGGCCGGTGCGCTCGGGGAGGTCGTCGGTGAAGCGGGAGACGTCGCCGAGCGTGGCCGACATGAGGATCTGCTGGGCATCGACGAGCTCCAGCAGCGGCACCTGCCAGGCCCAGCCCCGCTCCGGGTCGGCGAAGTAGTGGAACTCGTCCATCACCACCTGGCCCACGTCTGCCTGGCGGCCCTCGCGGAGGGCGAGGTTGGCCAGGATCTCGGCGGTGCAGCAGATGATGGGAGCGTCGTGGTTGACCGAGGCGTCGCCGGTGAGCATCCCCACGTTCTCGGCGCCGAAGGTGGCCGACAGGTCGAAGAACTTCTCCGACACCAGCGCCTTGATGGGGGCGGTGTAGAAGCTGCGACGACCCTCGGCCAGCGCCGTGAAGTGCGCGGCGGTGGCCACCAGGCTCTTGCCCGAGCCCGTGGGGGTGTTCACGATCACGTGCGACCCGGCCACGATCTCGAGCAGGGCCTCCTCCTGGGCCGGGTACAGGGCCAGGCCGCGGTCGGCCACCCAGCCCATGAAGGCGTCGATGATCAGATCGGGATCGGCCGACGCGGGCACCCGGTGGCCGAGGGGGACCACGATCCCGGGGGCCTCGGTGGGCGTGGGCTCGGCGTCGGTCACGAGTGCAGCGTACGGCGAGGCCCGGGGTCCTCCCGAGGGTCGACGGCCGCCCGGTGGGTCGCCCGTCCGGGTGGTCGCGAGACGGTTCGTGGCGGATCGTCGCCAAACCGCAACGTGGTCGACGCGTCGCTGCCACGCGCGAGGGGCATGTTGGACCGGACGAACCGTTGCCCCAGGAGCCCCCCCGATGCACGCCATCCACGTACGGACCCAGCACGCGAAGCCCGAAGCCGGGCCATCGGGTCCGTTCCCCTGGGAGGAGGCGCACGCCGCCCCCGAGGATCAGGCCGTCGGCCTGGAGCTGGAGCTGATCGAGCTGGTGGCCCGACGGACGTCGATCGCCGACCCCGCCGATGCCGAGGCGCTCGCCCTCGACGTCGAGATCGACCAGACCCTCACCCGCCTCGGCGCCATCGAGCCCCTCGCGATCGCAGGCTGAGCGCACCTCCCCCCAAGACCTCCGCTTCGGCGGAGCCGACGATGGTCCCCTGCCATCCACACCACCGTCGGCACGGACAGCAGCCGGGCGTCACCCTCCCTCGGGCGGGCGCCCGGCTGTTGTCGTTCCGGGGCACGCGGGACGGGATCGGCGGGCGCCGGGTCACCAGAACGACGTGCCCGGCGCCCCCTTGAACGGCCCGACCACCTTCGACGTGATCCACCCCCCGTAGAAGCTGCCGGCGTTGGCGGCCACCGGCTCGTCGTCCACGAAGCACTCGAGCTTCTGGGCGTAGAACGCCAGGTGGTCCCGGAGGGGCTCGAAACCGGGGCTGGGCTCGGCGTACCACCAGGCGGCCTCGGCCACGACCTCGTCGCCGTGCACGAGGTCGGCGTAGGACGCCGCGCCCTTCCACTCGCACCAGGTGGAGAGGGCGGCCGGTCGCAGCAGGGAGCGGTCCACGTCGGCCGGCGGCACGTAGAACGCCGGCGGCTGGCTGGTCTCGAGCACCCGCAGGGCCCGGGCCGTCTCGGCCACCACCACCCCCCGGTGCTCGACCCGCACCCGGGCGCTGGTCTCCTCCAGTCGAGGCGGGCGGGGGTAGTCCCACACCGATTCCTGGCCGGGTCCGGGCTCGATGCGCTGCGGGCGGAGCATGGCACCAGCCTGCCGGGCCGGGCGGCCGACGAGGCGGCCGAGCGCGGGCGAATCGCACCGGAGCACCCGAGGCGGCACACTGGGCGGACCAGATCGAGGGGGACCGGATCCGTGGATCTCACCGTCGTCGCCATCCCTGCCTACTTCGGCGGGATGGGGGCCGAGTACCTGTGGCTCAAGCGCACCGCGGCCGAGCGCGGCATCACGCCGGCCGACTACGAGCGCAAGGACACCATCGCCAGCCTCACCATGGGCACGGTCAGCCTGGTGGCACCGGTGGTGATGGGGAAGCTGCTGGGCCCGGTCACGCCGGGCAAGGGCCGCTTCGGCAAGGCCCTGGTGGCCACGGCCCTCGGCGCCGCCGCGGTCACCACCGTGGCCGACGTGCTGGCCCGCAAGGGCGACGGCCCGCTCGGCCCGGCCGGCCTGGTGCCGCCCGCACGGCGCGCCGCCGGAGAGGACGGAGATCCGATCCCGACCGACGAGGCCGCGATCGAGGCGGCCGGGTCGACCTCGCGCGCCGGGCGTCGGCAGCGGGCGGCGCTCGCCCGCAAGGTGGCGTCGTCCGCCGGGGTCACGGCCGTGGTGGCCGGGGGCGTCGCCCTGTCCACCGCCTGGGCCACCCGGACGGCGGGGCGCAAGCTCTTCGAGAAGCGGCTGGGCCCCGACCTGGGTGACGGGCCGCTGGCCGTGGCGGGCGCCGTCCTGGCGTGGGACTTCGTCTACTACTGGAACCACCGCCTGGCTCACGAGAGCCGCTACGTGTGGGCGGTGCACGTGGTGCACCACTCCAGCGAGCACTACAACCTCTCCACCGCGCTCCGCCAGCCGGTGGCCGACGCCTTCTCGGCCACCATCCCCTACGGCGTGCTCGCCGCGCTGGGCTTCCGCCCCGACGTCATCGAGACGGCGCGGGGGGTGAACCTGCTCTACCAGTTCTGGATCCACACCGAGGCCATCCGCTCGATCGGCGTGGCCGAGCGGTTCCTCAACTCGCCGTCGCTGCACCGGGTGCACCACGGGTCGAACAAGCAGTACCTGGACCGCAACCACGGCAGCATCCTGATCATCTGGGACCGGCTCTTCGGCACCCACGAGGTGGAGGACGAGCCGGTGGTCTACGGGCTCACCCGCAACATCGAGACCTACGACCCCCTCCGCATCGCCACCCACGAGTATGCCGACATGCTGCGCGACGTGCGGAGCGCCACCACGTGGCGCGATCGCCTGTCGTACGTCTTCCGCGGCCCGGGCTGGGCCTACGCCCGGCGGGCGCAGACCGAGGATCGGACCGACGCCCTGCCGGTCGACCTCCCCGAGCCGGTGGCTGCCGGCGTCGCCTGAGCGAGCGAGCGAGCGACCGGCCGTGCCCGGCCCGTCGGGGCGGGGTCGGTATCGGTCTGGAGCTCGGTCCGGGTCTGGTCAGGGGCAGCGACGGGGTCTGGAGGAGGTCAGGGTCGACCGTCGCCCGGAGGCCCCGTCACCGCTGCAGGTGGGTCTGGGGCGCCGAGAGCGAGCGGGGGGTGATCCGGCTGCGGAGGGTGTACGCCATGATCGCGACCAGGGCGGCGCAGGCCGCGACGATGTAGAGGCGGTCGTCGGCGTCCATCATGCGGCGCTCCGAGTCGCAGACCGGGCGGTTGTCGAACGGCGTGTCCGGGTCCCGGGTCTGGACGTCGAGCTCCAGGCCGTCGGTGCAGATGACCGGGTTGAGGACCTGCAGGGCGTCGGGGTACGTGAAGCCGAGGATCAGCACGAGCGGGACCGCCAACAGGGCCAGCCGGCCGATCCAGGTGAGGAGGGTCCGAGGGGCGGAGTTCACCCCCGCCCATCGGCGGGACCGACGCCGAGTTGAGCCGGCATCGCCGGCGGCCGTCGGCCTGCTTCACTCGGGCGATGGACGACGCGTTCCCGGTGCTGCCCTTCCGCTCCACGCTCTACGGCCCCGAGGAGCTGTTCGCCGGGTTCCGGACCGACGATCCCTCGTCCTACGCCACCACCACCGACCTGCGGGCCTACCGGTCCACCCGGCTGGCGCCGAACCGCGAGGTCGGGATGCTGCGGGCCCTGCACGACCAGTGCATCACCGAGGCCCGCGACGAGCTGGTGGCCGGGCGCCGGGTGGTGGCGGTGATGGGCGGGCACGCCATGGTCCGCTCCGAGCCGGCCTACCGGCAGGTGGCCGAGCTGGCCGCCCGGCTCACCGGGCGCGGCGACCTGGTGGCGTCCGGCGGTGGCCCCGGGGCCATGGAGGCGACCCACCTCGGCGCCCTGGTGTCGCCGTCGGGGCCCGAGGCGCTCGAGGAGGGCCTGGCCCGCCTGGCGGCGGCGCCCGCCTTCCCGCCCAGCACCACCGGGCTGGTGGCCCCGGGTGGGGTGGTGGACGAGGCGGTGCTCGGCGCGCTGCACGCCTGGCAGGTCCCGGCGTTCGACGTGGTGGCCTCGATCCCGGTGGCCGAGCGGGGGACCAGCCTGGCGGTGCCCACGTGGTTCTACGGCCACGAGCCCCCCACGCCGTTCGCCTCGCACCTCGCCAAGTACTTCTCCAACTCGTTGCGCGAGGACGGCCTCCTGGCCATCGCCAAGGACGGCATCGTCTTCGCCCCGGGTCGGGCCGGCACGCTGCAGGAGGTGTTCCAGGAGGCCGCGCAGAACGCCTATCGCGTCTTCCACGACCGCTTCAGCCCCATGGCGTTCCTCGACACCGACCGGTGCTGGACCGAGCGCTTCCCGATCGGGCCGATCCTGGCCACCCTGTTCGGCCCCGACGACTACGAGCGCTACGTCTGCATCTCGCCCGACCCGGAGGAGCTCGTCGCCTTCCTCACCGCGCCCCCGCCCGGGTGAGCAGGTGGTGGGCGGATCAGGCGTCTGGCGGGAGGCCGGCGGCGCAGCGGACGCACCGGCGGGTGCCGGGCACGGCCTGCAGGCGCTCGAGGGCGATGGCGGCACCGCAGCGCTCACACGAGCCGTAGGCCCCGTCGTCCACGTCGGCGAGCGCGGCCGCGAGGGCGTCGAGGCGGGCGCGCGACTCCCGTTCGAGCGACGTCACCTGGGCCCGTTCGTAGGCCGTGGTGCCGTCGGGGTCGTGCTCGTCGTCGGGGGGCTCGAGGTCGGCGGCCGCCACCAGCTCGTCGAAGGTCCGCACCAGGGAGGCGATCTGGGCCGCGGTCCGCTCGTGCTCGGCCTCGAGGTGGGCGCGCAGGACCCGACGATCGGGCTCGGTGAGCGCGGGGGCGGGGCCCGGGCGGGCCGGGTCGGGGTCGGGAGCCACGCCTGGTCCCTACCCCGACCCGACCGACGGTGCCGGTGCCGGCGCCGGTGCCGGCGCCCGCCGGCAGCCGGCGGTGGGGTCGGGGTGAGGTCCGGGCGGGGTCAGGTGGCGGGGTCCTTGTCGGTGACGCCGGCCTCGTCGAACGTGGCCATCTCGCCGAGGATGCGGGCCGCGGCCTGCACGATCGGGACGGCGAGGACGGCTCCGGTGCCCTCGCCGAGGCGAAGGTCCAGGTCCAGCAGCGGCATCAGCCCGAGGTGCTCGAGGGCGGCCGATGCGCCGGGCTCGACCGAGCGGTGACCGGCGACGAGGTAGGGACGCACCGCCGACGCGGTGATCGCATCGGCGATGACCGCGCCCGCGAGGGCGATGACGCCGTCGAGGACGACGGGGACCCCCGCCTCGGCGCCGCCGACGGTGAAGCCGGCCAGGGCGGCGATCTCGAGACCGCCGATCTCGGCAAGGAGGGGGAGCGGGCGCATCCCGCGGCTTCGCTTCACGACCGCCTCGACGATGTCGACCTTGCGGCCGAGCATTTGGTCGTCGATGCCCGTGCCCCGGCCGGTGAGGGAGGCCGGGTCGCCACCGGTGCGCGCCGCGATGAGGGCGGCCGCGGCGGTCGTGTTGCCGATGCCCATGTCGCCGGTGACCAGGCAGCCGGCGCCCCGGGCCACGGCGCCGCCGGCGACGGACCGCCCGACCTCGAAGGCGGCGAGTGTCTCGGCCTCGGTCATGGCTGGCCCCAGGCGGAGGTCGGCCGTGCCCCGGCGCACCTTCGCGTCGAGGACGGCGGTATGCGCGGGGAGGTCGCCGGCGACGCCCACGTCGACCACCACCACCTCGGCGCCCACCTGGGCCGCCAGGACGTTCACGGCCGCGACCCCCCGGGCGAAGGCGCCGACCATGGCGGCGGTGAGCGCCTGGGACCACGGCGTCACGCCGGCGTTGGCGACGCCGTGGTCGGCGGCGAAGACGGCGACCGTCACCGGCGTCGGGACCGGCGGGGGACACGACCGCGCCATGCCGGCGAGGCGCACGCCGAGGTCCTCGAGCCGCCCCAGCGAGCCGGCCGGCTTGGCCAGGCGGAGGTGCCGGTCGGCGGCGGCGGCCATGGCCGCGGAGTCGGGGGGCAGGATGCGAAAGTTCACCGGAGCGCCTCGTCGAGGCGGGCGAGGCCGGCGTCGTCGGGAACG